>JAVCBY010000093.1:0-8370 GCA_037917625.1 Thermoproteota archaeon | reverse complement strand
ACATCCCCTATCGCAGTTATCTCCCTATCAATCCCCCTTATCTCCGAATCCAACCTATCTACGACTCCCCTGAGCTCCTCCCATAATCTCTCAAGAATATCTATGCCCAAGAGCCTGGCGATGATCTCCTTCCTCTTAGATGGTTGGCTCTCCAATAGCTCTTGTATTTCGCCTTGCCTCACGTAAATTCCCTGGAGGAACACGTCCCTGCTGAATCCCAAGATAGCCTCTATCTGAGATGATACCTTGCTCTGGTCCCTCTGTATGAACTTCTTACCTACCTCTGTAATCTCATAAAGCTCTGCGGATACTTCACCATCTCTCCCCCTCTCTCTAGTCACTATATAGCTCCTCCCATCTGCCTCGAACTCGAGCGTTACCCTCATATAGGGGGCTCCGATCCTTATCAACTCATCCTGCGATCTACTGGCCCTGTGGTAGAGGGCATAAGCTATGGCCTCAAGTATAGTCGTTTTCCCAGCTCCATTGTTCCCTATTATCGCATTTATTCCATCCGAGAAAGTTATATCAGTTTTCTGATGGGACCCGAAGTTCTCGAGCGATATCCTTCTTATCCTCAAGACTCTTCCACCATCCTCATGACCTCATTCAAGAGATCCTCTCCCCTCTTCCCCTCTCTGTACCATAGGTCGAATATCCTTATCGCGAGGGATTTGATATCTTCATCTATCTTGAGGGAGCCTATGAGTTGAGATATAGTATCCTCCAGCCCCAAGAGTGGGGTTTCATCAGATTCCTCTTCCCTCTCCTCAAATCTCTCCTTAACGACGATGTGGAGGGCATCGTTGGAGAGGGATCTCTTGATCTCCCCAGTGGAGAACCCGGGCTTCACGGATCCCTTCACATGGATTCTCCCGCATATAACAGGCCTCTCCTTTCCCCTAATTTCATCCCTTATCCTCTCTATTAGGGAATATAGATCCCTAGTGTTCCTTACGATCTCAGAGAATGTTATGAATGGTCTCGTCTCGAGCTTTATCTCCCTCACATCTATACTATCCCTCTCTATATCCACGGAGAGCATATACTTACTCCCATCTGAAGTGAAAGCCTCCCTCAGCTCGACGATCTCAGTGGACCCTGGGTAAGCGAAAACCCTATTCCCGCTCCTCCTCACTACCTTATTGTGATAGTGGCCCATAGCGACATAATCGAAGCTAGTGCTCGCTACATGGGAGAAATCGAGCTCAGGATAGAATGTCTTGATCATCCCCCTCACTCCCTGATGGAGCATGAGGATCGAGGGGCAATTGCATAAACTCCTGCAGTCTCTCTCTAGTCTGCTTATCATAGCCGGGACGTCCTTACCCAAGCTCTTATAAGGTAGGCCAGCTATGACGAGATCACCTATCCTCTCAACTCTAGCATTAAGCCTTATGAATAGTTTCTCGTAACCCAACCTCTTGAAGAGATTCTCCATGTTCGCGATAGGGGAAGTTATCTGCTTCCTCACGACATCAGGTCCCAGCTCATGATTTCCCTCTATTATAGCTATCGGGATCCCCCTCTCAACTAGTCTCATTAGGGATTCGAAGGCCTTAACGAATGCCCTAGGATGGGGCCTATAGCTATCGAATAGATCTCCAGTGTATATGAGGAGATCTGGCTTCTCTGAGATAGCTATGTCTATCGCCCTACTGAATGATGAGTAGAAGTCCTCCTCCCTCTCAGCTAGATTGAATTGAGCTTTTCCCAAATGGCTGTCCGATAAATGGACTAATCTCATCTCAATCACCTATAGCTGAGTAGTAACTATCCTCGAAGTCCTTCCTCTCAATCCCCATCTTCCATAGTTCCCTAGCTTTCAAGCTCTCCCCTCTCCTCTTGGCTTTAGATAACCTGACCTTTATGAGCGCTGGTATCTTGATCATAGGGCCGACGACTACGGCTTCCCCTATATCCAAAGATGGGAGGTAGTTCACCATATCCTCACTGAGGAACTCAGTAGCTCTCCTTATGTACGCTTGATCCTCAGGCTCTATCACCCTCAATATTATCTTATTGACCATTTGAGAGAGTATATCTGTATTGATACCTTTCGGCCTCTGACTGACTAAGCAGAGGCCGACCCCGAACTTCCTCCCCTCCCTCGCTATTTTTGAGGCAGCATAATTAGTGTAAGTGTCCATCGTAGAGGGCACTAATATGTGCGCTTCTTCTATCACTGAGAGCACGGGGATAGGTATTCGATCGTTGGATCCCATTCTTCTTGCTTTAGCCCTCTCTAAGAGAGTTAGGAGAGTCTTGCCTACGACTATATCAGTTAGCTCCGTATCTAATTGACCTAAATCAACGACGACAAGCTTTCCGTAGTTCAAGTGATCGACTATCTCACCGGCCCGTGAGACTAGAACTCTAGAATATCTATCCCTTACGTGCTCCAGTCTGGCTAAGAGGTTCAATACACTATCTTTATCCCTTCTGCTGTATTTTATCAGGTTCTCATCATCGGATTTACCCTCCTCATCTACAGAGAGCTTCACTATAGCGTGTATCCCAGCTAGTAGATCCTGAGGATCACTGTCTATCCCAGCTCTCTTGATGTAATAACTCAATTCCTCCCTCATTAGAAGCTTTTTCGCGTTAATATAAGCTCTCTTAAGGAATATATAGATTTTCGCGGCTGATTCATAAGAGATTCCTATTAACTTAGCTATCTCGTCGAGACTAAGCGTTGATGGATCTATCTCCGGCTGTATCGTCTCAATACAACGATCACAATCCAGAGACATGTTGGAATATTCAGAGTGTATATCGAAGAGCAGAGCTACACCTCCAAGCCTCAGGATCTCCTCAAGTATTACAGCGACAGTATTCGACTTCCCAGCGCCTGTGACCGCTAGAATAGCTAGATGTCTTGAGAGTATCTCATCAGGATCTAGGTAAACGTCCACATCATCCCTAGTCATTAACCTCCCTATCCTTATCCCATCACCGTCATCCGGCTTGAAGATCTCAGTCAAAATATCAGTTGGAGCTCTTTTAACGTCTGCTGCAGGCGATATAGGTACCTTAGGTGTTCCGGAGATCTTGTTCCCATCTAGGACTCCTATCATCTTTATAGAGGCTTTTATCCAGTTTGAGGGCCTCTCAATCAACTTAAGGATCTTATCATAATAATTCGCCTGAAGAAGGTCCTCTCTCTCGAGCTCGGAGGCCCCCATTATGACATCTGTTATCATACCGAGCACTCTAATGTCTCCATCCTCCAATATGACGTACTCCCCGACCCTCGGGATCACGCCCTCGTAAGCCACCATATGTACTGAGAGAGGCGTGGTGCCCGGGGCGACCTTGCCCAAGGAGTCACTCTCCAAGGACCTCCCTCCCGCTCACGAGATCTAAATGGAGGTTCTTCGCTAAGAACTGGATAAGCTTCCTCCCAACTTTTGCCATTTCATGAGCTATCCTCAGGTGGTATGGATATCCCTTTATTGAGTCTCTAGCGAGGGATCCCAATATCTCCCCGATATCGTCACGATCTCCCAGTACCTCTACCCTCAGGACGTTAGCCCCTCTCTCTAACCTCGCATAAGTTAACTTAATCGGGTAGGAGCTATCGATACCGTGAGGCCGGAAGTCCAAATTCATAGAAATAGGTTTGAGGAACCCCGGCCTCATTTCATAGCACCTCCTCACTATCTCAATGTCTGGGATCTCCGATCCGAAATAAGCATTACTTCCGGATCTCTTAGATATCGCTACAACGTTCTTAGATATACTGAGGAGCTTATTCATCGAGTGAAGGAATTCATACCTCTCCAAATAAGCTCTAGCCCTCAGGAGCTCATCCTTCCTTAGGGCCCCCCTGCTCCCCCCCAGGGCTTCCTCTATCATAGCATCTATTTCCCTAGAGTACTCCTGACTATGGGTCAGGGGGACGAGCCCACTCGTGAGATCGATCCCCATCCCCTCAATTCCCATCAGCAGTTCATCTAGGAACTTCCTAACATCGCTAGCCGGATACCTCGAGCCGAATGGCGTAGCCCATATATCCCCATCTACGAACGCTTTAAGCGATCCATCAAGCAGTAGAAGATCTGGATTAAGTGATCCGATTGTTCTAAGAGCCATCTTTACCTCCATCGTCTTTCTGCATATTGAAACTCTCTCAGCATACGCGAAAGCATCTAGGACGCCGATGTGGTATTTCCTAGATCTCATAATTCTTTCATCCTTCTGGAAGAGGGAGGAGGACGCTAAGAACATCACCTGACCTTGGTTCAAGAAGAGTATACCGCTCCCCCCATCCACAGCTGCTATCCTCTCATAAGATCCTTCGGGGATCTCTTCCCACTTCAACTCATACTTACTCTTCTCGATGTTGAGGGAGCTCAGGATACTTTTGCTCATCCTCATGAATGCTTCTTCAGGGGACTCGAAGGGGAGCTCATCCTCTAATGGCATTATTTTATAGTACATCAGCCCATTTTTAACGTAACCCGTGAGGGGGAGCATGAGCCTAGATGTCTTCTTCAAACCTAGATCCGTAGCAATAGTCGGCGCATCCAGGAGCGAGGAGAAAGTGGGGCATGTCATCCTGAGGAGGATGGTAGAGATAGGATTCGAGGGTAAAATATACCCAATAAATCCAAATGCAGACGAAATTTTAGGGATTAAATGCTACCAATCTATCTCAGATATACCGGGAAGTATTGATCTGGTCGTAGTAGCTGTCAGAGCGGATGTTACACCAGCGATCATAGAGGAAGCAGCCGATAAGGGAGCTAGAGGGGCTCTGGTGATCTCAGGCGGGTTCTCTGAGGTGGGGAACTGGGAGCTCGAGAGGAAGCTCGTTGAGGTTGCGAGGAGGGGTGGAATAAGGATCATTGGACCGAATTGCCTCGGGATATTCGATCCTAAGGATAAGATAGATACTCTCTTCCTCCCGGAGAGGTTAATACCGAGGCCTGGAGAGGGAAAAATAGCTGTCATCACGCAGAGCGGTAGTTTAGGGAGCACAGTGCTTACGATGATGAGGAAGGAGGGTATGGGGATAAGTAAATTCGTGAGCTATGGGAATAGAGCTGATGTAGATGAGGGCGAGCTATTGGATTACCTGATGGAAGATGAGGACACTGAAGTAATAGCGGCATACATAGAGAGCGTGGCTGATGGGAGGAAGTTCATGGAATCCATAAGGAGGGCATCACGGAGGAAACCGGTAGTAGTACTGAAGGGGGGTAAGACGTCATCAGGCGACAGGGCTGTGAGGAGCCACACAGGATCGATGGCAGGGAGTAGTGAGATATTTCACTCCGCTGTGAGGCAGAGCGGGGGGATAATCGTGAACAGTTTAGGTGAGTTCTTGGATTCCACTCAGACATTAGTATCGCAACCTCCCATGTCAGGCGATAGAGTAGCTGTTATAACGAACGGAGGGGGCTTCGGAATATTGGCTGTGGACGCCCTCGAATCAATAGGCTTCAAGCTGAACCCACCCTCTCAAGAGTTGGAGAGGAAGCTCAGGGGGATACTTCCCCCTTACTATCCTGTCGGCAATCCGACGGACCTGACAGGTGACTCGACACCAGAGCAGTTCCTGGAAGTCGGCAGAATATTCTCAGAGAGCGGTGAGTATGATGCCCTCTTCATAATACCCTTGCTCGGGGTCCCAGCCATGATACCTAGTAGGACTTTGGAGGCATTATCGGAGCTCCTGAGATCCTCGAAGGTACCTATTGTAGCTGTCGCAGTACCTACTACTGATGAAGTAGATTCTATCCTGAGGGAATTGAAGAAGAGGGGATTGCCAATATTCCCCACGCCGGAGAGAGCTGCATATGCCCTACTCTCACTCAAAAAGTACGGCGAGGCCCTTAAAGTTAAATCTTAGGAAAAATCCAAGGGCCTTAGTCGCACCCCAGGGGGTAAATACGTGCTGAAGACAACTACGGAGAGGCTATCTTTTTATCTCTGTGAAGGTCCAGGTAGAGGTGATCGTATGTCCGGATTCTGGGACAGATTGAGAGCGAACATAGAGGCCAAGTTAAACAAGCTATTCGACAGATTCGAGGATCCGAGGGAGCAGTTAGATTACGCTTACGATAAGCTCGTTCAACAACTGCATAACGTTGAGATGGCACTCTCGAGAGCAATAGCTGCTAGGAAGAAGTTGGAATTCGAGTTAGAGAGGCTGGATGAGAGGATAAACGATATGGACGATAAGGCTAAGAGGGCCCTAAAAGCAGGTAGGGAGGATTTAGCTAAGCAAGCTCTGGAGAGGAAGCTAGTCTTAGTTCAGCAGAGGGAGACCATCAGTAAGAGGATAAATGAGATGAAGCAGGATGAGGAAAAACTGCTCGCTTTGAGGGACAATCTAAGGACTAAGATAGAGCTCTTCAAGGCTAAGAAGGAGCAGCTTAAGGCTGAATATGAGGCCTCCAAGGCTCGAGTTGAGGTTCAGGGGATGATAACGGGTCTCTCTGACGATTTCGCATCAGCTGCTAGGATAATCGAGAGATCTGAGGAGAAAATTAGCGATATGAAGGCGAGAGCAGCAGCATTAGATGAGTTGATAGCTACTGGAGGAGCTCTAGATCTACTGGAGCCAGAGGAGAGGGATGTCATAGAGAGGGAGTTAGGTAAGATAGAGCTGCAGACTCAACTAGAGGAGGAGCTTAAGAAACTGAAGGAAGAAGTTGGGGGTTAAATTGCCCTCAATATCCGATATCTTATCTTATTTACTCTCAGCAGTGCTCATATTTTTCGGCTTGATATTCCTGATAGCGAGCGTATTCGAGCCCATTAGAGTGCTACCCGGGATAGCTCTCATTACCTTAGGGGGCTCGCTCATCTACCTAAGGCACATGTTGAGGGAAGCTGAAGTCTCTAAAGGGAGGCTAGAGGCAGCTGTTATAAGGCTAGCTAAGAGGAAGGGTGGATTCGTCTCCATAGCCGATGTATCCTCTGAATTGAACATACCGGTGGAGCTCGCGAGGAAGATATTGGAAGGGCTTGAGAGGAAGGGACTGGCCTTCCTCGATTTCAAGAAGATAGGTGATGAGGGAGTAGAGGTATATAGGATACTCGGAGCCTCTGAGGAGGGATCATGAGACCGGAGTTCCAGGGGGGACTTTCTCCTCAGGCTCGATGAGGACGGGTCTACCGTCGACTACAGCCGCTAGTAACATGCCCTGAGACTCCACTCCCATGAACTTCCTCCTCTCTAAGTTCGTCACTACAACTATCTGCCTCCCTATGAGGTCCTTCGGCTCATAGAACTCAGCTATACCTGCTACAAGCTGCCTCCTCTCATTACCCAGATCTACTACCAATCTAACTAACTTCCTGCTCCCCTCTATCCTATCAGCTTCTAATATCTCCCCTATCCTTATATCGAGCTTCTTGAAATCCGAGAAAGGGACATAACTCATGAGATCGCCCCATCGAAATCTCACGCTCACATGTTTTTAAAGGGCTACTGGACATATCCTCGCTAAGACCTGAAGAGGTCAGAGGTGATGGAAATGGCTAAAGTATCTATAACATGCTTAGGGGGAACTAGAGAAGTTGGGAAGAGCGCTATACTACTCGAGGCTGGACGAACGAAGGTATTGTTGGACTATGGGATGAAGCTAATACCCAAGCAGCATCCCGAGTTCCCCCCGATCCCGGAGGAGGTAGATGCCGTCCTCCTAACGCATGCTCACCTAGATCACTCTGGTGCATTGCCCAGGCTCGTGAGCCATGGTATGGAAGTGCCCATCTACGCTCTAGATATAACGAAGTACTATACAGAGCTCCTGCTCTATGATTCGATAAAAGTGGCGAAATCGAAGGGTCATAACTTGGGATATGGGGAAAGAGAAGTGAAAAAGACTCTGGAAAACTTCAGGACTATAGATTTTAATATTCCATTCAAAGTGGGGGACCTTGAAGTCACTGCGATAGATGCGGGGCACATCCCCGGGAGCGCTATGTTCCACGTAAATTATGATGGCACCTCCCTGCTCTACACTGGGGACTTCAATACTGTGGAGTCGAGGCTCATGCCTCCAGCTAGGATAGAGGACATCCCTAAGGTGGATATCCTGATAACTGAAACGACTTACGCGAAGAAAGAGCACCCACCTAGGGATAAGCAGGAGATACTCTTGAAAGAGACAGTGATGGAGACTTTGAACAGCGGGGGTGCAGTTATAATAGCTGGCTTCGCTATAGGCAGGCTACTAGAAGTAGCGATGGCCCTGAGGGCTAGGGGCTTCAAGGGGGACATATTCCTCGATGGTATGGCGAGGAAGAGCACGGAGATAACATCGGAGTTCTCAAACAAAGTCAGGAATTATGAGGAGATGAGCCTTACCATAAGGAGCATGATACCCGTGAGGGATTGGGGGATGAGGGAGA
>JAVCBY010000068.1:0-8675 GCA_037917625.1 Thermoproteota archaeon | reverse complement strand
CTAGCTAGGGCCAATCTGTGTGCGGGATGTGGTGTCTGCTTAGAATACTGTGAGAGAAACGCTATAAAGCTCTCACAGAAGGTCTCAATCGATGATTCTTGTGATAAGTGCGGCCTCTGTAATGAAGTCTGTCCCCTCTCGTCATATTTCGTGAAGTTAATTGATCTCTCATAACTTTATGTTCAGCTTGCTAGCTTCCTCCCTGAGGACAGATTCTATAGCTCCCTTGCCCCTCTCAGTCGGTTTAGCTAGGTCACCGGGGTCGCCCTGACCTTCAGCCTCTATCAACATCCCCTCGCTCACGAACTTATCGAACCTCCTCGGAGGGAGGATCGCGAAAGCCACCCTCCCACTCACATCCAGATTCGTGACGACATCGTATCTCTCTCTAGCATCAATTAGTAATGCTTTAAGACCATCAAATCCCTCTGATCTGACTATCGTCCCCCAGAAGCAATCAGTGCCACTATAAATCCTCCTCTCCCTGTCTATCCTCTTCCTAAGGCCAGAAAAAATTATCGATGCGAATCTAATCCTGGCAGCATTCAGAAAATCATTAGGTGAACGGCACGATCCTTTAGCTTGAAGCCACGCCTCCCTGAGGTCTCTTCCAATTCTCTCAATTCCTTCGAGCATCCCGCTGGCCTCCAGCTCCTCGAGAGGTAAGAAGCTGTAAACTGCCCTCTGGACCTCACTGCTCACATACCTCAAGTCTAAGCCCTTAAGCATCTTATCTGGGACTTCCCTCAGGTATGCTGCAGCTATCTCAACTGCTAAAAGTCTAGGATCCTTCAAGCTCAAGGACCCCCGGCCAAGAGGCTTATCTCGCTCACCTCAACGATATCGTTTCCATTATCTATCCATCCTATCAAGTAAGTCCCCGTTGAGAGCATCTCCATGTTCTGAGAGAGCCAGATGAGGCCCGCTCTAGTCCCATATCTGGTGACCCCGGCTACTGAACAATAGTAGCCCTCTCCTATCCTAGATATCTTGATCACAGCATAATCTATGCGACCGTAACTAGCCCAGAACTCCCTCCCATTGAACTCCAGGCCACCGTACAGCCCATCCTTCCTCTTCAGGAACTTGAAGGACGGATCCCCTTGGTAGGACGGATCAGCTCCTGGGCCTCCCAAAGCTATCCTGTAGATACCCGAAGCGGAACCCATCGACTTGAAGGCACCTGAGAGATCCCTGTTCATATTTATATCTGTGGTGGGGCCGATCACTTCGAAGGACTTGGCTTCAGGCATAGCACTGTAGAGCAACCATCCTGTATCGGGCACATAATCCCTGTATACAATCGATGCCCTAACTATTATGCCGAACTTCCCGCCCCGGCTGGAGATCTGACTTAAAACTGGTAACAGCTTTATATCGAATTCTACAGCCTTGCCTATCATTATCCCAGAGCCAGTACCTTCGTAAACCGTGAAGGGGAACCACCTCCTCCCATCGAAAGTGCACTCGTAACTATAACCGCCTGATAGGTCAATACCATTCGTCTCGTTCATATCCACATCTATATCTACGAAGTAGTTCCTAGTTAGCTTCGCCCCAGGCCCTCCTAACTCGCATTTGACACCCTCATGACTCGAGGGGACTAAGGCTAAGTAGATCCTTGAGAGGTCATCGAGCACGTAAACTTCCTTATAATCTATGGGAGCTATCGCTCTCCCCCCCTGCCCAGAGATCTGGGGTATTTTGTACTCCCCGTAATTGCCATCTATAGATGCCCTGCCGCTGTTGGAGAGGAGATAAGCTACCTTCATGGTATTCATATCCAAGGTATCGAAGTAAGCTTTGAATCTAAAGGGGCCCTTAGCGTACTTCCCGAGATCCGTATCGATCACTAATTTATCCCCAGATACCTTTATCGAACAAGAGGCTGCCTTCGCCTCCTCCCATTGTAACTTGACGTCATTGAACGCGAGGACAGTGCAACTCCCACTCATGTTCTTAGGACTAATGTAGAACGCTAGTTGATAATCTGCACCCTTCTCTTTCTCAAAAGTTGAACCGCCCTCCCTTAAATCCAAGAATATCTTCCCCGTATAGTAATCGATCCTATCATCCAATTTGGAATACATGCTGACTTGAAAGATCATGCTCTGTCCCTCTAGCTGAACTTCCAATGATCTCACATCAGCTTGAGGCGCGGATCTGAGCTCCAGCGGATCGTACCATACTTTAGCTGGGCTCCCCTCGACAGTAGCGAACGTGAGTAAGAGCAACATGAGGAGAGTCAAGGATCGCTTCATGAACCCACCTCCAGATTCAAGATGCTTCAAATAAAAAGGACCCCTCGGGCCCGTCGTTGATACGTTAGGCGTCAGTTAAATCACTTGAGGAGCTCCTCCTCATACTTCCTGAGATGGTCAACGGCTTCTTTAACATCACTGAACCTAGATGAGACTTCCTCAATGTCCTCAATGCCTATTCCTTTCTTCCCCTCCGATCTAGCTTTTACACCAGCTATACCGAGTATCTGGACAGCGTACCTCAAAGATCTCTCCTCACCTAGTCTCCTGAGGAGCTTCAAAGCATCTTCGCTGACCTCTATACCCTCCTCCTTCGCTCTTATCCTGAGTATTTGCTCTATCTCATCCCCATTGTATTTATCGGTCACTATTATGACGAGCCTATCCAATAGATCTAAGGGCATCCCGAATGGGGCCTCTATCTCAGTCCCCCTTATCCTAGTTATACCCCTGTTCGTAGCTAGTATTATTATCGGGACGAGTTCGCTCTCCATAGCCCTGCTTACAAAACTTAAAGCTTCTATATCCATCATATGAGCATCATCTATGAACATAACGCCGGGGATTATCTCAGCCCTTCCCGCTTCCACCCAATCCTTGACTTGCTGATCGACAGCTGCCCTAACTTCGGGGTCTATCTCCCTCTCCCCGACCCCGAAGAGGAGTGAGAAGAATCCTCCTCTCCTCCTAGCGTACATATTATCGAGGTCATCGAGTGTCATCACATAGACGAACTCCTTCTCCTTCAATACAGTCCCCTCAGGCCTTGGAACTATCTGCTCAGCTTCTAGATCGTATGTATATGACTCCTTAGTCCTACCCATTTTAGATACCCTCCCGCTTTCCGCGTCTATCATTATGACATCCCCTTCACTTATCCCTGACTCTACAAGTTGCCTAGCAACGTTAGGGCCAACTCTGAGCCTCTTCTCCTCACTAGTAGTCTTCAGAGTTATTACAGCCTCTTGAGGGACCTTAACGAACGGATTGTATGGGCTAGATCCTGTCTTTATATCTATCTCAGTTACCTCTCCCTCATAAACTTTCCTCATCTCCCTTATCTTCACTCCTATAGCCTTCCTCATGGCCTCCATCAGCACTTCCGTCTTCTTCCTCTCAGCGCTGTATATCTCTGAGCCACTGAGCTGGATGAACGGGACCCCCTCCCCCAACTCCCTAGCTATAGCGACAGCTATAGCTGTCTTACCAGTCCCGGGAGGGCCAGCCAATAGCACTGCTTTCCCGCTAAGCCTCCCCTCCCTAGCCATCTTAACTACTAATCCAGCTGCTTCCCTAGCCCTGAGCTGGCCCACGAGACCGTCTGCAGCGAACTTAGCCTTCCCCCTCTCATCGAGACCCAATCCCTTTATGTGGCTATGGGCACCTATCCTCTCTACTTTGACTCCCTCTATCTCCTCTATCTCCATCAGCTCACCGATCTAACGTCTGGAAGAGATTTTTACGCTTTACCCCTCCCCTTCATCCAGGTGTAGAGGAGGATAGCGGCTACTATAATGACTATTATGGCGATGATGGGGATGGCCGCTTGCCTCAATACATCTTCAATGACAGGAGGAGGAGTTGGCTTAACGTAGGTTTCATTCAGCACTACTACACTATCCTTCAAGAGGATACTGTACCTTGAGGAGGCGACTTCATAAGTCATGTTTATCTTGAGATCATGACTACCCGGCCTGAAGTCAACTGGGACAGCTAGAGTAAGCTTCAAATCCTTAGAGCTATTCATAGGAAGGTCTCCTATCTTCCCGTAAATAACGAAGTTCCTTACCCTCATCATCCTCTCCCCGAATATAGGGAAGGGGGCCTCTATCTCTATGGCGACATTACTGAGGTTGAGGGGAGCCCTATTCTCTAAAGTCAAAGTCACATTCTTAGTTTCTCCCCTCATTATCTCTGTCAGAGGCTGCGGTTTCACTACTATCATCCCCTTTATGGCTATCACATTCGCCTCTACCTCAGCTACCTTATCGCCATCCTTGAATATCTCAGCGTGGAGCTTATGCGCTCCAGGAGTCAGAGGCTTTATCATCACTTTGTAGCAACCCATCTCATCAGCTACGCCCTCTTGGAAGAATGATCCATCTACGTAGAGTTTCGCTGTCAAATTTCTCGCGATTGGAGATGTTAAACAAACGATTCCACTGACGGGAAGCTCTGCTGGGACGTAAATTGGGACATCTATCTTTATGGGGGCTGCAAGAGGTTGTAAGACCGGAAGCATTATGAGGGTGAATATCACCACTGGTAGTCGCATCCCAATCCCTACTATCATGCTTTGAGAAGTAATCTTTTATAAGGGTATCGATAGCAGAGGAAAGGATGCGTTTAGACATTCCATCGAGTGATGGATAACCATTATCGATCTATCCATCTTACTGGTGAATTTTAGCCATGGATAGGGCTCTCCCATTAGAATGAGATCGCGATCTCAGCCTTCCGATGAGCAGGCCTCCATAAGATCTCGATCTGTATGAACTCTACTCGGGCACTTAGGATATAGTACTCCCATCTGACAGCCTTATTCTGATCATAAATGGGCTCTAGGGGGCGGTAGCTAGCTAATATCACCAGTTGATTCCGCCAATCATCACATACCATTTGAGGACTCCTAAATATTTTAATGTTGGGGGATTTGGATCGCCCCTAGGTGAGCTTATGAGCAGAATTCTCAAAAGCGGTGCTATACCCCTTCTACTGGCTGCATTCCTCTGGAGCACTATAGGTCTAGCGACTAAGCGTGCTTTGAACTCCGGCTCTGATGCCTTCTGGATAGGAGGGATGAGGGCTGGGGTCAGCGCTATACTATCCTTAATTTTCCTAAGGAGGAGAGTACTCGATGTGAAGTTAGCTCTCATAGGTATCTTCTTCACGGGCCCTCTCTACTTGATATACGTCTTCAGCGTCATGCACTCAGGCATGGGGATAGCTGCAGTGCTCCTCTATACGGCTCCCGTTATGGTGATGATACTCGCGAAGTTCCTCCTCAATGAGAGCCTAAATATGAGGAAAATAATAGCTGTTATCTTATCGTTCTCAGGAATAGTTGCTATAGGATTGAGGGGAGAAGGGAAGCTAGATTTAGTTGCGATAGCTTTGGGATTGGGGAGCAGCCTCTCCTACTCGGGCATAATATTGGGCGTCCGGAAACTTGCTGTTTCCGGATATAGTGAGATGGAGCTCGGCCTGGGCCCGCAAGTCTGGGCGGCAGTTGAGCTCCTCCCCCTCTTATTACTCTCCAAAAGCAGCTTCAATCTAGATTCGATGATCTCGATCATTTACTTAGGCATCTTCCCATCCTTCTTGGCTTATTATCTGCACGCTATGGGACTCAAGAGAATTGAAGCAGGTCCAGCTAGCATAATATCGAACTTAGAGCCTATATCAGCATTGATCCTCGGCATCTTCCTTGGAGAGCAACCCGGATCACTCGGGCTCTTAGGATCAGCCCTGATAATATCGAGCGCGATCATAGTTAGTTGGAAACATTAAAAAAGAGGTTATTTAGACCTCCTTCTCAGGTAAATCACGAGCAATATCACGATCACCAAGATTAAGATTAGGATAGCTGGTATCAATGGCGATATGACCTCCTGCGGTGTTATGGTCTCCTTAACTTCTTTTCTCGGAGTCGCAGCCGATCTGAGGATCGAGTTCGCCTCCTTTATCAGCGAACTCGCTGAATCCAATGCTTTAGCCATCTCTCTCAACCTCTCCTGATAGAGGGCCTTCGTCTCCCCGAGGTATCTCTCGATAGATCTCATCTCACTACTATAATCCGTGATATTAGCTGCGGACTTCTCCTTGAGGGAGTTGTATTCCCTCCAGAGATCTATCGGTGGCGCTAAATGGCCCAGGGCTCCCCAAGTTATCCTCTCATAGCCCGGGGATTTGTGCATAAGCTCCCTCTTGAATACATCGTAGCTGTAGAATTGAGCGTACCAGTTTATGCTCACAGATTCTATCATCGATAGAGCCTCATCTAAGTCACCTCTCTTCAGAGCGTCCAGAGCAGAGCTCAGGAAGAACGCATCGGACTCGACTTGTTGATGCGGGTATATCGTGTTATCCCAAGGATCAAGCGCTGTCAGTTCTGATAGCACGATATAAGCAGCTTCCCTCAGCTTTGAATTCGCCTTTCTTATTGCATCTAGCGATGCATTCTCACTTAAGCTCTTGAACTCGGAGAACGCATTTTCGAGTTCCTCAACTTTCTTCATGAGTTCTTCAGGCTCAGCCCCGAGTAGCTTCATCATAGTCTCATTCAAGTTCTCCCTCAAGTGCTCGACTCTCGCGCTGAAGTCATAAGGCAAGAGCTCCGACTTATCCAGCCTCACGAGAATCTTAGCGATCAGAGAGACTATCTTCCCTAAGTAATCCCAATCGATTATCTCCGGGGAATCGAACTGAGTGTGGTACCAGTTCGATTCGAACCAAGGAGAGAACGTTTCCAGGTTTATGCTCGGAACACCTGCTGCAGCATAAGGCCAAGCCTCAGTCCAACAATAGACATCTTCTAATTCTCTCCTTCCGTAAGGTAGGAGCTCCTTACTCTCATCGAGTATCTCGGAGAGAAATGTGGAGAGTTCTGGGACGACATCTATCCCTAAGGGAGCACCTTTAATTGCCATTCCCTCAATGTTTATGTAAGCTATTGCCTTTTCCTTCCACTCCGGATGCGCTTGTGTTATACGCCACCAAGCGCCTATGAGCCAATCGTAATACGCATCTACGATCCCGTACTCCTCAGCTGTATGTGTCATGAACACTAAGGTCCTCTCAGGGACGTAATCGCTCTCCTTTATGGCTTTAGCTAGAGTCATAAGAGCAGCCACAGCACCTGTATCGTCCATAGCTCCGTAGAACCACGCATCATGATGAGCTGCCACCAGTATGTACTCATCGGCCCTCTTCCCCGGGATGTAGCCTATAGTATTCCAACCAGTGCCGCGTTTCACAGTGGCGAGGATTATCATCTTGGCCTCCACGGGGCCTGAGTTCAGCATCTCAATTATCTCCTGAGCGTCTTCCTTGCTTATCACTATCATCGGAATGAAATCCGAACTGTAGAGGCCATCAAAGGAGTGTAGGGCATTAGGATACTGAGCATAGCTTCCATTCGGTGGATTGAAGAGAATTACTCCCTTGGCCCCATGGATCATCGCTTCATGAGCTATCATATTCAACCAGCTTATACTGGGATCCCAATATGCGAGTACGAGCTTTCCACTGACATCTATCCCCTCATAATTGCCTCTAGTACCATCGCCCACGTAAACTATCTCACCGCTTATCCCCTCGCTCCCAGTTCCCGGGACGCCCCCGAAAGAGGATGCTATTATCACCTTACCATTACTGAGCTCTAATCTAGCCCCCTTGAATTCCCAAGCATCCACTGGGACGGGTTCTAAGGAGACGTTGATTAAACCGATCTTCCTCATCTCTTCAGCGATGAAATTAGCTGCCTCTAGATCCTCAGGGGTCCCTGTAACTCTGAAGCCCAGGAATTTAGGCTCCTTATAAGATCCGATGCTCGTTAACTTGTTCTCGATGTACTTCGCGTACTCTATATCTATCTTCCCTATGATAGCTTCCTCCTGAGCTGAAACGGGGAGGAGGTTAAGTAGAAGGAGGGATATAAGGGCGAGAGTCACAGCCCTCACAAACAACCCCTTGGTTTGAGAGAAGGATTACCATATAAACACTATGTTAAAAGCACTAATTTTTATGAGTTCCTCTAAACATTTTCCATATCTTCCTATCGTGAGTTCACACACATATCTTGACTTAACACAGGCTCTATGCAGATATTCAGAGTTCGAGAGGATGCTCGAGCAGTTTTATCCGACAACGAGTTAATTTATTCAATAAGAAGGAATAATGAGTTATAGCCAATGCCTAAAGTTCATGCGACAACTAAGGTTTGCACGGAGGTATGTCCTCTAAGTAAACTACATCAGCTTGCTTCAGGAGAGTGTTGATATTCGCTTTGAGATCTGGATCTACTCTTACTATGAAAGCTCCTGAAGGTAGGCTCATTTGAACTAACCCTATCACGTAAAGCTCATCATCCAAGAGGACATCCCTTACGACCGAGTTATCCTGCCACGTACTATCCTTCAGGAGGAATATCTCCTGCACTTTCGCATAGTAAAATGACTCATTATATATGTAGAGCGATGATTCATCTATTAAGCCGATGAATCCAGCGAATAAGCATTCATCGTGACCGAATATGTAGACCCTATCATTAAGCACTTTCGCCCGGCCCCAACAGTTCCTGAAGCCCGCTTCGAGCGGGGGCTTCCATCCAGCCTTCCCCACTAAATTCCCATCTCTATCTACGTAGATGTAGCGGCATATCTGACCCTCAACAGCTAGGAGAAGACCATCCTT
>JAVCBY010000106.1:0-8687 GCA_037917625.1 Thermoproteota archaeon | reverse complement strand
CCAAGCTGGGTCCGGCTAGCTTGACCCTCTTGACGTTCTCCCTCACTATCTTGTCCACGAACTCATGCCTCGACGCTATTATCAAGCTCAAGGGATCGATAGCTAAATCCCTCCTCGCTTCCTCACATATGCTCTCAGCTTCCTGATCTTTCGGAGGGATGCTGCCCTCTAAGATCTTGAGTGCCGCCCATCTAGCTGGATATTCACCATGGTCCAATCCACTCAGTTTCGCTATGTACCTCTCTAAGCCATCGTAATCGACCCTCAGTGGCTCCTTCCTCCCAGCTCTTCCCTCAGCCACTTCTAATATAGCTCTCATCAACTTACCTATTCCCATCCCCTTAAGAGCTGATATCGGGACTACTGGCACGCCTAAGCTTCTCTCGAGCCCATCGAAATTTATGTGAATTCCCCTCTTCTCAGCAGCATCTATCATGTTGAGGGCTATCACTACCTTCCCGTAGAGCTCCATCGCCTCCACAGCTAAATACAAGGACTTCTCCAGCTCAGTAGCATCAACAACTATAACTAAAACATCGGGCTTCTCATTTATTATGAAATCTAGAGCTACTCTCTCCCCCAAATCCCTAGCTGAGAGGCTATAAGTCCCGGGTAAGTCTACTATCCTGAGCCTCCTTCCGCTGTACGAGAGGCTCCCCTCATACCTCTGGAGCGTCACCCCAGCCCAGTTGGCTACATGAACATTTCCGCCCGTTATCCTGTTGAAGAGAGTGCTCTTCCCTACGTTAGGGGAGCCAGCTAGAGCTACTAGTATCTCCCTCACTCGATCACCTCCATTAGCACTTTGGAGGCCAGCCCCCTCCCTAGAGCGAAAGTGACACCCCTTACCCTGACTACGACGGGCCCGAAGTAATTTGAGAGTACTTCAACAGTCTCCCCTGGGATGAGCCCCATCTCCATTAACCTTCTAGTCGCTCCGTACCCAGCGGCAATCGATACCACTCTCCCCTTGCTGCCCCGCTTAAGTTCCGATAGCGGTAACATGTAGACCTGAAGTTAGATTAACCTAACTTCTATATAAAAGTTCTCAAGATGTTGGAGTTATCCTGAGTTGAGATTTAATACCCCCATTTAAGATCTCTAGAGGCCTTAAGGAACCCTATTCCCCTCCTTCTAACCTTAGATAGCTTCTCCTCTATAGTACCTCTCGTAATTATCTCATAGACGTCCGCTACCTTACCCGGAGCCCCTCTAACTACTCTGCCTACTCTCTGAGCCATCTGCCTCCTAGAACCGGATCCGCTCACTATGATCGCGACATCAGCGTCGGGCACATCTATCCCCTCATCTAGCACTCTAGTAGTGACTATGACGTTTATATCTCCCTTCTTGAATCTCTCGAATATTTCAGATCTTCCAGATGTCTTCCCTATCATTAGCTCTACCTTATACCTCTTCCTCAGCTCCCTATATATCTCCTCAGCTTGATCTATGTACTCAGTGAAGATCAGAACCTTCCTATCCTTAACTTCTTCCATTATCCTCAAGATCTCTCTTATCTTATTCCTAGCCTTAAGAGCATATTTCTTCTCTATGAGCTTCCTTTCATCATCATTTCTAGCTAGGAATAACTCCCTTCCCATCTCCCTCCTCTCATCATCGCTGAGATCCACATAGATTATGTGATGCCTGACGGGAGCTAGGAAGCCCCTGGAGAGCAATTCTGAGAAGCTCATCTTATAGACTATCTCACCTGATGTCAAGAAGATCAAGTGATCGTTCCCATCTGCCCTCTCAGGCGTAGCCGAGAGCCCCAACCTGTACTTAGCCTTCGACCTGAAGGCAACTTCCTTGAAAGTGGATGCCGGGACGTGATGGACCTCATCGAATATTATCAGGGAGAACTTATCGTAGAGGGAATCTATGTGCTTAGCGATTGAATTATAAATACCGACTGTTATCGGCTTTATCTCCTTCCTCCTTCCAGAGAAGATGCCTGGATTTAATGATAACTTCTCCCTTATCAGATCCCTCCACTGTTCAGCCATCTCCTCAGTGACTACGCACACTAAAGCGCTCCTGGAGGTCCTGAATATGACCTCCAATCCAACGTAAGTCTTTCCAGCGCCAGTTGGCATCACGACAGTCCCGAACCTGCCGCTCCTCTCCCATCCCTCTACTGCAGCTTCTTGGAAATCGTAGAGGGAGAAGCTCTTCGATAACTTGAGCTCAGAATCGGGCCAATCCACTTCATCCCTCACGGAGAGACCGTTCTTCTCCGCTATCCTGCGGATCCAGTGATGGAAGAAGTAGGGCGCTTCAATATTGTTTCCAGACCTCTTGAGGATCGGAATTTCATAGACTTTCACCTCCTTTATCGTTTTAACATAGTATTTCACAGTGGATATCGATTCTAGATCCTTGAGGATGGCATCCGCCTCTATTATGAGGCCCCTCCCGGAGTCCCTGATGACTACTTCCCTGCTTCTCTTGAGCTCATTCAAGTGCTCCTCTATGTAATAGCCGTTTATTGAGCTGAGGATAGCGGAGAGGACTAGAGGCCCCTCCCTTAAGATCAAATCCCTGAGCTTCGATATCTCCACGACAGCTAAACCTTCCTCGAGTCTGAAGGGCTCCCTAACATCTCCGCAAGGGAGGAAAGCGAACTTCCCACTCTCGAAGATTCTGTTTAGCCTCTCATTCAACCTCTCCTTATACTTCCTTATCTCCTCATTTATAAGATCCTCAGGTACTCCGAATACCTCTTTGAGGAAACTCGGATCCCTGCACAGGGCTTTCCTGGGATCGAAGACCCACGTAGCTGATGATGGTTCGAAATTGCAAACTGATTTCAACTTCTCCTTGACGGATCCAAAATCCTTATCAGGTATTGACCTCTCAAAAATTCTGTTAGCTACTCTGACCCTCAATCCGATCTACTCCATGAGGGATATCACTTCCCCTATCCCCTTGGTCCTCCCTTCCCTGAAGACGAACTGATCCCCTACCCTAACGTATTCAGGCCTCATCATGAACTTGAATACGACTTCAGCGATATCCCCAGTCCTCAGATACTGTTTAGATGAGTCTATGAGCTTAGCTGGCTGTCTTATCGTCTTGAGATGTATCACTGGCTCATACCCAACTTTTATCGTCGTCGGATGATGGAGCACCCTCACTCTAGCTTTGAATACTCTAACAGCTGATGGCCTCGAATCATCTATCAGGACCATGCCCTTCCTGACCTCATCATAATCCACGTTAGTCACAGCGAATGTCGCGAATTGGCCAGCATTAGCCCTCTCTACATTCACCCTGTTCACGTGGATCGATTTAACCCTCACAGCCCTGAAGGAACCGTCCTCGAAGGGGCCCAGCAGGACCCTCTGACCCACGGATATTGAGCCCGATTCTATCAATCCAGATAGTACTAAGCCCACCCCAGGTACGTTGAACTTCTCATCGACGTAACTGAGGAACTTTCCCTCTAGCCTCGCACTCCAATCGATCCTGGGAGGTATCATGTTTAGGAACCTCTTCAGTAGATCGAGGCCCTCCCCGGTGACATTAGATACGAGGAATATGGGGACTACTCTGCCATGAGGCATGTTCCTAGCTGCTAATGCGCAATCTTTCTCCTCCTTCACTAAAAAGGGGATCTTATTTACCCCTGGAAGCTTTAATATTCCGATCAAGCTTTCCAAGTTCCTCTTCAGCACTTCCTTCGGAGTTATATCTAACTTAGTCATCACGATGAATATGGGTATATCGAGGACCAAGGATATCCCCAAGTGCTCCCTGAAGCTCCCTATTGGGCCAGCGTTCGCTGAAACAACTATAGCTGCATAATCTGGGAGAGAGCCCATTATTCCCTTGAGCGTCGTCCTCAGATATCTCTCATGCCCAGCTAGATCCACTAGAGTTATCACTTTAGATGACCTCAAGTATATCTCAGCTTCATTGTATGAGAGGGTATCATTAACTGAAGCTCCCGCATCATCGAAACCTAGTATGTGATAGCTAACTGATGAGGACCTCCTGTACTTGAGCTCATGAAGGTACCTAGCTACTTGACTCATAGCGAAGCCATCTCCATCATCCAAGCTTCCGGAGATAAGGACTCCCTTCAATGTGGACTTCCCAGCATCTACATTTCCGAGTAAAGCTATTGAGAGTTGTATGGGCGGGACATCTAACGTTCTCCTTATCAAGAGCTCGTAAACGTATCCTCTGGCCGCTCTCTCCTTCCTCACTATCATGAACTTAGCTCCTAGCCTCTCTGCTATCTTCTCGATAATCGCCAGTGATTCTGAAGCTTCCTCATCCGTCAGGCCGATCGGGATACCGTCGTCCGTTATCCCCAGTTCATAGAAGGCCTCCCCACCCCCCTCGTTGAGCCTATAGTTAAGCTGAGTCACTAACTTCTCAATCCTATCCCCTGAGTCCGCCCCTAGCTTCAGCTTGTACTCGAACTTCCCATCCTCCCTCTCGGGCTCCAGCCTAAATATCCATCACCTTGCCTCCTCACACTCCAGGGATAAAAAAATAAGATGTAGGGGCATATGCAACATATGAAACCTAGGGTTTTCGTGACGAGGGAGATCCCGGAGAGGGGTCTTTCAAAGATAGAGGAGAATTTTGAGGTGGACCTGTGGAAGGATGAGGCTCCCCCACTTAAAGAAGTCATAATTGAGAGAGTTAAGGATTGCGATGCTCTAGTATCCTTACTAACGGATCCGATAGATGCTGAAGTATTCGAAGCCGCCCATAAGCTGAGGATAGTAGCTCAATACGCTGTAGGTTACGATAATATAGACGTAGAGGAGGCGACTAAGAGGGGAATTTATGTCACGAACACACCAGGAGTTCTAACAGAGACGACAGCTGATTTCGCTTTCGCTCTCCTGATGGCAGCAGCTAGGAGGGTAGTCGAGGCGGATAGGTACGTCAGGGAGGGGAAGTGGAAGGTAGCGTGGCACCCCATGATGATGTTGGGGTACGATGTACACGGGAGGACTCTTGGGATAGTGGGTATGGGTAGGATAGGAGCTGCTGTCGCTAGGAGAGCTAAGGGTTTCGGGATGAGGATCCTGTATTATGACATGATAAGGAGGGAGGACTTAGAGAAAGAGCTAGGTGTGGAGTACGTTCCCCTCGAGAAACTCCTGGAGGAATCCGATTTCGTTTCCCTCCACGTCCCCCTGACGGAGGAGACATACCACATGATAGGGGAGGAGCAGTTGAGGAGGATGAAGCGTACAGCCATACTGGTCAACACATCCAGGGGGAAAGTAGTAGATCAGAAGGCTTTATATAAAGCCCTCAAGGAGGGATGGATAGCTGGAGCAGGTCTAGACGTATTCGAGCAGGAGCCAATACCTCCTGATGATCCCCTCCTGAAGCTAGAGAACGTAGTCCTAGCTCCGCACGCTGCTAGCGCTAGCCACGAGACCAGATCCAGGATGGCTGAGATAGTAGCGGAGAATTTGATTGCTTTCAAGAGGGGTGAGATGCCTCCGAATCTAGTGAATCAAGATGTGGTCAGGGTGAGGCCCCCCGGCTTCCAATGAATCTTATTTTTTCCTCAAAAGGCTTCCCTATTATTCCCCTCTCAGTTATTATACCAGTTATGTTCTCAGGAGGGGTCCTATCGAAAGCTGGATTCAGTATAGTTATCCCATCAGGAGCTATCCTCCTCCCGTTTATCACAGCGACCTCATCAGCATCCCTCATCTCTATCCTCACGTCCTCCATCCGTGAGAGGGGATCGAATGTTGATGTGGGAGCCGCCACGTAGAACGGGACCCCGTGCTCCTTCGCTAAGACCGAGAGAGTATATGTGCCTATCTTATTGAATACAGTACCGTCAGATAATATTCTATCGGCCCCCGTTATTATTAGATCTATCCCTATCTCCGATATCACGTAACCAGCTGCCCCATCCACTATCAGCTTGACTGGTATTCCGGCTCTCTTAAGCTCGAAGGAAGTTATCCTAGCTCCTTGGAGCACGGGCCTCGTCTCCAGCACGTAGACCTCGAAATTCACTCCATCCATCTTAGCCATGTATAGGGGAGCTGTAGCCGTCCCGAACCACACCGTAGCTAGGGAGCCAGCATTGCATATCGTCATCACTTTATATCCGTCCTCTATCAAGCTCTTCCCGTGCTCGCCTATAGCAATATTAGCTTCAACATCCTCCTCAGCTATCCTCCTAGCTTCCTCCTCCACTCTCCTCCTCATATCCTCGACTTCTCCCGAGGACTCTGCAGCTCTCATAACCCTATCTATCGCCCAAAACATGTTATATGCTGTCGGTCTAGTCGATCTCAGGATGTCAGCTGCCCTCCTAAGTTCCTTCAGTAGCTCATCCCTCCCCTCAGCTTCTACCTTTTTAGAGTGGAGGGCTAAGCCGAAAGCTGCTGTAGCTCCTATAGCTGGAGCCCCCCTGACTACCATATCCTTTATAGCTGAAGCAACGCACTCTATATTGAAGCACTCAACGAATGAGAGTTCTTGAGGCAGCTTCCTCTGATCGACTAAGATCACCTTCTCCCCATCGAAGTCCACGGTCCTAGGTAGGTCTATCATATTCCCCCCAGCATCCCCCTGTCCGTAAATAACTTTTTGGGGGATATACCTGCTCTGCTTATCGCAGCGTGAGCTAAATCCACGATAGCTTTAGCCCCCTCTATTATCCTCGAATCGCTGGATGCAACTATCTCATGACTTAGTATCTCAGAGTCAACTCTATTCGATGTCCTGACCTCGAATTCCTCAGATGTGATCTCCCTTATCCTCTTAGCTATCAACCCGCTCTTGGATATCGGGGAATCTAGATATATTGTGACTCTTCCGGGGCTCATAGATCTTATAGTATCCGCTATAGTCTCCACAGCTTTATCGAATAGATCAGATGGCTTATAGGAGGAGTAGGAGAGGCTGAGATCCCTAACGATACCGTCAGTGCACACGTAGACTGGATCACCAGCTAGAGCCCTCTCAACAGTTATTATGACATTGAAACCATCTATCCCCAGATCGCTCCCCCTGACTATGTGAGGAGGTACTAATTTCATGGAGTTCCTCAGGGATTCCTCAGGAGATCTAACTATCTTAGATAGAGCTACCCTCTCCGCTTTCGTGAGGGAGAGGGCCCTAGCTATTGAGTCTATAGGATCTCGAACACCTAATATGAAGAAGAGGAGCGTAGGATATGCAGCTCTCTCAACTAGATCCCTTCTAATCGTTTCCTGAGCACCTCCATGAACTCATCTAACTTATCCTTCGGCACCGATCCCTTCCCCAATTTCCAGTTCCCTCCTCCTCCACCGCCCATCTCCCTAGCTAACTCTCTGAGCAAGCTACCGGCATTTATCTCCCCCTCCCCGTAATTAGTCGCGAGGAGAGCTAACTCAATTCTATCATCTGACTTAGTGAGTAATATGAGCCTCCTGTCGGATGATAGCTTATCAGCGAGCTTTATTCCCTCATCGATCCCTATGCTCCCCAGCCTAACTATAGAGAGCTTATGCCTCCCAACCACTTCATAAACCTCTAGAGCCCTCTCAATGGACCTTTCCTCAGCTTCCTTCATCATCTTTCTCCTCTCCTTCCTCAGCTCCTTCAACTCCTCCATCATCCCTCTGAAGAAGACATCAACCTCTTCCTCGCTGATCCCAGCATTCTGAGCTATATCCTTTATCTTCTGGTGATATTCTATGATCCTTTTCATCGTTGGAATACCAGCTGAGAACTCCAGCCTTATTACTCCATCCTGTATCTTCTTAGCCCTCCATATCTTTATCGGCCCTATCTCACCGGTCCTGAGGACGTGAGTCCCTCCGCAAGCTTGAGCGTTGAAGCCCTCTATATCGACTACCCTCAGGACTGGATCGGGTACGACGCCACCCTGATATAATGTGAAGCCATATTTCCTCTCAGCGTCAGTCCTAACGAGCCAGAGCGTCCTGACTGGGATGTTCCTCATAACTACTTCATTAGCTAGCATCTCTATCCTCTTGAGCTCCTCCTGGCTTATGCTCTTGTAGTGCGTTATATCTAGCCTGCTCTCCTCATCCCCCTTCTGAGCCCCCCACTGCCAGACGTGAGAACCTAATACCCTTCTAGCTGCCTCAAGTATGACGTGAGTGGCTGTGTGATGCCTCATCCTGTTAAGTCTCCTCGGATCCACTCTAGCTCTTACCACCTCACCTACGGGAGGTGAATTTCCATCCAATGAGTGGAGCACCCAGCCTCCGTGCTTCTCAACCCCCACTACTTTAGCCTCTATCCCCCTCCATTCAATGGAGCCGATATCGGAGGGCTGACCCCCACCCTCAGGGTAGAATGCCGTCCTATCGAGCACTACCTTCCCATCTACGTGACCTAGCACCCTGGCCTCGAACTCCAATAGGTAGGGATCTCGATAATAGAGGAGCTTAGTTGGGGGATACTTCCTCAACTCATCCATCTTCTCGAAGACCTTAGGTGGCTCCGGTTTCTTAGCTTCATGCCTTGCAGCTATCATCTCGAAGAAGTTATCTGGGACATCCACATCCCCAGCTATCCTCTTCACTATATCCGGGGAGAGGCCATGAGAATCGTAGAGCATGATTAAATCATCTACGCTTATCTTCCCTCTCTCCCTAATTAAATCCGAGATTATCTTAGCCCCCCCTCTCCACAGCTTCCTTATTCCTCCTCCACCGCCCATCTCCCTAGCT
>JAVCBY010000016.1:0-8913 GCA_037917625.1 Thermoproteota archaeon | reverse complement strand
AAGGTGTTATAACTGCGGTCTCGTGAGGGAGATGGAGATGAAACCTGGAGAGGGGAAGATAGATGCGTATACGAGGTTCTTCGATGCCTTCATAGAGGGTCAGGCCTAATAGAGTGAGGGGAGGGGCTGTCTTAGTCATAAACGATTGCATAATACAGAAGGCCAAGAAGCTGAAGAAGATAATAGATCAGATAAAGGAGATAGGGTTCGATGATTCTTGCTGGAGCTGGATAGAGGGGAATGAGGAAGAGAGTGAGGAGGAAGCAACAGGCTGCTCAGTAGCTGAGCCATCTTACAAGTACCTGAAGGACGCTGTCATGGGTAGGCCCGTGCTATCGCACCCCTCGAGGATAGGAGGATTTAGGCTAAGGTATGGAAGGGCTAGGAACACTGGATTAGCATCAATAGGGATGAACCCAGCTACAATGTATCTGCTCGATAGCTTCATAGCTGTGGGGACTCAAGTCAGGATAGAGAGGCCGGGTAAGAGCGCTGTTGTGATGCCAGTCGACTCAATAGAGGGGCCAACCGTCAGGCTCAGGGACGGGAGCGTCATCAGAGTCGATGATCCAGATGAAGCCATTAGGATTATCGATCAAGTTGAGGAGATAATACACTTAGGGGATGTCCTTATAGGTTACGGTGAGTTCTTAGAGAACAATCATCCACTGCTACCATCCGCATGGGTGGAGGAGTGGTGGGAAGCTCTAGTGAGGAGGAAGGGATTCAGAGCTGAGGTTAAGGGATTCGAGGACGCATTGAGGATATCTAAGGAGCTAGATGTTCCTCTGCACCCTAGGTTCACATATTACTGGGAGCACATAACATCAGAAGACCTGCTCAAGTTAGCTGAGGCGATGAGGAAATCTTATGGGGAGGAGATGAGCTTAAATGATGATATTAAGAGGATCTTGGAGCTCCTAGGAGTCCCCCATAGGGTTCGGGATGGTAGGATAATATTAAATGAGGAGGATCGGAAGGCATTGAGCTACATAGCATCTAAGCTACCTGAGAGCTTGGAGCTCCCGAGGTACGCGACCATAAAGGCGCTGAATCAGTACTTAGACGTTAAGATCATGCCGAAGGGTCCGACTAAGATAGGGATGAGAGTCGGAAGGCCCGAGAAAGCGAAGCCCAGGAAGATGAAGCCACCGGTAAATCTCCTCTTCCCGGTAGGGAACTTGAGAGGATCATCCAGATCCTTAGGCCAAGCTTATGAGAAGGGGAGCGTGAGCGTCGAGGTAGCTTTGAGGTTGTGTAAGAGATGCGGATCTAGGACGACTCTGTTCAGATGCCCTAACTGCGGGTCCCCAACTTATAAGATATCGTTCTGCTCTATATGCGGCAAGCAAGTCAATGGGAGGTGCCAGGACCATCCGAATGCTGAAACAGTCCCTTATAAGAACGTGAAGCTGAACATAAGGGAGGAGATTGAGAGAGCACTGAGGAAGTTGGGGGAGAGTCCAGATATACTGGAGAGGGTGAAGGGAGTTAAGGGGCTCACTAGCGGATCCAAGATACCCGAGCCAATTGAGAAGGGGATACTGAGGGCTAAGCATGGGCTCTTCGTCTTCAAGGATGGGACAGTTAGGTTCGATGCTGTAAATGCTGTTCTAACTCATTTCAAGCCGGAGGAGATAGGGGTCAGCGTTGAGAAGTTGAGGGAGCTCGGTTATCTAAAGGACGTAGAGGGGAAGGATCTAGAGAGAGGGGATCAACTATTGGAGCTGAAGGTCCAGGATATAATAATACCTAGGGCCGCAGCTAAGTACCTAATCTCTATAGCTAACTATGTTGATGAGCTGCTAGTCAAGTTCTACGGGCTTGAGCCCTTCTATAATTTGAGGGATGAGAGAGATTTAGTAGGCCAATTGGTCCTCACCATATCGCCTCATACTTTCGTCGCTAATCTAGCTAGGATAATAGGCTTCACCAATGCTGACGTAATATTCGCCCACCCATTCCTCCATGCGGCTAAGAGGAGAAATGTAGATGGAGATGAGGATTCAATAATGCTAGCTTTAGATGCCTCAATCAACTTCTCGAGGGAGTTTCTCCCATCGAGCCCTGGAGGCAGGGAGGATGCTCCACTCCTCTTGGTGACTAAAGTAGATCCTAAGTACATAGATGATGAGGTCTACAATATGGAGGTCTCGGAGCCTCCCCCTGAGTTTTATGAAGCTACGTACAAGTTCGAGGATCCATCTAAGCTCAAAGGGATGATTGAGACTGTTGGTAGCAGGATAGAGGCTGGAGATCTCTATCCGAAGATAATGGGATCAATAGGGACATCAAGGATGGATCTAGGACCTCTTCAGACGACATATAGGAAGCTTGAGACTATGTCAGACAAGATGGAAGCCCATTTCTCCCTGGAGAGGAAGATAAGGGCTGTAGATGAGAAGGACGCTTTAGCTAGGGCCTTAACTTCCCACTTCCTCAGGGACATAATCGGGAACTTGAGGAAGTTCGGGCAGCAGGAGTTCAGGTGTAGTGAGTGCAACGCTAAGTACAGGAGGCCCCCTATATCCGGTAGATGCCTCAAGTGCGGTGGCAACATAGTGCTGACCGTCCATAAGGGCACGGTGATGAAGTACTTGAGGCCCACGCTCGAGATCATAAGAAGCTATGGTATGGAAGGTTACCTCTCGCAAAGAGTTAAGCTGATAGAGAGCGAGATATCCTCCTTATTCAAGGAGGAGAGATCTAACTCAGCAGATCTATCCAGATTCCTCTGCGATGAGAAGAAAGTCAGGCTGATAGATTTCCTGTAGGTGTTAAGATGTTCTGGAAGAAGATAGGGGAACTTAAGGATGGGGAGGTCGCTATACTGGGAGTTGTGGTAAACGTCTTCGAGAACTGCATAATAGTCGAGGATGGGACTGGGAGAGCGAGAGTTTATCACGATAGAGCATCAGATTTCAAGCCAAAGGAAATAGTTTATGTAGTGGGCCTCCTCATATCCTCATCCGAGGAGTTCAGGGAGGTACAGGCGTACGCAATTGCAAACCTCTCAGGAATAGATATAAGTCTGTTGAGGAGGGTAGAGTCACTGAGGAGGAAGGTATACGAGAGAGTGGAGGGCATGAGGGATGGTCAATAGGGTGGTTTTTGAGGAAGCTGGTACGTTGAAAGCTATAGTTGAGGCTGTAGAATCCTTAGTCGGTGAAGCATCAGTAAAATTGGATCCGGATTTCGGTTTCGGGCTTCAGGCACTCGATCCATCTAAGACAGCTATGATACAAGTGAGCCTCCCAAGGGCTTACTTCATAGAGTTCGAAGCTGACTCAGCGAGGTTCTACGGTATAGATTTCACTGATCTATCTAAGATGCTCAAGAGAGTCAAGAACAAGGAGAGAGTCGAGCTGACATTCACGGAGTCCTTGATGAAGATAACTAGCATGAACGGTTATAGGAGGGTCTTCGAGTTCCCCTTGCTAGCTGGGACCCCCTTCGAGTTCAAGACGATAAAGGTGGATTTCAAAGCTAGAGCTAGATTGGATAGCGATACCATACCCAGCGTGATAAAGGACCTCAAGATAGTGGGCTCAGACGTTGAGATATACATAGATAGTGAGAAAGTGGAGTTCAGGACGAATAGCGATAGGGGGAAGGCTGTGATATCGATAACTAAGGAAGACAGAGCTCTGATAGATGTATGGGCTGAGGAACCATCTAAGAGCCTCTACAATATGGCTTACTTGGAGAAGATGACTAAACCAGCTGACATATCTGAGGAAGCTGATATAGAGCTCAGGACCAATGCCCCCTTGAAGTTGAGCTATCCGGTGGGGGGGATAGAGGGGGCGGGGATCACATATTACCTTGCCCACCTCCAAGTTTGAGCTCCCCTTCTCCAAGGCTGCAGCTGAGTTACTCAGGGACATGACTTTAGAGGACTTAGCTGAGGATCCAATGCTCGAGGAAGCTAGGAAACTCGCTAAAGAGAGGTTAATGATAGCGATAAAGGGGAAGGGCTTCCATACAGAGAGGAGCGGACCTCTAGAGGTATACTCATTCGTCGCAGCTAAGTTAATAGCGGCCGCTGCTGGCAGGACCGTGCTGGCTAGATTAGCTAACTATGAAGCGAAGAGGTTCATGAAGAAGTGCCAAGGAATGAGCTTGGATCAGCTTAAGGCGATAGCTAAGGAGCTGGGTATTGAGCTCAGGGAAGATGGGGAGCTCTGGATGGATCTAGCTAGTTACTTGAGGGGAGCATCTAAGATAGGGGGAGGGAGGTGGAGGTTAGTCAACAGGATCGTCTCTAGGGGCTTCGTACTGATCAGCAGGTACGAGCTCGAGAGGATCCTATCTGAGTACGTCAGGGAGAACGTGATGAATGCACAACAAGTAGAACTACCGGATAATCTGAAGAGAGTGGCTGATGAGATCTCAGAGATACTCTCGAAATCGAGGAGACCCGTATATGTTGAGGGTAAGCTACCTCCTTGCATAGAGGAGCTAATTGAGAGAGTGAAGAGAGGGGAGAACATAAGCCATCAAGCTAGGTTCGCTCTAGCTTCATCCCTCCTCAGCAGGGGATGGAAGGAGGAGAGAGTAGTTGATTTATTCAGATCACTCCCAGATTTCAGCGAGAAGATCACAAATTATCAAGTCTCGCACATAGCTAAGAGGAGATATAAGCCCCCTAGCTGCGATACTATGAGGGAGTGGGGGCTCTGCCCCGGGGATTGCGGGAGGAAGAGGGTCTGATAGAGGAGCTCTTCAGGTCATACTATAGGTCGATGAGGGGAGCTATCTACGTGAAAGAAGTAGCTAAGAGGGAGTTCATGTTCAGGGGATTCGATGGGAAGGTCAGGAGGCATATATCATTCAGGGATCTGGAGGAGTTGAGGAGGCACTTAATATACGAGCCCCCCCTAGATGCTTACTACTCTGTCTCACTTTACGAGAGGCCCGAGGCTGAGATGGAGGATAAGGGCAGGGTAAAAGCTGACCTGCTCTTCGATATAGATTCGAGCGATCTAAGGGATGAGGGGTGTGAGAGGGGCTCCATATGGAGATGTAAGAACTGCGGTAGATCTGGGATGGGGCTGAGCCCTGAGAAGTGCCCCAATTGCGGTTCGGATAGGATAGAGGTGAACCATTGGTTGAATGAGAGGTGCGTAGAGGTGAGCAGGGAGGAGGTCAGGAAGCTAATAGAAGTTCTCACTCAGGACTTAGGAGTCGACCCGGATTGGATCCTGATAGCTTACACTGGGAACAGGGGATTTCATGTCAGAGTAACTGAGGGGGCTTTAACGCTCTTAGGGAAGGAGGAGAGGAGGGAGATAGCTCAATACGTCATGGCAACTGGCTTTGATATTTCTAACTTCATAGTGCCGAATGGGAAGGGCTTCAGGATAGATGAGAGGAACGGCCATATAGCTAGAGCCCTCAAATACATCGGAGAGCCAAGAGTGAGCTCGAGGGATAGGAAGAGAGTTGAGAATCTCCTCAAGAGCTCGATAGAGAGGGTGAGGGTTAAGGTGGATTGGATGGTCACCATGGATACTGGGAGGCTCACGAGGATACCCAATAGCTTGCACGGTAAGACGGGGTTCAGGGCCCTGAGCTTGACTCTAGATGAATACAAGAGGATGAATCCATTCAAGGACGCTATAGGACTTCCAGAGGAGCCTGAGATGAGAGTGAGGATCAAGATGAAGGTTCCAGCCTTCAGGATGAGGGATGAGAGCTTTGGGCCTTACGATGAGGGCGAGGAACAGCTTCTCCCGGCTCACGCAGCTGCCTTCCTTATCTTGAGGGGGAGGGCTGAGCTAACGGAAGGTAATGGATTTGAAGTATAGGGAGATAATAAGGGGAGTCATTCTAGCTATCTCAGAGGGGAAGATGAGCCCCTCCCTCATAGCTGAGATGGAGGCCCTCGAGGAAGCTCTATCCAAAGATCTGCCCAGAGGATTGGAGGGGAGAGTATATGCTAGGGCTTCGGAGATCTTGAGGAAGTTGAGGACGGAGTTAGAGAACTCTATGAAGCTGATGGATCTATTCATTAAAGCAGCTTACGGGGCTGAGCTACTCATCGAGAGGAAGCCCAGGGCTGAAGTGATGGAGGAGGCAGTGGAGGAGATGGCGTACAAACCCTTAGGACCTTCTATACCCATGTCATTAGTAACGTTTAAAACTCAAGTACCCAAGTTCGTTGGTGTGGACATGAGGGTATATGGTCCCTTCTCAGAGGGTGATGTCGCGTTGATACCTGAGGAGAATGCGCGAGCCCTCAAGTCGAGCGAGGCTGTGGAGGTGATAGAGGATGCAAGTTCCTGAGAAGATCAACACTTACTGCCCTAGGTGCAAGAAGCACACCCCTCACAAGGTCTCCCTCTATAAGGCTGGCAGGGCTAGGAAGCTCTCGTGGGGTCAGAGGCAGTTGGAGAGGAAGAGAAGAGGCTACGGTGGTGAGCCAAGGGGGATGCTCAGGAGGAAAGCTAAAACTACTAAGAAAGTCCTGCTGGTCCTCACGTGTGAGGAGTGCGGTAGGAAAGTGATGAGGAACTTAGGAAGGTTAGCTAAAGTTGAGATACAGAGGTGATGGCATGAAGGAGCTCATCCCCTTGCCTAAGAGCTACTTCGTCAGAGTTAGATGTCCTAAGTGCGGGAACGAGCAGATAATATTCTCCCACGCATCCAGAGTGGTCAGGTGTCAAGTCTGCGATGAAGTACTAGCTAAGCCTAGGGGAGGGAAAGCTGAGATTCTAGCCCCTCAGATGGAGAAATTAGGGGCTAGGAGCTACTAATTTTTGATGATCTTTTAAAATTTTGACATCTATTATCAGTAGGCAGTTGAGGGGCCTATCTGAACACTTGTTCGGTCTAACTTAAATCTGAGTGAGACTCAGCTGAGTGGTGATAACTTGGAGAAGCCCAGCATAACGGTCGATGCCAGAGGTCTCACGTGCCCCGGCCCCCTGACCAACTTGATAAAGGCCTATAGGAAGGCGAATGTGGGCGATATAATAGAGGTACTAGCTACGGATCCGGGATTCAAGCCGGACGTGGAGGCTTGGGCTAAGAGGACTGAGAATGAGATAATAAGCATATCTGAGGAAGGGGGAGTAATAAGAGCTCTGATAAGAGTTAAGAAGAAGTAGGGGGGATCTTCATGAAAGTCCTAGTCGTTGGAGGGGGAGATGGAGGGACTATATTCGCTAACAGACTGGCTAGAAGGGCCCCCCAGGGTGTGGAGATAGAGGTAATAGATAAGTCTGATGTGCACTACTATCAGCCAGGCTTCCTCTTCGTAGCCGTAGGGGAGAGCAGTAGTGAGAGGATAAGCAAGAGCAGGAGCAAGATTTACAGAAGAGGTGTGAAATTCATGCGGGCTGAAGTCGAGAGGATAGATCTAGATGATAGGAAAGTGAGGCTTAGGGGAGGGGAAGTGAAGAGTTACGATTACTTAGTCATCTCCACCGGCTCAGTAATGAATTACGATGATATCCCGGGGTTCAGGGGTAATGTAGATCACTTCTGGACTTTAGAAGACGCTGAGAAGCTTCACAGCAAGATAAAGGAATTCAAAGGGGGGAAGGTGGTAGTCGGAATAGGAGGCCTGACCTATAAGTGCCCCGTAGCCCCTCTGGAGATAGCATTCCTTCTAGACGATTACTTCAGGGCTAAGGGAGTGAGGGAGAAGGTAGATATTAAGTTCATCTCCCCCCTGGAGAGGCCGTACGGCCCTAGGTTGCTCAATAGAGTGATAGTTGAGGAGATGAAGAGGAGGGATATAGAAACGGTAAGCTTCTTCACCGTGGATAGGGTGGATGGTGAGAGCAAGAAGGTAATATCTATGGAGGGAGATTCCCTCGATTACGATCTCCTCGTGCTATCCCCTCCACATAGAGGAGCGGATGTAATACTCAACTCTGGCATAGGGGATGATGAGGGTTGGATAGCCGTGGATAAGCACTACCTGAATGTGAAAGGCTACGATGATGCATTCGCTATAGGGGATGCGACTAACCTCCCTACTCCCAAGACTGGAGTTGTAGCTCATTTCGAGGCCTCTACCGTAGCTGATAACATATATTATGAGCTCAGCGGATTGGAGAGGAGGAGACTCTTCGACGGGCAGAGCTTCTGCATAATAGAGATGGGGAGGGAGTTGGCATCAGCTCAAGTCTCGAACTATTATTACACGGAAGCTCCCGGGCTCATACCAAATAGAGTGCTCCATTTAGCTAAGCTAGCGATGAACACTATGTACTGGACTTACATATTGGGGGGCTATATATGAGGTGGTAGTATGAGTGGGAAGTTGGAGGAGATATTCTCAGATGAGAAGAGTGTCGAGAAGTTCAAGCAGTTCATTGATAAGTTAGATAACCTCAATTACATTCTGGATAGACTTGAGCTCTTTATAGGGTCTGGGATGATCGATGAACTGCTGGGAATATTGTTCTCCCTCATGGCCCTCGAGAGGGCATTCATGAAGGAGGAGATGATAGAGGAATTATCAGAACTTTCCGCGAGGCTCACATTCTTAGCCTCTCCTAAGTGCATGTCGGAGCTGAGGGAGGCCCTCGATAGTGATGAGAGCTTGGGTCTCCTGGGCCTCTTGAAGAAAATGAGGGATCCAGACGTTCAGAGGGGGCTAGCTATAGTCATGGAAGTCCTGAGGGTAATCGGGAAGTGCAATAAGGAGTGCCAATCTAGGAGGGAATAAAAATGATTTGGTGTGATGAAGTTTTGGTGGGGCCTCAGATGAAGAGCACGATAGCATCCTCGGAGGCCATCTCTAAGAATGTAGTTGCTCCTACTATATCATCGACTTCATCTATCAACTGCTCCCTCTTCAACCCCATGAGCTCAACTGTATTAGAGCAAGCGTAGAACTTGACCCCGAGCTCCTTGCACTCCTTTATCATATCCCTTATTGAAGCCATCTTTATCCCC
>JAVCBY010000040.1:0-9009 GCA_037917625.1 Thermoproteota archaeon | reverse complement strand
ATGCCTCGACCCAAATGTCCATCTTCGGACCATTCCTCCTCTATTTCAACTCTCTCGGCCTCCTTCTCACTCTTTAGGGGTATTGTATTACAGTAAATTACCCCCTCTGCCTCAGCGATTCCTATGAATAAACTTCCTACGGAGAAAATCTCATACCCCACTCTCATCCCTACCTCTCATGTGCAAATATGGGAATGCGCTATATAAAGCAGAGCTGGAGGATCACATGTATGGAATTCATCAGAATAGATGGAAGTTACGGGGAGGGAGGAGGGTCCCTCCTGAGGTATGCTATAGCCCTCTCCTCAGTGACGATGAAACCTGTCGAGATATACAATATAAGGGTTAAGAGAGCTAACCCGGGTCTGAGGCCACAGCATCTGAATGCTGTGAGGGCTTTAGCGAGGATAACTGGAGCTACTGTGGAGGGTGATGAGGTAGGATCCACTGCGTTGAGGTTCATACCTAGGAAGAGGGCAGGGGGTAACTTTGAGATAGACATAGGAACTGCTGGAAGTATAAGCCTCATCATACAAGCGATCCTACCTGCTTGTATAGGCTCTGAGGAGGAGATCTCCCTGAGGATTAAGGGAGGAACAGATGTCCCGTTGGCGCCACCGATCGATTATATGGCGGAAGTCTTCCTCAGGAATATGGCCTCCCTCGGAGTGAGAGCTGAGCTCAAGTTAGTGAGGAGAGGGCACTACCCTAGGGGGGGCGGCATAGTTGAGCTCAATGTCAATCCATCCACAATCATTCCGATTGATAGGGTGAGAGGGGAAAAGTTCGATAGAGTTTTGGGGAGATGCCATGCAGTCAAGCTTCCAAAGAGTGTCGTGGAGAGGATATCCTCTTCGGCTATCGACACGCTCAGGAAGGAGGGATTGAGAGTTGAAATAGAGGAGGAATGGTCCGAAGATGGACATTTGGGTCCAGGGGCCGGCATCGTCCTCTGGACAGATTCCAACCCTAGGATAGGGGCAGACGAGCTAGGGGAGAAAGGTAAACCGAGTGAGATCGTTGGTAAGAATGCTGCTTCAAAACTCTTAGAGGAAATAAAATCGGGGATGGCGTTAGATAGCCATATGGGTGATATGATAATTCCTTACCTCGCTCTAGCCAAGGGGAGATCTAGAGTGGGCATATCGAAGCTGACACTACATGCTGAAAGTAACATATGGCTCGTTGAGAAATTCTTCCCGGTTAAGTTCATAGTTCAAGGTGGAGTGGGCTTACCGACCCTAATAGAGGTAGAGGGTGCTGGACTTGAGCTATGATGATGAATTCATGAGGAGAGCTAAGTACATCTCTGACATCGCTCATGTAGAACTCGATGAGATCTTGAGAAAAGTTGAGGAATATATAGAGGAGATGGGTGGTTTAATTAAGCCTGATGGGGCTCTTTCCCTCATCGCAATGGAACTAGGGGTTGAGATATCACTAGAGACCGTGAAGAAGCCTTTGCTGAGATTGGACAAGCTGGTCCCAGGGATGAGGAAAGCATCTGTCAAGGGCAAGATCTCAAAAATATACGGAGTAATAGAATACGTGAATAGAAGTGGGGAGAGATCTGAGAGGGTTGAGCTCAGGATATCAGACGATTATGGTCAGGCTGATGTCATAATATGGTCTCAGAGCCTCGTAGATGAGGTGAAGAGGGGGGAGTTGAGGGAGGGTGATGAGGTCCTCCTGAGCGATGTGAGAGTAGCTAGTAGAGGTGGAAGGATCATCATACACTTGGGCTCAGATTCAAAGATAGAAGTTCTCTCCAGAGGGGTGGCGCCTGCTAGTGAGGTAATATCGAGCACGGAGGAGATTTATGAGAAGGAGGGTGAGGAGATAGACTTTAGGGGGACCGTGATCAGGACATTCCCCGTATCGGAGTTCATGAGGGAGGACGGGAGGAAGGGAAGGAGGGGCTCGGCAATAATTCAAGGAGAGGATGGCGGTACCATTAGAGTCCTTTTCTGGGGAGATAAAGCTTCTTACTCTGAGAACCTTCAGCCGGGCACTCTTGTAACGCTCAGGAACTTCAGAGTCATCACTAAGGAGGATTCAGCTGAGCTCCACTCAACATTTAGGAGTTCTGTAGATATAGAGGGAGGCATTGAGACTGTAGAAGCAACAGTCCTTTACAAATTCCCAGAAGAAGTTTCTCTCTTGGGGAAGAAGTTCTTAGACATTCTCATTGAGATAGATGGTGAGCTAGCGATATTGAGGATCTGGGATAAGTGGGTCGATCTACTGAGGGGCATAGAGCCGCCTTTCATCGTGAGAGTAGGTCCAATATTCAGGAGGTACGATGATGTACTCTCGCTCAGCAGGTCCGGGAACCTTGAGATCATCGAGATTTTAGATAGGAAGGTTAAGGGTATGGAGAAACTCGCTAAATCCCTTAAGTACAAGAGAGTTCCAATAGGGGAATCCTCTGACGGCTTCAGGGAGTTCAGGGGAACGATCATAGGGATCTCCGAGGAAGCTAAGGTCTCTTGGCACTGCCCACTTTGTGGGACTAGGGTCAGTTATGAGTACGGTAGTTACAACTGCCCGAATTGCGGCCCCATAGAGAGGGCGATCCCCCTCCTCTACCTCAGCCTCACGCTAGATGATGGTACTGGTGTCGCTAGAGTGATGGTCTTCCGGAGGAATGCGGAGAGGTTGCTTCGGATGAGCACTGAGGATGTGATAAGGAGAGCTGATGAACTGGGTCAGCCCTTCCACTCGATACCAATCGATGAGCTCTCAGCTGAGATCTTGGGCAGTGAAGTAATAGTTAGGGGGAGGGCTACCTACACGGAAGGGGGGCTCGTGAGGATTGTATTGGATGAGATCGAACCCGTCGATTATTCAAGTGAGGTCCATTCACTGATAAGGGAAATAGAGGAACTTTGGTTGGGGGTTAAGGGAAATGAGAATAGTGATGGATGACAGGGAGCCTGAAAGCATAGAGAGGCTCCTCAAGAGTAATGGAATACTCGTTGAGAGGAAGAGGATAGAAGTAGCTGACTACCTAATAGGAGTAGATGTCTGCGTCGAAAGGAAAACTCTAGAGGACTTCTTGAGGTCTGTATACGATGGGAGGCTCTTCGATCAAGTTGAGGAGATGATGAGGTGCTGCAGTAAGATCTTAGTGCTCGTTGAAGGGTCTCATAGGCTGGATGGGAGGGGAAGGCTTCACTATCTCGGAGCTCTAGCTTATCTATCCCTTAAAGGCGTCTCCGTCATACATGTAAATGGATATGAGGATACCGCTTATCTCCTAACATATCTAGCTAGGAAGGTTGAGGGAGATAGGCCATCTATAATTCCAATTAGGAGAAGGAGGAAGACGAAGAGCTTTGAGGAGGCCTACTCTATTCTATTAAGTTTCCCATCGATCGGCCCGAAATCTGCTGAGAAGTTGATGAGTGAGTTCAAAAACCTCAAGGAGATATTCAACGCTGACTTCCCCAAGCTGAAGAGCTTGATAGGGGAAGCTAAAGCGAGGAAATTTAGGGAAGTCCTTAACTCCCCCTTCGTTTATGAGAGAGAAACGAAGTTGGAGGATCAAGGATAAAGCCTCACAGGCGTTCTTGGGAATGGGATAGCATCTCTTATATGAGGTAAGCCTGCGATCCACCTGATAGTCCTCTCTATACCCAATCCGAACCCGGAATGGGGAACGCTCCCATATCTCCTGAGATCTAAGTACCACTTATAATCCTCGGGATCGAGCCCTTCCTCAACTATCCTGGATATTAGCTCATCCTCACTCTCTATCCTCTGACCTCCTCCAACTATCTCCCCTATCCCTTCAGGAGCAAGGAGATCAGCACATAAGACAACTTCCGGTCTTTTTGGATCCTGTTTATGATAGAATGCCTTGGCTTTCTTCGGATAATGTGTGACAAAGACAGGTAAGTCGAATTCTAGGGATATGAGCCTCTCAACTTCCGTACCGAAGTCTTCCCCCCATTCTATCTCAGCTCCCTTCCTTTTAGCCAATTCTAATGCTTCATCATAAGTTATCCTAGGAAATCTTCCTTCAATCGCCTCTATCTTCCTCCCTAAGGCTTCTAGTTTATCTGAAGCTCTCTCAACTACCTTCTCCACTATGTACTTCACGAGGGATTCCACTACATCCATCATCCCATTGAGATCAGCCCAAGCCATCTCAGCCTCAGCGTGCCAGAACTCAGTTAAATGCCTCCTCGTTCTGGATTTCTCAGCCCTGAAGCTGGGTTGTATTGTATAAACGTTTTCGAACGAGAATATAGCAGCCTCAAGATAGAATTGAGAGCTCTGAGTGAGATAAGCCTTTTTTCCGAAATATGGGACCTCAAACAGCGTAGCTCCTCCCTCTACGGCTGCACCAACGAACGTTGGAGCCTCAACTCTGACGAACCCATTTTTGATGAACCATTCCTCAGTCGCTCTCATTACTTCCATCCTTATCATGAGGGCGTTCCTCATCTTCGTGGTCCTTATTTGCAAGTGCCTATTATCTAATAGAAATTCTTCACCAACTCCTGGCTTTATTGGAAAATCTTTTGAATCTCCGACGAGGATGAACTTCGACGCTATTACCTCTAACCCTCCGGGGGCCCTGGGATCTCTCCTGAGGCTCCCTTCCACGATTATAGATGCCTCTATCCCAGCGCCTCTGGCATCGATTAGCTCTTGCTCTGATAAGTTTTCCTCTCTCAGAACTACCTGAACTGAGCCTGTAGCATCCCTCATCCTTATGAAGACTATCCCTCCGAGCTCACTCTTCCTCTGTACCCACCCAGCTAACCTGACATGCTCTCCCTCATCGAGGCCCTTGAGCTCAGCTATGTAATGGGTCTTCGCGTTGAATTTCCACATACCGCCTCACCCCTCCGATGCATGGGAATCAAATAATTAAGTGAGTCTATGAAGCTACTTAATATCCTTTGGGGGATAGATTTGGAACTCAGGGAGGCTATCGATAATCTTCGTGAGAGGAACTTGATAGAGATAGTAGAGGACCCTGTATCCGTTGAATATGAAGCAGCATCTTACTTGATCAAATACGATGGTAAAAAGGCCCTGCTATTCAAGAAGCCAGTGTTAACTGATGGAAGGGAGTCGATCTTCAGGATCTTCGGGGGATTCGCTACCTCTAGGGATGTCTTAGCTGCTTCCATGGGATTAAAATCAGTGAATGAGCTTAAGAAGAGGATAAGAGAATCCTTGAGGGGTCCTGGGAAGGGGCTCATGGAATCCCCTCCTGAGTGGAGGAGAGCTGAGTTGAGTTTGAGGGATCTCCCGATACTGAAGCATTATACTGGAGAACCGGGCCCCTACATGACGGCATCTATCGTTATCTTCAGAGATGAAGGGAAGTTCTCATCTTCTTATCATAGGATGCTACCTATTTCTGAGAATAAGCTCGTTTTAAGAGCTGTAGAGGGTAGAAAGCTTAGCAGGACCATTGAGAAATTCTCAAAGCATGGGAGGGATCTTGAGGTAGCTGTCTCCATAGGGAATCCTGTTGAAGTATTAGTAGCATCCGCTGTACCAGCTGAGGATAGAGATAAGCTCTCATTAGCCAGTGGTATATCAGGGGAGTCATTGGAAATATCTAAATGTGAGGATTTGGACGCTTGGGCACCTTCAAAGGCGGAATTAGTTATTTGTGGGAGGATAAAGCCTGGTGAGCTCGCGCCTGAGGGGCCCTTCTATGAGATACTCGGGAAGGACATAGTGAGAATGCAACCCGTCCTCACGGTCGATTCAATCTATATAAGGGAGGATCCCATATATCAAGCGCTTCTTCCAGCGGGGATGGAGCATCAACTTTTGATGGGCCTTCCTGTTGAGCCGCTCATTGAGGAGAGAGTATCTGAAGTCGCTGAAGTTGTCGACGTAGCTATGACGCCTGCCGGAGCTGGTTGGGTGGAGGCCGCGATCTCCATAAGGAAGACGCATGACGATCAACCAGTCCTAGCGGGCCTCATGGCAATATCTGCTCACAAAAGCTTGAAGAGAGTAATAATAGTCGATGATGACGTCGATGTCACGAATTACATCGAGTTGATGAGAGCTGTAGTTCAGAGGGCGCATATACCGGATGATTATAAGATGATAAGCGGTTTGCGAGGATCATCCTTGGATCACAGCAATTTAAGGGAGGTATATTTGGATGGGGAGAGGAGGATCTTGAGGCTACCCCAAGGGAAGATGATAATAGATGCTACTGTGAAGGGACCGAGGGAACTAACTGAGATCCCTAGGAACCCTCTCGTCGGGAGTAATCGTTAAATATCTTTATCGTACGATCTCGCGCGGAAGATAGGGGATGCTCAAGGCAATCACGGGAATGGTGAAGACCGACGTCCATGATCACCATCTCTATAAGATAAAGATGGGGGAGCTCGAATCTTTACTCGATGCTCTAGGCTATAGGATTGTAGGGAGGATTATTCAAGTCAGAGAGAAGGAGTCTGTCAACTTCGTCTTCGGGAAGGGGAAAATAGACGAGATAAAGGATAAAGTGAGGAAACTTGATCCTAATGCGTTCGTCCTATACAATAATATAACGAGCAAGCAGAAGTGGAACCTTGAGAGGGCCCTCGGAGTCGAGGTACTCGATAGATATGACGTTACTCTCATGATATTCAGGGAAGCAGCGAGTGACATCTTATCTAAGTTACAGATAGAACTCGCAACACTTGAGAAGCATTTTCCATACGTTAAGCTTTCAGCCTCGATAAAATACAAGAGAATGAGGGCTGGTTTCAAGGGAGGAGGGGAGTATGCTTACCATAAGCAGATAAGGGCCATGCAGAAGAGGATCAAAATACTGAATGATAAGGTAGAGAAGCTGAGTAGACAGAGAGAGTTGGAAATCCTGAAGAGGATAGATGATGGAGCCAAAATAGCAGTGCTTACAGGTTACTATAATGCTGGAAAGACCAGTATCTTCAACGCGCTCACAGGGTTCAATAAGCCCGTGAGCGATAGGCCTTTCACAACTTTATCGAGCAAATATGCCGGGATCAAGGGGGAGAAGATATACATAGTTGATACAATAGGCTTCGTGATAGACCTAGATCCAAGATTAATTGCTTCATTTAAGCTCAATCTTCTTGATATAAAATACTCAGATAAGCAGATTTTAGTTGTAGATATATCTGATAGAGACGAATTGCTGAAGATAAAATTGAAGGAATGTCTGAGGATACTGAGGGAGCTGGGGAAGGGGGAGGAGAGCATGATAATAGCGGCCAATAAGGTGGACCTCGTGGGAGATTCTGACATGAAAAGGAAGGAGGAATTAATAATAGATATAGTAGGCAAGGATGTACCGTTGATACCCGTTTCTGCCGTGGATGGCAGGGGATTGAGGGAATTGGTGCGGACGATGATGGGAGAGCTCGAGCTCGTCAGATAGTTGCATAAAAGAAAACTTTTTATTTTTGAAATATATAGATCCCGGGGTCCTCATGACTCACGTTAAGCATGTCTCCATTTCAGCACTCCTCGGGGCTTTAGGAAATATTTTAGCAATGATATCGATGTTTTTGGGAAATATTCACCCACAAATAGCGATCGATATGTCTCATGTTGCCACTGTCATCGGTGCTTACATACTAGGGCCCCTCTGGGCCGCGTTAATCGGTCTGCTAATCTCAATAGTACCCTTCATTAGGTTCGGAATCATGGGAAGCTTGGGGCCTCTAATAGGATCCCTCATATTTCCTGGCAAGGCGATGACTGGTCTCTTCGTAGGGCTCCTAGCTAGAAGGATTAAGAGGCCCATTATAGCCTTAACATTAGGATACGTGCCTGAGAGCCTATTCACATGGGCCACATTCAAATTGTGGATACCTATTTTCGCCCCTCAGTTATCGGGATGGTTGACTGATGCTGTCATATACGGAATTCTCATTAAGGCATGGGTTGAGATATTATTCATTGGAGCGATCTCAGGGCTTCTCATTCCCAGAGTAAATAGAGTGATACCCTATGGCCTTCTGGACAAGCCTGGCCACTAAGAAGGCATCCGATCTGATCCCTGGGCATGGAGCGAACTCAACGAAATCCATGCATCTCACATCACCGAGCTCCATTACTCTCTTTATTATCTTCAGGACCTGCCCGTAACTGAGCCCCCCCGGTTCCGGGTTCCCGACGCAGGGGACTTGAGGAGGATCTAATACGTCCACATCGACGCTCAGATAAACTCTCTTCCCCCTTATCTTACTTAAGATCTCTAAATTTTCTTCGATTTCATCGGGAAATAATATATCGATAGAATCAATTTCATTAAGATTTTTACCTTCGTCAAAATCCATCGTCCTCACTCCTACCAGGATTATATTCCTTACAAGTTCACTCATCCTCTTGCACACCGTAGCATGTGAGATCTTATTTCCCTCATATTCATCATAGAAATCGGGATGGGCATCTAATACTAAAATAGCATCGATTTCATGACTCAATGCTCTTAAAGCTGGGAGTGATATCGTATGCTCCCCACCCAGAAGTATCGGTATCTTCCCATCTTCCCTCAACCTCCTGACAGTAGTTTCCACGATGTCCATCATTGAACTAACTGGCTTCCCTAGGACCGGGAGCTCGAAAATTGTATGAATTCCCATATCGTTCACGAACCCCTTGAGCTCGATATCGTATGGATCCATGTATCTGGATGCCTCAATTATCGCCATAGGCCCAAACCTAGTTCCCCTAGCCCAACTCTCCGTTGAGTCATAAGGTACGGCTACCACAACATATCTAGACTCCTCGTAGGAGTCCCTCAACGCGAGGAAGGAGAAAGGCACTAAGCTCATCGTTACAATCGGCGAGACTTCGATAAATCCCTTTCTGCACTTTCCGGGAAATTCTTTAATATTTTTATCGATTTTTAGAAGAAAATTTTTATAGATTTATGAGGGAAATAAGATCTCACATGCTACGGTGTGCAAGAGGATGAGTGAACTTGTAAGGAATATAATCCTGGTAGGAGTGAGGACGATGGATTTTGACGAAGGTAAAAATCTT
>JAVCBY010000051.1:0-9517 GCA_037917625.1 Thermoproteota archaeon | reverse complement strand
CCATAGCTTCGGACCTGAGGCTAGCCCTTAGGAAGATGATCTCCTCAATAGGGGAGAGGGTTGAGAGGGACGAGAGGTACTTAGAGTGGCTGATGATGATAAGGAGGGAATTCGAGAGATCTATGGAGGAATGGAGTAGGAGCTTCAACAGGATGGCCCCTTGGAAGATATTGAAGGCTATAAGAAGGGCGATGCCCCCCGATTCCATAACTGTGACCGGTGTCGGGAGTCACCATATGTGGACAGAGCTCCACTGGGATGTGCTCGCACCCGGGACCTTCATAACTTCCGCTGGCCTCGGGACCATGGGCTTGGGATCCCAGCCGCTCTAGGAGCTAAAGCAGCTGCTGGGGAGAGGAAGGTGGTGTGCATAGATGGGGATGGATCCTTCCAGATGACCTTCAATAATTTAGCTCTGGTGAGGGAGTACAACTTACCATTCATCGAGGCGATATTCAATAACAGAGCCCTGATGCTCGTGAAACATTGGCAGAAATTCCTATACGGCGGTAGAATAATTGCTACTGAGTTCAAGAGCTCGCCAGATCTCTCCAAGATAGCTGAGGCTTATGACATAGAGTACGCTAGGCCGGAGAGCTATGAGGATATAGAGAGAAAGGTTGAGTGGGCCGTCAGGAACGATGAACCCCTGATATTGGATCTTTCGATCGATAGCGAGGAGGACATAGTGCTGCCATGGGTCCAGCCGGGGAAGTGGCTCACTGAAGCTATACTCCCACCCCGGATGGAGGTGAGCTTGAGATGGTGAGGATGGAGAGGGTATTATCCGTTAGGGCCTTCGGAGGCCTAGATCAATTGCTCAGAGTAGTTAACGCTCTAAGGAGGGGAAGGGCTGAGGTCAGGGGGTTCGAGGTGAGGTTCATAGGGAAGGAGATATTGGCCTTCATAAGGGTGGATGGAGGTCCTGAGGAAATAAAATGGGTAGCTAAGAAGATATACAGCTTACCTGAAGTTAAAAGCGTCGATTTTATTGAGAATGAGCTCTTAGAGCCTGTTCTGAGGTGAGGGAGATGGCGAAGGTATATACTGATGATGAGGTGAGCCTCGATCCCTTAAGGGGGAAGAGGATAGCCGTAATTGGATACGGGATACAGGGGAGGGCTCAAGCACTGAACTTAAGGGATAGCGGGCTAGATGTGATAGTAGGAGCTAGGGAGGGAAGCTCATATGACTTAGCTAAGAGAGAGGGGTTCGATGTCTTCCCGATAGGGGAAGCCGTCTCAAGGGCTGATGTGGTAATGTACCTCCTCCCCGATATGGTTCAACCCGAGGTCTGGGGGGAAGTGGAGAGGAACCTCAAGGACGGCTCTACAGTGGATTTCGCTCACGGTTTCACGGTTCACTCGGGTTGATAAGGCCTAAGGAGACTGTAGATATAGTGATGGTCGCACCCAAGGCTCCGGGTGCTGCCGTGAGGGAGGAGTTCCTCAGAGGGAGAGGGGTGCCGGCTTTAGTCGCTGTCCACAGGGATGCGACTGGCGAAGCTAAGGCGAGAGCTCTAGCTCTGGCTAAGGGGATCGGAGCCACTAGGGCTGGAGTGATAGAGACTACTTTCAAGGAGGAGACTGAGACTGACTTGATAGGTGAGCAGCTCGTCTTAGTTGGTGGTCTGATGGAGCTAATAATTAAGGGATGGGAGACGCTCGTGGAGATGGGATATCAGCCAGAGGTAGCTTATTTCGAGGCCTTAAATGAGGCAAAGCTCATAATGGATCTCATATGGAGGTATGGGATGAAAGGGATGCTCGAGAGGGTCTCGGTGACCGCTAGGTACGGGGGCCTTACAGTGGGGAAAGAGGTGATAGACGATGATGTCAAGAGGAAGATGAGAGTGTACGCGGAGAGAGTAGTGAGTGGGGAGTTCACGAAGGATTGGCTGAGGTTCTACGAGGAGGGGAACATCGATGAGTTGATGAATAGAATAAGTGAGCATGAGATAGAGGAGACCGGGAGGAGGATAAGGGAGATAATATTCAGGGAACCCTAAATTTTTTATCCCTTGAGGAAATGGGTAGTTGTATTGAGGTCTCTTATCGCGAGGTGCACTAATTGCGGGAGGAGTATCAGAGGCAGGGGGTTGGAGTGGAGAGGCAAGTACTTCTGCAGTAAGAGGTGCAAAAAGGAGTACAGGGAGAAGCATAACTGTTTGCGCCATCGGGACTCTGAAGGGAGGAGTGAGGTAATAGTCGATAGCACTAATCGAGTATCTGCCAATAAGGATCTTAGAGCTGAAGTCCGCGGGGCAGATCGTAGCTATGCGATGGGTTCAAAGAGGTGTCCGGGCGCTCCGCCTTCCTTCAATTAAGGGGCCCCGATCCTCTCATTTGAGCCTCTGGGACTTAGCTCGGATAACTTTATCCCCTCCCAATTCCTTAAGGCCTATGCGGATAGAGGGAAGTAAGGCCATAGTCACGGGAGGGAGTAGGGGGATAGGTAGAGCTATATCCCTCGCTCTAGCGGAGAGAGGGGCTGATGTCCTGGTCAACTATCTATCCGATGATAGATCGGCTGAGGAGACTGTAGCTGCGATAAGGGGGATGGGGAGGAAAGCTATAGCAGTTAAAGGGGATGTATCAAAGCAAAGCGATTGCATGAAGATCCTCGAGCGAGCTCTCTCTAGCTTCGGCTCCGTGGATATATTGGTCAATAACGCGGGGGTCTTGCCTAAGCTCTATAGGATAGAGGAGATAACTGAGGAGGAGTGGAACAAGATAATAGGGGTGAACCTGACTGGTGCGTTCTTCATGTGCAAAGCGGTAGCGAGGCATATGATCGAGAGGAGGAGGGGGAAGATAGTGAATATATCATCGATAGCCGGGAAGGAAGGCGGGACTGTCGGCGTAGCTTATGCAGCATCTAAAGCTGGAGTCATAGGGCTCACTAGAGCTTTAGCTAGGGAGCTAGCTCCCTTCAATATAACGGTGAACGCTGTCGCTCCCGGGCCAGTCGATACTTCAGCTCTCTCGGATGAGATCAAGAGGAGAGGAGCTGAGCTCTCCCCTCAGGGGAGGATAGCGAGACCAGAGGAGGTAGCTCATGCCGTAATATTCTTGATAGAGAACGATCACGTTAACGGAGAAGTGATAAACATCAATGGGGGCAGATATATGGATTGAAATAATTTTAGAGCCCTGAGGAGGTTCAGTTTGATGATATGTGGGAGCAGTAGGACAGTAGCTACAGCGGGCATGATGACGGCTCTCTCAATAGCTATGAGGATTTTGAAGCACTTAATGATAGGGGCTATTCAAGTGATCAACTTCCCATTCATGTTCACCTTAATAGCATCTTCCATCTCCCCTTGCGCTGGGCTACTTACTGGCATCATGAGTTACGCAGTCTCCGATGTCCTCTTCGGGATAGGACCATGGACTTTAGTTAATTCAGCCCTCTGCGGGATCATAGGCTTAATTTGGGGATATATAAGGACTGAGAGAGGTGAAGTCCTGTTCTTCCTCTCCTTCCTATCTGAGTTCATGTTCGATATCGCGAACTCCTCGATACTCTACATGCTCCTCGGCTTGAGCCCCATACAAGCCCTCATAATCGGATTGATCGGCTTATTCCTCCCAGTCATGGGTGGATCCATCTTCTTAATAGGACCTATGACGGAGGTGACGACTTCTCTTGGGGTAGCTCTCATCAGGCCGAGGTTGAGGAAGATACTTCGGGAGGGACGAGCTTGATCTTCATGGGAATAGATCTCTCAGCTTACGAGAGGAAGCCCTCAGGGGTATGCGTGATAGAAGGGGAGGAAGCGTACACATTAGGGCTGAACTCAGATGATGAGATAGTGAGTTTCGCTGAGAGGATAGGGCCCTCAGTTATAGCTATAGATGCTCCTCTAACCGATAAACCGGAGTTGAGGAACTGCGATAGGATCATGATGAGGATGGGATTCAGAGTGCTCCCACCTAACTTCAGCCATATGAGGAAGCTATCTGAGAGGGGATTCCTACTCTCCAAGAAGTTGAATTTTGAGGTGATAGAGACCTTCCCAACAGCAGTCTATAAGATCATGGGGATCAGGAAGCCGAGAAACAAGAGGGAGGTGCCTGAGGCTGCGAGAAGATTGGAGGAGATCACTGGAATAAGGCTCATTAGGGAACCTAGAAGCTTAGATGAGCTCGATTCCTTCGTATGCGCTATAGTTGCGAGGGAGAAGGGGAGGGGAAGGGCTGTTGCATACGGTGATAGCTCGGGCTTGATATTCCTCCCAAAGATCCCATAGTTGAATTTTCAGAGTGCTGGATCCCCTAAGTTTTCATCAACTTAGATGATCCGAGGGGCTTCTGGGATGTTCAAGGCTCCTTTGATAAACTTATCTTTTACTGCATGATTATAGTGGCTATTTCATGGTCCGCGAATGATATCATCATGCCGCTAAGCTCAAGGAACTTTGAGAGGAAGAGGTTGATGAGTTCAAAAGGCCCCAGGGCTGTGAGGGTTGAATTTATGATGCGTTCGAGTCTATGTAAAGGATGCTGGGGAGTCGAGGAGATTGATCATAGCTTTGAGAGTAGCCCCTATATTTTTAAGGTATCCTGGGCTCATCTCACCATGAGCAAGAAAACTCATTTAGCATTCGCCCTCCTCCTCTCAGCCTATCTCTTCAGGTTCAGCCCTCAACAACTTCCCTTCGTCCTAATAGTCTTCATATCAGCTATGCTCCCAGATCTAGATCTCGCCCTAAAGAGCTTCCCCCTCATAGAGCACAGGAAGACCTTCCATAATATCTGGTTCATGATAGCTGCAGCTTACGCGATATTCCAATTCACTGGCAGCTCCTTGATAGCTGAGCTCTCCTCAATAGGGGTCCTCTCTCACCTCCTCATGGATAGCTTGACCAAGGTCGGGGTCATGTGGTTCTACCCCCTCTCCAGTTGGAAGTTGAGGGGGCCCCTGAGGACCGGCAGCAAAGCAGATACTGCGATAGGGATCCTCTCATTAATAGGGGCTTCGTACCTCATGATAGGGGCGCTCTGATGCAGACTGAGATATGCCCCCGCAAAGTCTCGATTCTCGAGTCCTAAGGTTACCTAGCCCCCGTGATAGCTCTCACCTTAGGCTCGAGTAATTGCCAGAGCCAGTTGGCGAACTCAGATATGTTCTTAGTCTGTATTAACACTTCTCCAGGGCCCCTCACCTCGACCACGAGGCCCTCTCCACTCAACGCGAGCTCCTTCAATCCGCCCATCCTCCTCACTTCATACGAGCATGTATCTGAGAAAGCCACTAAATGGAAGTTATCGACTATCAGGGACTCTCCAGCTGATAGCTCATGTTTATCTATAGCCCCGAAAGTGTTTATGAATAAGTTCCCCCTTCCCGATGTCTTTATCATGAAGAGGCCCTGCCCGAATATCCCCTTAGTGAAGCCCTGCCATTTGATATCGAGCTCTACCGTCGGGTCAGAGGCTATGTAAGCTGACCTCTGTATTATGTATCCCTTCCGACCATCTAGAGTGAGCTTCTCTATATCCCCGAGAGGCGCTGATACCAAACCTATCTCGCCAGGCCCTCCTACTGCAGTATAATCGTTAACGAAGAGGGATTGCCCTCCCAGGACCCCGAGCTTGATGCTATCTAGCACACCAGCTCTCGCTCGCGTCTTCATCTGTATATTGGGAGTCATATAGGTCATGGCTCCCGCTTCAGCCGTTATCGTCTCCCCTTGATTCAACTTAACTACTAGCATACTGTAAGATGGCCTGTACTTTATCTCGTACTCCATAGGGCTTCGAGCACCCTCGCAATATAAAGCCGTCGGAAGTTTTATAGTTCCCTTGACCCGCACCCTGGGTAAATATGATAGTGGTCACGGGTGGCGCTGGCTTCATAGGGAGCAATATAGCCCTTATGCTACTGAAGATGGGGAAGGATGTAGCTATAATAGATAACTTCACGACCGGTTCGAGGGATGCAGCTGAGATACTGAGGGAGAAGGGCGCTAAAGTTATAGAGGGCAATTCTTCTAAATTAGTCGATTTGAATGATGTAGAAGCGATATTGCACTTAGGAATGCCATCATCCAGCCCTATGTACAGAGAGAACCCGAGCTTAGTATCCAGATCCCTCGAGGAGTTCATAGAGATAATAGAGTACGCTAGGAAGAGGGATTTGAGCCTCATCTATGCATCCACTTCCTCCCTCTACAACGGTATAGATCCCCCTCACAGGGAGGATATGCCCATAAAACCGATGGACCTCTATACAGAAGCTAGATACTTCATGGAGAGGATCTCAAGAGTTTATCACAGTCTTTATGGGGTTAGATCAGTTGGTCTGAGGTTATTCAGTGTCTATGGACCTAATGAGAGGCAGAAGGGGAGGTACGCTAATGTAGCATCTCAGATGATATGGGCGGCTATGGAAGGTAGGCCCTTCATAATCTTCGGTGATGGGAATCAGACTAGGGATTTCATACACGTTAGGGATGTTGCGAGAGCTTTCATAATAGCTATGGAGGCTGAAGTCAATGGGATATTCAATGTAGGCACTGGCGTAGAGACTAGCTTCAAGGAGCTGGCCTCAATAATATCTGAGAAGCTGCCCCTGAGGCTGGAGTTCAGGCCCAACCCGATAAAGAATTATGTCCACAGGACTCGCGCTGATACATCGCTAGCTGAGGAGGAGCTGGGGTTCAAAGCTGAAGTGGAGTTGAGGAGAGGGATAGAGGAGCTAGTAGAGGCTTACAAGGGGGATAGGATAGTATTCGGGGTTTGACACTGATTCTGATGTAATCCCTCAAGAGAGTATGATTTACCTTCTCACTACCTCAATACAGATCATGTGCTAGTGGTTATGAGCGATACCCACGGTGAGGTGTAGAAAGATATCTGATGAGCTCAGAGAACTCAACAATTTAGTGATGCAGTGATGATTACGATGATGCCTCCCTCCTGAGCGAGTTCCCGCTCGTTAGGGTGCTCGGAGTCTATGAGAGATATTATTCGAGGCCTATATCCAAAAGGATCCTCAATTTGAAGTGATGGATCGCTCGTTACTCACTCCAACTTGGGCATGAGAACGACCTGCCTTGGGATCCGGATCCAGGGAGCTCGCCGAGAGGGGCTATCGATATTCTATGGGTACGCTCACACCCCCAGGGTTGAGGAAAGTGGGAACCTACGATCCAGGCCGTATGAAGAGTCACGATAAGAAATCCTCCGCCTTCTCAGCGATAGAGGAAGGAGTTGAGGGTGAAGATCTTGAAAATCTAGGGGGTGATCATGGAGAGGAGCTCCCCGAGGATCGCTCTATCTGAACCTTAACTCGGATCCATATCTCGCTCTATGATAAAGAACATTTCCCAGAAGCCCCTCTCAACTATTAAGACTCCCGTCCCTCAGCATGTTTAATGAATGATACTCAACGCAAGATGGGGATCAAGTGAATCATTGAGGCTTGAGCATACTGACAGGAGTACTGAGGCTTGAGATACACGCTATTAGTAGGTCAGAAGTATTTACGGAACGTAATATTATTTTAGAATTTTCTCTTTCATTAAATTTATTATATCAGATTTTATGGATGAAACCTCCAATTGAAGCGTTCTTATGTCCTCCCTCAGCTCGCTAATCCTCTCATTCATCGAATCCCTCAATTCATCTATCCTCTTATTTGTCTCATCTATCCTCTTATTCGTCTCGTTTATTCTCTCGTTCAGAGAATCCCGGAGCTCGCTAATCCTCTCATTCATCGAATCCCTCAATTCATCTATCCTCTCATTCGCCTCATTTATCCTCTCATTCATCGATTCTCTAAGCTCGCTAATCCTCTCATTCATCGAATCCCTCAGCTCATTTATCCTCTCATTCATCGAATCCCTCAAGTCATCTATCCTCTTATTGAGAGATTGATTCATCATCTCCATTCTCTTGTTCATCTGATCTAGGAGGAGGACAGTGACTTCGCTATCTGTCAATCTCTTCCCCTCTGCTAGCTTCTTAGCTATCTTGTCTGAGAACAGCTTCAGAGCCTCCTCGAGGACTGATGTGACTAAGACCTCCGTCATCACCAAATTCCTCCACAATTTAAATATAAATTTTCTTAGAGGTCCTTATGCCTTTCATACCTTTCCACTTGCCGCTCTCGATATAGGCCTAACTCTGCGGGAATGGTTACATCTGCCCACGCTCTTACTAGCGAGCTGGTGGTATAGAACCTCTTAGGGGCTCACCCGTTACACATTCCTCGCATCGATCCCTATGGGGTTCTGATGCTGCACTATGACATTAATGGAGAAACCCCTGAGCTCCCTCTAAAGGCCCCCTCGAAGAAGCTGCGGTCGCGAGTAAAGGCCCCTAGCTGGAGTAACGGGGACGATCTCCCATATCTGGACTCCCCTCTTTACTGAGATCAAAGCCGTTCTATCGATAGAGGTCAATCCATTATACGATCCATCGCTCCCAATTCATGCATGCTCACTCTACTGATCGGGGCACCTATACTTACTCCTAAGAAGAGGATGAACATCATGTCTCTCTTTATTTAACCCAGTATCTCAGAATGGGACATCTCAGAATGAGACAATCCTCAAGTAGCTATCCTAAATCGCGGGGTCGATCCAATAGACGCCACTAGGAGTGACCGGAAATCGATCGTTTCCGGACATATATTCGTGAGACTGGAGGCCTCCAAATTTTTCAGTTCCCTTCCATTCTTCAATGGAGAAGTCATAAACTTTTATTGAGGTCCAATAATGATTTCAGATTTTCAGCAGCCTACTCCAGGAAATCTTATAAAAGCTGTAATCTCTATTCTTGCTATGACAACTATATCAGTTACAGAGGATGTTAAGGAGGCCCTCCTGAAGGTAGCTTCCGAACTCCAATTGAAGCTCGGGAGGAGAGTAGATCTGAATGAAGCGATAAGATATCTCTTGATGAGGGGGAAGAAGGATCCTGAATTGCTGGAGGAGGCATGCAGACCTATCCCCGAGTTCGAGCTCGCATATGAGGAGCTGATCGAGGGGAGGAGGGAGGATGAGGAGAGAGCTAGGAGGAAGTATGGTGTTTGATACTAGCACCCTCTTGGAATTGATATACTCAACGGAAGAAGGGAAAAAGCTCAAAGAGGCTCTCAAATCTGAGAGGGTCTTGGGGAACACGACTGAGATCAACATCGCTGAGTTAAGGTACGTGCTCTGCAGGAGAGTCGGAGAGGAGGAGTCCAAGAGGAGAGTAAATGCATTGATCTCCTCGGGTTACGTGATGGTGCATGAGATATCGAGGCTAATAGATTATGCATCTCGATACAAGTGTGAGAGGAGCATTTCTATGCTCCTCTCACACTTGTATCGAGATGCATAATCTATTAGCCTCGATATCTCATGCCCCATCTTGCGTTGAGTATCATTCATTAAACATGCTGAGTTAAGGTACGTGCTCTGCAGGAGAGTCGGAGAGGAGGAGTCCAAGAGGAGAGTAAATGCATTGATCTCCTCGGGTTACGTGATGGTGCATGAGATATCGAGGCTAATAGATTATGCATC
>JAVCBY010000082.1:0-9722 GCA_037917625.1 Thermoproteota archaeon | reverse complement strand
CTCGCCAGGACTACTGCCTTTTCTGCGACAGGTGTAGTCAAGTTGATCGCCGAGGGCTCTATCCCAGGCCCCGGTGTGCTTCCTCCTGAAGTGATCGGGATGGATGAAAATCTCTTCGCTCTGATGGCAGAATGGCTCTCCTGGAGGGGCATCAGGATAGTTGAGAGAGTGACGGAGTCCAGGACGATACCCCCATCCTGAATTCTAACTTTTTAGTGTTTGAGCTCCCTTAGGAATGACCCCATCGTCAATTGATCGGGCGTGTGGTAGAATGAGTGAAATAGCTAAGATCTACGATGAGATCGCGGATAGTTACTTCCACCTCAGGTCAAGACCATGGCCTGAAGTTGAACTCGTTGACTCAGGGCCAGTCCTCGATTTGGGGTGTGGGAGCGGTAGAAATGCCTCCTATCTAATGAGGAAAGGCTTCGAAGTGGTCTGCGCGGATATATCTCTGGGAATGCTAAATGCGGCCTCTAGGATTTTTTCAGGGGAGAGAGTCCAATGTGATGCAGCCTTCCTACCATTCAGAGATGGATCATTCTCCACAGTGCTTTACATAGCTACATTACATCATCTGGAGGATGGTCTCCGCTTGAGATCCCTTATGGAAGTCAGGAGAGTTTTAAAGGATGATGGGAAGGCGATAATATCTGTTTGGGCTCTCTTTCAGCCAAGATTCTTCAGAAAATTCCCTGAGATGTTCTTAAACTTCATCAAGGGAGGGGAGTTCCGAGATGTCTACGTACCATGGAGGAAGGGAGGGAGGGTCTTCATGCGTTATTACCACTTATTCACTAGATCAGAGTTCCTCTCCCTCCTCAGGAAGGCAGGTTTCTCGGAGATTGAGTACTATAAGAGGAGCTTCAGATCTAGATTCTTCGCTGAGAATCACGTAGCTGTAGTGAGGAAGTGATTAATAATTTGATTAATAATTGGGATACTCTATAAGTAGGTGACATCTTGGAGAGGATTAAGCTCGGCTTGGAGCCGTTAGATGCATTATTGCCAGATGGTATAATCAGAGGGAGCCTCATTGGCATCTTAGGTGAGACTGGAACTGGGAAGAGCGTCATACTGAATGAATTAGCTTTCAGATTCCTGCAAAGAGGGGAGAACGTCCTCTTCGTTTTACTCGAGGATCTACCTTTCTCCAGGATCCTCAGCTTCGATGCCCTGGGTTTCGATATCAGGAGATACTTGGAGGAGGGAAAGCTCAAGTTCTTGGACTGCTTCTCCTATAGGTTGAGGGGCTTCGATATCGAGATGGAGCCCTACCTCAAGGAGAGCGTCATAGGAGCTGAGGATCCCAGGAACCCTGAGAGCGTATGGGAGGAGATCTTCAATAGAGCTAAGGAAATTAAGGGGAGAGGAGCTATCTTAATAGATTCTATGACGGAATTCCTCACAATAGTTCCTGATGCTTCAGTCCTCCTCAATCTCATGAAGACGGCTAAAGCACTTCTCTGCAGGTACTACAAGATACCCATCATATACAGCTTCCATTTCGGCTTCTACGATGACTTCAGGTTCCAGATCGAGGTCTTCTCTGATGGTGTAATAGACCTCAGGTTCAATCCGGAGGTCGTGAATAACGCTTTAGTCAAGCAGATCAGGGTGAGGAGGATGAGCGGGTCCAAGCATAGGACGGAATGGTTGACTTTCGATGTTGAGAGTGGGAAGGGAATCGTCTTGGTGAGGTGAGATGAGGAGCTCACTATCCGCTGCTAAATCCGTCCTGAGGTCCAAGGGGTTCGAGATAAGGGCTGAGTTAGTTCCAGTGAGGGTAGGTGGATATGAGGTCAGTGATGTCGACTTACTAGCTGAGAAGGGAAAAGAGCTTTACGCTGTTGAGGTGAAGAATGGGAAGCTGGATGTGGGTGGAGTAAGGCAAGCTTATGTTAATGCCCTACTCCTGAATTCGAAGCCCCTGATAGTTTGCAGAGGCTTCTCAGATGCTGCAGCTGAAGCTCTAGCTAAGGAGCTTGGGATCGAAGTTATCGTTCTCGATGATCTCATGATATCGGATCCTGAGGAGTTGAGGAGGATTGTGAGGGAGGAGCTCAGATCCGCTTTGATGGAAGTCTTGCCGTCCATCTTATACCCATCTGAATTGGATGAGAGGGATATTGAGGTATTGAGGGCTATAGCTAAATCCTCCGACTTCTTAGAAGCGGCTTCTCAACTTGGAATCGCTCCGGATAAGCTCGGAAGTATCCTGAAGGATATGAGGAGTAGGGGGAAGATCCCCAAGTGGGCTAAGGATTACGCTCAGGTCAAGGGGTGGGCTGAGTTAATCACATCTAAGGGTTAAATTTATCTCCTTGTGCTCCTCGAAAGGAGGAACGCTAATAACGGGAAAAGTGACTTTATAAGATTCTCATGCGATAGCTGAGATGAGAATGTTCAGAATCAAATCCCAGGAGGAGTGGGAGGATCTCGTGAAGAGAGGGCTGAGAGGGGAGATATGGGCGCTTGAGGTCGCAGCGGAAACTGCGCTTAGTGCTGTAAATGATGTGAATAAGTTAAGCGGGGAAGCAGCTGCCTTCTTATCACATCTCGTCTGGCTAGCTGAGGAGTGTGAGAATCTGGTATCTTGGATCACGAGACCATCATGCGAGGACATAAAGGAGGCCTATCTCAAGCTAGGGATCAGGCCGGAGAGGATGAACCTACCGATATCTGATCTCATTTTGTTGAGGAGGATCTTCAACTCAGTCCCAGCTCTCTGGTCGGAGGAATTCATATGAGGGAGATGAGCGAGTGGCTCCCAGTCTTCCTCTCCTTCTATCCAGCTCTTCACGCGAGAGTGCCTACGATAGTCTACGGATCTCAGATAATAGCTGTTACTCAGGGAGTCGATGTCAGCAGTAAGGACATAGATCTCCTCTGCCCTAATATCACGTTGAGAGCGATAGAGGAGGCTTATGCGGAGTCCTCCGGGAGGGAAGAGATGAGGATCGAGCTCATAAAGTCTAGAAGAGGTTATGTCTTCACACTATACTACCCTCTCGGCGAGAGGCCCATCCCAATAAAGATATTCACGACGACTCCCTTGGGGGATCCCCTATCAGCATTCCCGGAGCACATAGTGGAGGTGAGTAGATGGGGGATTAACTTCACCTCACTGACTGTTGAGGCGTATGTAGTGTTAGAAGCAGCTAGAGGGGTGAGGCCTATCTCCGCGGAGAGGCTGAGGAGAGTTAAAATTGAATGGGGTGATGCGGAGAAACTTGGGGAGAAATTCGGTCTGAAGGAGGAAGTCTTACGTCTAAAGGGGGAGGTTGAAGGATACTGAGCTGGATAGCTTGAATTAGAAAGTCAGAAGGGAAGCGAGTGGTCCTATTAGGAGGAGCCCATTACTCAGAGGATGGGCTGGTGAGGATACGGAGTTCAGATGAGCAGCCGAGACTATATAATAAAATTCATATGGGGCTTTAAGTAAAAAGGTTAATAATTTGAGGTGATTTTTGTAACCATCTATGCTATTATCTAGCAGAAGATATCATATTATACGCAACTAAGAGATACCTCATTCCTCTAAGTTCTGAAAAATTAATGATGAATCATCGATTGATTTAGTTCCGCTGAAAAATATATTTACTCCGCATTCCATGGAAAAACTTTCAGTGCGGAGATTCCCTCTCCTTAATAACTCCTCTGAGAACTTCAGTCGTACCTTCACGGGAAGTCGAGAGATTTAGTGCGGTAGTCTTTTATCCTCTCATGGGAGAGTTAAGTTTATCTTCTTATGCTTCCCAAAGATTAGATGAGGTCAAGATCCCTCATCTTTCTACTGATAGCTATCCTCTTGATAGCTCTCATCTTATGGGGTCTTGGCGGATCTAGACCTGGGGGGAAGGTTATGGGGAGCTTCACCTTGAGATCTGTTTTCAACAATAATGAGACTATACCCAAGAAGTACACTTGCGATGGTGATGATATCTCTCCACCCCTGAGCTGGGAGGGGAAGCCGGAGGGGACGGTCAGTTACGTCCTCATAGTCGATGATCCCGATGCTCCAGCCGGCACTTTCACTCACTGGGTCCTCTATAACATACCCGGGGATCTCAACTCCCTCCCTGAGGGAGTGCCTCAGGGGAAGGAGGTCAAGTATGGGTATCAGGGGAGGAACGATTTCGGAGCTTATGGTTACGGTGGCCCTTGCCCTCCTAGGGGGAAGCCTCACAGGTACTTCTTCAAGTTATACGCTCTCGATACTAAATTGGATCTACCGCCAGGAGCGAAAAGAGGGGATGTCGAGAGAGCGATGAGAGGGCATGTCATAGGGGAGGCTCAACTAATCGGCCTTTACGGGAGGGGCTAGTCCCTCACCCTATCCACTATTTTTTCCACGACTTGCTCCGTCCTGAAGTCACCCCCCAGATCAGGAGTAAATATCCTATCCCTTATCACAGAGTCTACCGCTTCCCTTATCGGCTCTCCCCTCTTTGGGCTCTTGCCTCTCTCCCAAAGCCAATCCAACATCATAGAAGCTGCTATTATCATCCCTATGGGATTAGCTATCCCCTTCCCAGCTATGTCCTCTCCAGTACCATGGATGGGCTCGAATGCTGCGAAATCCTCGCCTATTTGAGCTGAACCGCAGAGCCCTATGCTTCCCACGACTCCAGCAGCTACGTCAGATAGTATATCCCCATATAAGTTAGGAGTGAGCATAACGTCGAAAGCATTATCCAGCTTAACTAATTTATAGCCAGCTGCATCCACTATCTCATCATCAGCCCTCAGATCGAACTTCGATGCTACCTCGTAAAAAACATCTAGGAAGAGGCCATCCGTCCTCTTGAGTATGTTCTTCTTATGAATAGCCGTCACCCTCCTCCTCCCCTCCCTCTTAGCTAGATTGAATGCGAACTCAGAGATCCTCTCAGCCCCTCTCCTAGTTATGACCCTCATAGCTATAGCTCTATCCTCATCCTCCACTTCCCATCCATAGTAAAGGCACTCCAAGTTCTCCCTCACTAGTATCGTATCGATCCTCCTAATCGAGATGCCCTCATAACTCCTGAAGGGCCTCACATTCGCGTAGAGCTTGAACTCCCTTCTCAACAATGTGTTAACGCTAGGATAACTTAAGCCCTTCGTTGGAGTAGCTATTGGGCCCTTGAGGAGCGAATCACATTCTCTTATCTTTCCGATAGCATTATCCTCGATTGGTTTACCTTCTTCAATGAAATATGATCTTCCGGCTTTTATCTCTATGAAATCAGCTTCTACATACCTTTCGAGCAGGGATAGGGTGGCCCTCATTATCTCCGGTCCCACACCATCTCCCCCTATCACCGCTATCCTCATCCCGATCACTCCCAGGGGAACTTACCCCTCCTCTTGAAGTACTCCACGATACCGCCCTCCTCGAATACCTCAATTAATTCCTTGGGGAATGGTTTGAATGTGAAGATGAGGGATTTAGTGATATTCTCTATTCTCCCTTCCTCCAGATCCACTTTAACTAAGTCCCATTGATCTGCCTCTACTTCAGCCTCTATCACGGGTAGGCCCACGTTCACAGCATTCCTATAGAATATCCTAGCGAAGCTAGAAGCTATTACAGCCCCTATACCCACTACCTTCAATAGCCTAGCAGCGTGCTCCCTGCTTGAACCGTAACCGAAGTTCTTACCTGCTACTATAACGTCCCCAGGCTTGACGAGCTCATGGAAGTTAGGTATGAGATCGTGGAATACGTACTTCTTCATATCCTCCAAGCTACCGGAGGAGTACTTCAGCCTCCCCGGTATTATGTGATCCGTAGTTATATCGTCCCCCAGCCTCCAGACCCTGCCCACTATCAACTCAAGAACCTCCCTGGATCAGTCAGCTTACCTTCCACTGCGGAAGCTGCTGCTGTGAGAGGCGAAGCTAGATAAACTCTGCTATCGGGAGAGCCCATCCTACCGGGGAAGTTCCTCGTAGAAGTCGATACGACAGTCTCCCCTGGACCAGCTAATCCCATGTGAGCCCCTATGCACGGGCCACAAGTAGGAGGGCCTATCGCACAACCGAACTCCAGGAGCAACTTAATCAACCCGGAATCGATCAGTCTCATCTGGACCTCCTTAGATGCAGGTATCGCTATGCATCTAGTTCCCTCCTTCAACTTCCTCCCCCTCATTATCTTAGAGGCCAAGAGGAAGTCCTCGAACCTCCCCCCTGAGCAAGAGCCTATGAACACTAAGTCCACTTCCTCCCCCTCGACTTCCTCAACTGGCACTACATTATCTACGCTATTAGGGAGGGAGACATTGGGCTTTATCTCCTCAGCTGAGAATTCATGAAATGCTGAGTAATTAGCGTCCTCATCTGGCCATATCCCCTCGAAATGGCCTACCCTTTCCTTCAACCATTCTGAGGTCCTCTCATCGGTAGGTATAATGGCTGCCTTAGCCCCCATCTCGACGCTCATATTCGCTAGCACCATCTTAGAGTCGAGGCTCATAGCTTCTACCGTCGATCCCAGGAATTCAACTGCGTTGTAATTCGCTCCATCACTACCCAGCCTCCCTATGACCTCTAGGATCACGTCCTTCGCTGTCACGCAATTCTTCAGGGTACCATCTACCCTCACTGCGATGCTCTCAGGTACTTTAAGCCAGATCTTTCCAGTTAGCATAGCTATAGCTGCATCCGTGCTCCCAACTCCAGTAGCGAAAGCCCCTAGAGCTCCTAGCGTCACCGTATGACTATCCGCCCCTATTACGAGATCCCAGGGCTTAACTATCCCCCTCTCGGGGATCACTTGATGGCAGATCCCCTCCCCCACATCGAAGACCCTCACGCCCCATCTGGAGGCGAAATCCCTCATCCTCTTATGGTTAGCGGCAGCTTCTACATTAGGGGGAGGTGATGCATGATCCATCGTGAATATAGCCTTGCTCCTCAGTTCCCTTAACCCAAGCTCCTCTATGATCTCTATAGTTAGAGGGGCTGTCCCGTCATGAGCGTAAACTAAATCGACGCTCGCAACGATGTGCTCCCCTGGATATACTCTTCTTCCAGCCTTTCTCGATAATATCTTCTCCGACATCGTCATCGGCATAACTCACTCACCTCGGAGAGCTCAGGAAAGTATTTCTTGAGGAGGGAGAGGGCTTCCTCTTCGCTCAAGGGCTCAGTCCTCCCTTCCTCGAAGATCTTGAGCATCTCCCTATAAGCTAGCTCCACCCTCGGATCCTCCTTCAAATTCTCCCATTCCCTGAGATTGAGCTTCTTCGCCAGCCAGTAGATTATGCCGGACCTTCCGGAGTAAGGCGAGATCTCAATTGAGTAGGGCCTCCCTATGATGGCTGGATCGAACGGAAGATATATAGCTGGGTTCTTCATTAAGCCGTCTATATGAATCCCGGCTTTCGTTTTGAACGCATTTTCCCCGAGTATGGGATAGAACTCCGGTATCCTGAATCCCATCTCATTGAAGAGATCTATTATTTTACTCAATGCTCTGAGATTGAGCTTCCTCTCCCCTGACAGTTGTGAGTGCATCATAGCGATAGCTTCGAGCGGGCAGTTGCCAGCTCTCTCCCCTATGCCCATGAGCGTGCAGTTCGATATAGAGGCACCGTAGAGCCAGGCAGCTAGATGATTTGCTACAACTAAGTGGAAATCGTTATGACCATGGAACTCTATCTGCTCGCTTCTCAACCCCATCTCCTCTATGAGAACTCTTATGAGCCTAGGAACTCCTCTAGGGAGGGGAGATTCTGGGAAGGGCAGAGCCAATCCTAAGGTATCTGATATCTTGAAGCTCACTTCCCCTCCTTCCCTCTCCGAGATCCTCAAGATGTCCTCTATGAATGGAAGGACGAAGCCGTAGATATCTGATCTAGTTATGTCCTCCATCGCTACCTTGAGCCTCAATCCCATCCTCAATCCCTCCCCTATTACTGATAAGAACTTCTCCCTGGCTTCGGCCCTGCTCATCTTGAGCTTGTAGTAGATGTGGTAATCAGAGACCGAAGTGAGGAGCACCGTAGTATCGAGGCCGCACTCCTTCACGAGCCTAAGGTCCTCCAGGTTCGCCCTGACCCATCCTATAGGATTAGGTGTGGTTCCAAAATCCTTGAGGACTTTTATCACTTCCCTATCCTTCGAGGTGTAGGGGAAGAGCTCTATATCCCTTATAACGCCGCTTCCTCCATCTAGCTCGGATAGGATGGAGTATACCTTGATACACTCCTCCTTGCTGAACGGCCTGCTCCCCTGCTGGCCATCCCTCAGCGTAGTATCCGTTATCAGTAGCTCGTGGGAGGGGGCCCTCCTAGCTAACTTAGGCATATCCAACTCGGGGAAGAACCACTCGTACCATCTCAACTCTCACCACCTCAGTTCGAAGGATCGATGTTACATAGGCGCATAACGTGAATCGGTTCGATAGTTTTGGAATACGTGATTAGGAATCATATATAAGTATATCGTTCGATAACCGCCAAAAATGTACGAAGATCGAATTTATCTAAATTATTACGATCCCTCCATTACGATTTTCGTACAAACTTCGGGATCTCTGTAGCGCAAGGGATACCGACAGAGCATTTACCACAAGCATCAGCCTTCCCTAAGCCTGGCCATTTTTCGGCAAAAGAGAGTAATCTCTCATAACATTTCCCCTTCATTGATTTCCAATCGTTTAAGGCCCCTATAGGGCATCTCTTAATGCATGAATCACAGTGATAACCGAGCTTCGCTAAGCAGTACTCATGCCTCGGCCTCTCAGACCTCTCTATAGGGGCCTCAGTTATGACTGTGCATATCCTGACAGCGCAACCCCTCTCCGTTATGAGTAAGTTGTTCAAGCCGAAGGTCCCCAGGCCGCAGACGTAACCAGCGTGCCTGTGGCTCCAACTCGCCCTAAGTTCTGTATCATCGAAGTCGTGCGTCGGCCTTAGGGGTAAGCTACTATAACCTAAATTCTTGAGATATTCCGCCAATTTATAAGAAGTATTCCATAAGATATCATTAGCCACAACATAATCTCTTAACCATTCGAATGATGGCTCATCTCCACTAATATTACTTCTTATCGCTTCATCACTCATTGGGAGAGCGAACACTATGACACTCCTCGCCCCGTTTAAGAGCTCCCGAGGTGTCTTCATCCGGGGATGTAGTAGCTTTAGCTCGGCCCAGAGGGGATCTTCCGCTCCTCCAATTGCTACAGGTGCTGGTAACCTGAACTTTATCCCTCTATTTAGGGCTTCACCCTCTAAAAAAGAGTTTATTAAGTTTTTGATCTCAAGCTTGAGCATTCAAGCATCACGCCTGAGCACTTTCAGTAGCCTGAGCGGCTCCTTGAACGGTCCCTCCCGCGCCTCTCCTGAGCAGTAACGCTAATATCAGGACCAGCAGGAGGAGTGCTATAGCTATTAACAGGTAATCTGTAGTTGCGAGGCCCCTCTCAACTGTCAAAGTAACTGTCTCTCTCTTCGTTTCAGTGAAAGTAGTTGATTCAGTGAACGTAGTCGTCTTGGTAGGCGTCTCTGCCTGAGCGCCCTTGACTATCACCTTGAGGTTAGTAGATGCTGATAATCCATCTATAGTCGCGACGAGAGATGCGGAATAATTCCCTTCCTTCGCATCCGTCAATGTCAAGTTTATTACCCCTAATTGCCCTGGTTTGAGCTTCGGTGGGATAGAATAACTTATCCCAGCGGGCAGTCCGAGTAGGGAGAGAGTTGCATCCTCTACCTCCCCACTATAAG
>JAVCBY010000011.1:0-9853 GCA_037917625.1 Thermoproteota archaeon | reverse complement strand
TGCTTTTCCAATAATCGGTTTCAAGCTATTTTAGATCCAGTTGGTGAGATCTAGTTTGATGCCCTTTAGATCTCTATAAATATATTTTGAGGGCTTCGAAATGGATCAAGTCCTAGCATTAAGTGGGTTAATCTCAATCAAGGGGGTGAATTAGCGAGATAGATCTTCAACATAAAAATTTATCGGGAGCTCGTGGCTAAAACTTTATTATATTTCACCTCTCTAGTACATATGCTCATTAAGGATATCATCAGTGGCAAGCTCCCGAGGGGCTCTCAAGTGGAGCTCGAGGGTAGGATAACTGAGTTGTTACCGATATTCCTAATGGGTGAGTCCTCTTATGAGAGGTTTTCTCTCGATGATGGAACTGGCAAAATAACGGTAATCTTACCATTATCGGATATCTACCTCCTACCAAGCGATAAAGTCAGGGTAGTGGGGAGGGTCAGACCGTGCCCTTACGCCCCCGCTATGAACTGCATCGAGACTGAGAGCGAGTATGTGGAAATAAAGGAGTGGAAGTGGATAGAGCCGAGTAAGAGGAGGAGCGAGAACAGGAAAGGCCCCTTCAATATGAGCGTACTCCTCCACATGACTAGGTTAGATGAGGAAGTGATAAGAGGGATAGTTGAGACAGATCTAGATCCCGTGAGGATAAGGGAGAGATTCGAAAGTTGTATAAATTCAGGAGAGAGTTACGATCACTTATTGGATATGCTCTCCGCTATGACGATGTACTCAATATTCTTGAGGGATTTAGATGCAGCTAGTTCCGTCAGGATGACCCTGAAATTATTGGAAGCTCTACCCATTGGGAAAATATTGGATTTACTATCTGATATGGTGGAGACCTTAGTCAGTAGGGAGGGCTTAGCTCCCTATTTATCGGGAAGGGGCAGGGGGATAGTTGAGAGGTATCCTGTAGCTGAGGAGTCTGACTTAGAGAAGATAGTTGAGTTGAAAGGATTAGCTAATCGCCTAATAAATGATATAAATGAGGGGAAGAAGGAGTTCATCATTCTAGAGTTCTCAAAGGGTGAGGAATTGGAGAAGATAAGGGAAGTCGTTGAGATAGTCGCTGGGATAACTGGATCCAGATTGCTCCTATTATATGCATCCTCAATAGCTGAGGAGACTCACAACATCCTCTCTGAGATAAGGGAGATTTCTAAAAGCTTGAAGGAGGATGAGAGATCCATTCTATACTTAGAAGCCCCTGAGCTCCTATTTCCGAATGAGAAGATGTATGCGTTACAAAAATTGCCTAGTGAAGCTCTCGAGATGGCATCTAGCCTCAAATCAGAGTTCTCCAAGGTATTTAGGGAACTCTCCAGTAAGATTTTGATAGTGGCTGCGACAGTCTCGAGCTCCATGGTGGATGGAGATTCCATCGGTAGGCACGTGGTGATACCGATAGAGACGGGCTTTGAGATAGCTAGCGATATGGAGTATAGCATCTAAACATCTGCTCAATCTCCGGAATTTTGATAGATAATAGCACGATTATTTTAAGATCATCTTCCCCGATAATTTTTAAAATATTATCACTATATGCTATCATTCATCTGAGCATATATTTAAGAGCAAGTTACCCCCCTAAGTTAGTTAGAGGGGTAACTATATGTACTTCGACCCGGAGCCCAAGACCAGGAGGGAAGATCTCTTCAATATGGAGACAGAGCTAAGGGAACTCTCAGATGGTATCAAGCATGGGAAGCTTGTCATAGTGACGGGTCTGAGGAGATATGGGAAGACATCACTCATATTGACATATCTGAATGAGGAGAAGCTCGATAACATATTCCTCGACTGCAGACTCCTCCCTTCTGGTATGATAAGCATGGGCTCCTTCCTCGACCTATTGGAAGCTGAGCTCACTAGGAAGTCGTGGGCTAGAAGAGTGTTGAGCAGAGTTGAGGGCATAAGCATATCAGAGATAGGGATAAGGTTCAAGGAGAGGGATCTCAACTCCCTCATAAGCGTCTTACATGCATTAGAGGGGAAGGTCTTAGTTATAGATGAAGCTCAAGAGCTGAGGAGGTCGAAGCATAGGTTCGACTCCATAATAGCTTACGCTTACGATCACCTCGACCTCAAGATTATCTTATCGGGCTCTCAAGTCGGCTTATTGTACAGGTTCCTGAGAGTGGACGATCCTGAAGCCCCCCTATATGGTAGACCTTTCAAGGAGGTGAGGATGAGGAAGTTGAGCGATGAGGAAGCTATGGACTTCTTGAGGGAGGGGTTCAAGCAGGCCGGAATGAGAGTAGAGGATCTTTTGCTGGAGGAAGCGAGGAGGAGGTTCGATGGGATAATAGGGTGGCTCACTTACTTCGGCTTCTCTATGATCAACGATAAGGAGTCCATAGAGAGTATAGAGAGGAGGGCCTCTAAGCTCGCTATAAGTGAGCTTGAGCATGCCCTTAGGATATATGGAGTGGCTGAGAGCAGGTATAAGGAAGCGTTGAAGGTCATAGCTACTCTAGGGCACGCTAAGTGGACCCAGGTGAAGAGGGGAATTGAGGCGAGGATCGGCAAGATACCCAGTAATACGCTGTCCTCCATCTTGAGGAACTTAGCGGATTCCGGATTCTTGGAGAAGACCGAGGAGGGATACAAGATAGCTGATCCAGTTTTAAGGAGCGGAATTCTGAGATATTGGTGAATATAGGATTCAAGTGTCTATATTTTGAGCTTCGGCGCTTAGGAATCCTCTTAAAGTTAAGTCGTACTGCTCCTCTTGATCATCCTCACGACGAGTAAGAGCACTGCTATCACTAGAGCGAATGCAATGACTCCTAAGGCTAGCAAGATAGTCCCCGTGGATTCGATGACAGTGACTGTTTGCGTCGTGACCGTAGTTATAGCTGAAGTCTCCTCCCTAGCTGTGGGGCTTGCTGTCCGCTCCTCCGTCGTCTGCGTCACCGAGCCTGTTTCAGTAGCTGTCTGAGTTGGAGTAGTATAAGTTGGAGTCTCGGGAGCCAGTAGCACCTTTATTAGCGGACGATTCAGAGGATCGCTCTCTGAGAGCTTGTATTTCTTCTTCCATATCTCGAATGATAGCTTATAAGTCCCGGGCCTCATGTCCTTAGGTATATCTACGTAGAACTTCGTCTCCCTGCTAGGGTATAAGCTGAGCTTTATCATCTGGATCTTCGTGGGGGGCTCAATATCAGTGCTCAGAAATGCTATCGCATCGTACATAGAGTTAACGGCGTCTTCAGATGCTTTAATGCTGACGAGCAATTTTCCTCCAGCTGTTACAGTGCTATTGAAGGTCCTCACGAATATGCTGAACTCAGGGAAGACTAATACGCTCAACTTGGGGAGCTCTATCACTGGAGCGTAAGCGTTTCCCGTCATCTGATAGATGATGACGTAGAATTGGAGGGTCTTATCCTCATAATAGGAGGGAACTGATATCCTTATGCGAGCAGTCTTAGACTCGCCCGAGCTCAAGTAGACAGGGGTTTCAAAATCGTTCCCAGGATCGCCATCTAATGTGATCGCTTTAGCTATTAGATTTACCGGATATGAGCAATAATTAATTAAGTTAACGTATACGGAACCCGATTCGCCGGGCCTCATTCTATCGGTGTATGAATCGTAGTATGCTGCGATGCATGAGCTCCGCCCGAGGGAGGGGGTAGCAGTATGAGTGCCATCAGAGAGATGAGGATCCATCTGGAGGTGGTCACAATATTCTCAAGGTAGTACAAAATATAAGCTTTTCCTATCGAGTGGATGGCAACAAAAAGAATATTTTTTTAACAATTTAGATAGGATATGCCCCATCATGCGAATGCCCTCGCCCATCTAAGCGTCCTTCAACCAGCTCCTCAATAGCTATCTAGCTATATCCCAGATAGCATTTATTATATCATCCTCCGTTATCCCGACTAACTCAGCCCCCCTCAGAACTTCCCTAACTACTCCCTCATGCTCTCCCAAAGCCCTCCCCCTCAATTTCCTCTCAAGTTCCTCGATAGCATCGCTTGGGAATACCATGAAATCACCTGAGATCTCTATCTCCCTTATCAAATTCCCATCGAGCTCCAATCTTATTTCAAGCGTTTTTCCAGCCTTAGATCTGAATACCTTCATCTCATCACCTCCTGAAGTTCCAGGAATCGCTCGAGTATTTCTCAACTAAGATATCGATGAGCTTCCACTCTTCCTCACTGAGCCCACCCTCCTGAAGCTCCCCTAAGAATGAGAAGCCCTCTATTGCAGCATCTAAGACTTCATTAAAGCTCAAATTCTTATTTATCTCTCTGGATATTGTAGTTACTCTCTCCAGAATGCTCTTCAGACCCTTATCCTCTAACTTCTCCTTAGGAGCCCATAAGAGGGAAGCTAGCTTCTCCAGATCAGTCGCGTACATTATAGTCCCGTGCTGAAGCAAGTTTCCGCCCTCCCTAGCTTGAGCGCTCCCAGATACCTTCTTATTTGATATGACCACATCGTTTATCCCTGAGAATTCAGCCTCAGCTCCCAGTATCCTTATGGTCCTAACTACTCCCTCGCATATGTACTTCATGCTCTCCAAGACGCCCCTAGGGAAGAGGTCCTCACCTCCAGTCACTGAGTAAGTCAGCTCACCGTTCTCATCGTGATACACTGAGCCCCCCTCCAGTTATCCTCCTGACCACTCTAACATTAGCTTTCCTCACCTCCTCCAAGTTCACCGCTGAATAGACCCTCTGGAAGTAACCTATCGTTATAGCGCTAGGGGAGAACCTGTAAAACCTGACCGTCGGTATCCCGAACTTCATTAGAGCTTCATCTATCGCCATATTCAGCACAGCATCTCCGCCCTCAAGTAAGAGCCTCCACCTCATACGCTCACCTCCCCATCAAGTGCCACCCCATGTACCTTATCCTCCTAAGCTCGCCCTCTATAAGCCTCATGAAGAACTCGTGCTGGCTCATCCCACTCATCGACTCCAAATTGCCCTCAGTTATGAGCTCCTCTATAGTGGGGGATGAAGCTAGCAATCCCAACATCAAGATTATGGCTTCCCCGGGTTCTAAAACGAAGAGCCTCCCCCATATCCTCCCCCAGAGCCCTGATATTCCACCTCTCAGTCCAGCTAGCTCGAGCCACCTCTCAGAGAGGATGTAGCCGCTATCTGGGAACTCTCCCATCCCTGAGTAGTAGATCCCCTCCTTCAGTACGTTCTCAGCCACTATTAGATAGCCATCCTTAACTCTCTCAATTGGAGTCACACCTCTCCTCCCTACTATCGCTTTTATCTCCTCATCTATCCCCCTAACTTCATCGTAGCTCACCGGACTGTATGAGGAGTAGGCATCGCTAAGCGTTGTCGCCGTCGCCATGACCCTACCTATCGAGACCAACCTAGCCAATCCCCCTCTAGTGGGAGCTAAGATAGCTAATATAGACCCTCTCGGCACTTCGAATATTCCTGCTCTCTTCAGCCTCCTATCGCATGCCACTAACTCATCTGGATTCAAACCTAAGAGAGCGATCGATCCCAATATCAGGGGATCTAGCCTCTCCTTATCCCCCTCCCTCTGAGCCTCGGGAAGGAGTGAGCTCAATATAACCATCTGATCGATGATCCTACCTCCACTTCCTACTCCAAGTTAGTAATAAACCCTTTCCGCACTCACGTATAATGGGCGTATGCGAAAGTTTATATTTCTATAGTTTTATGTTTCTATGGGATACCCATATGGTTATGGCTGGGAAAGCTAGTGAGAGGCTCAAGTCCCTGTTGAATCGAGCTATAGCTAGGGAGATACAGGTCTCAATTCAGTACATGTGGCAGCACGTCCAGACAGTAGGCCCTATTCACGTACTCCTATCTGATGAACTTAAGAAGATAGCTGTGGAGGAGATGAAGCACGCTGAGGAGATAGCTGAGAGGCTCTGGTATTTAGGGGGAACTCCTACAACAGTACCAAATCAGATAAAAGTTGGTAAGGATTTGAGGGAGATGATGGAGCAGGATGTCAAGGATGAGGAGGAGGCGATAGCTCTCTACAAGCAGATAATAGAAGTAGCGACTGAGGAAGGGGATATCACTACAGCTGAGATATTCAAAAAGATTTTGAAAGATGAGGAGGAGCATCATGACTTTTTCACTACAGTGCTCGAGGGATTACCTTCTTAACCAATTTAAGATTTTCTCCCTCTACGCGTGCAAAAACTTTTTTATAAAGGGAGTGGTGCATGCCTTATGATAGAAAGGGTCGCGAGAGTGCTTGATGAGAGAGATAGGAAGATCTTAGAGATGATCTTGAGGGACGGAAGGGTCTCTTTTAGAAGAATAGCTGAGGAACTCAAGATAAGCGATGTAGCTGTTAGGAAGAGGGTAAGGAGACTGGAGAGGATGAGGATAATAGAGGGATTCACCGCCAGGATAAATCCGTCCTCTCTAGGATACTCCATAATATCGCTGACTGGCATAGATGTACTCCCGGGCGATATAGTGAGAGTAGCTAAGGAATTAGCTGATAGGGATTACGCGAGATCCGTCTACATAACAGCAGGGGACCACTCTATAATGGCGGAGATATGGGCTAGGGATGAGGAGGAGTTTGATAGGATATTGAAGGAGATAGAGGGAATGGGTGGAGTGACTAAGATATGTCCAGCTATCGTGACGCAGAGGGTTAAGTCATGAGGATATCTTGACCTCTACAGATTGGTTGAGTGAGCTCAAATCTATGTAATCCTCCATCTTGAGGCCCTGACTCCTGAAATGAGCTTCAACTAATTTTGCAACATTCATCCCCTTCTTAGTGAGTTTGTAAGCTACTCCCCTCTTGCTCTCAGGGTTCCTCTCCTTCTGAAGTAGCCCTTCTCTCTCCAAGTACTTCCTTATGTGGTAGTCGAGGCTCACTACTTTTGATCTGATGTCCCTCCTCTCCCCCTTCTCCTTAAGCTTCACGTACCTAGCTAAGGAGTGGGGCGTCACTCTCTCACCCATAGCCTCGAGTTTCATAGCTACGTAGAGTATGGAGAGGGATACTTCATTCAGCTTCCACGTCGGGTAGCTCATCAACTCCCTGAACCCATCCTCAGTTATCTCTATAGCTCTAGCATCCAGATAGAGGGAGAGATGGAAGAGATCTAGTTTGTAAGGGCCTGAGCATACTACGAGAGCCCTCAAGCCCAGTTCTCCACTCTTATACTCTCTTATCAAATTAGATAGCTCTGAGAATCTAGATATAATTTCTATCTGATCTATTTTCTCGAAGATCTCCTCTACTACATGATCCTTCCCATATATGAATGCTAACTTCACTTCAGCGATATCGGGATCCATTATCAGGACCCCGTCCTTCAAGGGGACTCCAGAAGCTAAGCTTATTCCTAGGAGCCTATCTAGATGTGCTGGATAGCCAGCAGGCCTTAGGGGGGCCCCTCTAGGGACTATCAAATAACTCTCGCTCATTCCAGCGAGTTTCTTAGGCGTTACCTTGAGTATGCTGGTCCCATCCGAGATTAGGAGGCTGTGGTCCTCAGTCACCCTGACTTTCCTCCCAGTAGATGTCTCAATCTCGTAGATCTCCTTATCCAGCTTATGCCTGTATATCCCAGCTACTTTAGACCACTTCGGCAGGAAATCGGGATAGAGGGATAGGGTCTCATAACCCAACTCCCTTAAATCCAAGAGGACCTCATCCGGAGCCTCCCTCGGTAATAAGCTGTTGAAGAACTTCTCTATAGGTCCTATGAAATATCTCCTCCTCAATGAATCATAAATGAGTATCATCGTGTCCCCTATGACGCTCTTCCCACTCCTGGTCATCCCAGTGACGAACATGTGGCCTCTAGCTATCGCAGCTACATCTATGGAGAAGGGGACCCTGGTCCCCTTTATCCTACCTATAGTGAGGGGGAGCCCCTGAGAGAATCTAGGGGTTAAGAAGGAGCTCAATTCCCTTGGATCAGGTCTCATGACCGGGGAGAGGGTTGAGGGAGGGGCTTCCAATCCTCTTATCCCGGATTCAGATCTGTAGCCCAATACCTCGCATTCAGCTATCATGTACTCAAGATCACTACTGTAATCTGAGATCAAGCCTGAGCTACTTGCGAGGAGACCAACTTTCCCAAGATCAACTTCCTCATTTATAGTTTGTATATCCCTAACTCTTATGAAGACGGGGACACCCTCCCAAGGATGATCTATGACGTAGAAATCCCCCAGGGATACCTTAGCGTTCTTTAGCACCACGAATAGTATCTTCTTAGGGGTAGATCTAGATATGACGTGTCCCACAATTTCTCTCAATCATTTTCACCCCTCTGGATGGAGAATAAAGCTAACTTCTCTGAGCTGATCCCTCTCCTCCTAGCCTCCCTGAGGACCATCCTGTATATCAGAGAGCTCTGCTCATCTGTGACTTTTGAGAGCCTATCCACAGCTAATATGGGCATGGGAAGCCCTGTGCTCGGCTCGGATATTGAGTAGATGTAAGAAGCTAGAGCGTAAGCTTTATCTACGGAATATTCAGGTAGATCGAGCCTTATAGGGGCTCTCCCCCTCCTCAGGAAGATAGCCCAGGGCCTAAATTTCCTAGCATCCCCCAGATAACTGGCGACTTCCTCCCATCCCCCGCTAATGGGGATGGGGCCTAAAGCCTCCCCTTCCTTCATCAAGAGTGATGAGATGAGGGAGTCTGAGAGGCCATCTATCCCAAGCCACTGGGAGATGTAGTGACTCCTTATCCTCTTGACTACACCAAGAACATACTTGCCTGATGCCTCAGCTTCTTTGAGCAGGGATGAGAGGGAGCGTAGAGTGGCTTCATAAACCTCTAAGTAAGAGCTGGAGTAGCTCCTGCCCCTGGGCGCGTAATAAGATTTGGGCAGGAAGAGGGGCCCATCTATAAGTATTAGATCGCACCTCTCCAAGAGTATGGAAGCTAAATTGTACATCAAATAGTAGCCTATCATTGAGGAGAGCTTAACGCCCTCCTCATCATCTAAACTTGATGAGGGGGGCTTGAGAGTGGCTAAGAGGGGATCGCGTATCTTAACTCCATCCTCGAAGGAAGCCCCTACAGCTATGCTTATCGGTTGATAACCTATTATGAGATCCTTCCCATTGGATCCAGCATCAACAGCGGCGACCCTCAGGCCTATGAGTTCATTCGTCAGCGGGGTTATGGGGAGTATCTCCCTCAACTTAGGTATGTAGAGCTCAGCTCTCTCCACAAGCTCGATTATATTTGAAAATAGGTCCTTTGAGAGCCTATCTAAGACATCATTATATTTACTATATGGTATTATGCGGGGAGAGAGCTTAGTGAGATAAGCGTCATTCACCCCCTCATCCCTCTTTTTCATAACTTTCCCAATACTTACATATTTATTTCTTAATAAAAGGTGATGATGTCATATTCAAGTCGGGTAATTAACCTTTTTGATAACAAAAATTCCTTCATGTATGAAGAAAGATATTAGAGGATCAAAGACCATTAGACTGATCAAAAAGATTATAAGCTAATCAAAATACATTTTGATGATGTCGACGAAGGGGGTCGGGGCAACCCTCAGGGGAATAGAGAGAGCTCTAACACAATATGAGAAAGTATTGGACTTATCAGACTCCTGGTACATCTTAATAGCCCCGACCTCCCTCAATTTCCACTCATTATCTAAGATATTGTCGAGCGAAGTGAGGATGATAATCTACTCGATCTTCGTGAACGATGGCAGCGAGGGGGATGGGTTCAGGGAGTTCAGGGATAAGTTAGCATTCATATATGGGAAGGATCATGTAGTAGAGGAGATCTTCGAGAAAATAGATCAGATAGAAATTATATCTAGATTCTCAGAGCTATCTAATTTGATAAGAGAGTATAAGAGTGGAGA
>JAVCBY010000087.1:0-10163 GCA_037917625.1 Thermoproteota archaeon | reverse complement strand
CTTATGTCCTTACCCACAGCATCCCTGACAGCCTTAACCCTAGCTAGATCCTCCTCAATTGATCAATGAGGATCCGCTCAATGTCGAGGAGATCGAGAGTAAGATATCCGGAGCCATCCTCGGAAATACGTCAGCGAAACTAGCGCTTGAGATGGCTGTCTTCGACTTGAAGGGGAAGATACTGGGTGTCAGAGTGAGGGATCTACTGGGAGGCTATAAAGAGAGAGTAGAGACAGACTTCACTATAGGCATAATGTCGCCAGAGGAGATGGCCTCCGATGCCTTGAGGTACGTTGAGATGGGCTTCAGGATATTGAAGCTAAAAGTGGGCCTCGATGTTGAGGAGGATCTAGCTAGGGTTAAGGCTGTCAGGGATGCTGTGGGTAAGGACATAAGGATAAGGATAGATGCCAATCAAGGATGGACAGTTAAGCAAGCTAAGAAGGCTCTATCATCCATGGAGAGGTACGATGTGGAGCTCGCTGAGCAGCCTGTGAAGTGGTACGATTATGAGGGGATGGCTGAGCTGACTCGAGTCAGCCCGATCCCGATAATGGCGGATGAATCCGTCCACTCCGCTAGAGATGCTCTCTTAGTCGCGAAGATGAGGGCTGCTGATTACATAAACATAAAGTTGACTAAAGCCGGGGGCCTCTTGGAGGCTAGGAGGATTGCTGCTATAAGCGAAGCGGCTGGGATACCGAATATGATAGGTTGTATGATGGAGGGAGGAGTAAGCATAACTGCAGCAGTTCACTTCGCTACAGCCACTAGGAATATCGTTACGACGGACCTAGATTCCGATATATCTTTGAAGGAGGACTTCGTTGAGGGAGGGGCTAAGTGTGAGAACGGCTTCAGGATACTGCCGGAGGGAGCGGGCTTGGGGAACTTGAGGGTTAAGGAGGGGATGTTGAAGCTCTGGAAAGTTTTCGAGGAAGGTAAAGTATCTACGCCTCTGTAGGGGAAGAGCATGATAGAGCCCTATTACCCATCTATATTCAAATGCAAGCCCTCATTCCCTATAATAGTAGAGAGGGGCTTCAAAGCTGAGATCTGGACGAAGGATGGGAGGAGATTCCTGGACTTCAGCGGAGCAGCTACTTCATTGGGTCAAGCGCATCCCAAGGTAGTTGAGAGCGTTAAGGAACATGTAGATAGGATAACGGGGTTCTCAGGTCTATTAGCTCCAACGGAGCCCTTCTTAAGGTTGGGCGAGAAACTGAGATCTATAGTGCCTGTTAAGGAATCCTCAATAGCTTACGCTACTACCGGAAGTGAGGCGAGCGATTTCGCGATCCAACTAGCTAAGTACGTCACTAAGAGGAGCGTCATCCTCTCATTTCTCGGGGCCTATCATGGCCTGACAGGCTATGCTTTGATGTCATCACCGACGGAAGGAATGAGGAGAGTGGCCCCGAGGGCTAGCGATACTTTATATGCGCCCTATCCCAACTGCCTCCCCTGCAAGATGAGATCCCTCCCATGTGATGAGTGCGTCGATCTCTCGATCTCCTTCATAGAGGAGGAGATAATCGGGAGGGCTGTTGAACCTGAAGATCTCGCAGCTATAATCGTAGAGCCTCTACAATCACATGGTGGCATAATATTCCCGCCAGCTAGGTTCTTCCAAGAGCTGAGGAGGATATCGAGTGAGACAGGCGCTCTCCTGATAGTAGATGAAGTCTATACTGGATTCGGGAGGACGGGGAAGTGGTTCGGGATCGAGCATCATGGCGTCGAGCCCGATGTGATCGTCATGGGCAAGGGGATGGGCGGGGGCCTCCCCATAGCTGCGATAGCATTCAGAGGGGATCTCCTGGAGGATTGGTACCTCTGCAGTGGAGGCAGCCTCGGGACCTTCGCGGGGCACTATCTATCGGCAGTAGCTTCTCTAGCGACTATAGAGGCCATAAGGGAGGAGAATCTGATCGAGAACGCTAGGGAGAGAGGGGAACAGTTGAGCTCTTCCTTGAGGGACTTCGTCGAGGAGTATGATTTCGTGGTTGACTCGAGAGGAGTGGGTTGTGTTCAGGGGATAGAGTTATATGAGGAAGGCAGACCCTCCAGTAAAGTAGCTGAGATGGTGAAATGGGCTCTATTCGACCGAGGGCTTCTGGCTATTACTGTAGGAAGGCACCACAATGTAATCAAATTGACCCCACCCATAACGATAACTCGAGAGCAGATGGATGAAGCTATAAGAATAATTGAGGACTCCCTGAAGGAGATAAAAAATCGGATCTCTAAGTGAGATCAGAAGAGATATCCTATGAGGATGGCTAGCAGTATCGTGATGATTATCACAAATATCAGGGGGAGGAGATGGGTCGTTAGGAGCGCTATCAGGAAAGCTATATAATCCTTTAAGCTCAGCTTCACTTCTCGCTCGTCGCTCATGATCAGCTCAACTCTCTCCAGAGGTGGCATGATACATAATGGCCTCTCGAGATTTCCTCCATCCGAGGTTCCTCTGTCTTGCATATCTCCTTAGCATAAGGGCATCTCGTGTGGAATCTGCATCCCCGCGGGGGGTTCATGGGGCTCGGTATCTCACCGAGGAGGATGAGCTTTCTCCTAGATTTAGCTAACTTAGGGTCGGGGACGGGGATTGAAGAGATCAACCCCATAGTGTAAGGATGCACTGGGTTCTCGAAGAGCTCCTCAGTCGGGGCAACTTCGACTAACTTCCCCAAGTACATCACACCAACCCTATTACTGACGTGTTTAACTACAGCAAGATTATGTGTTATCAATAGGTAAGTTAGTCTAAATTCTTCCTTTAAATCGGATAATAAATTTAATATTTTCGCTTGAACGCTGACATCGAGAGCGGAAGTGGGCTCATCGAGGACGAGGAACTTGGGCCTTAGTATGAGGGCCCTGGCTATGACTATCCTCTGCCTCTGACCCCCTGAGAACTCGTGAGGGTACCTATGCATGTGCTCAGGGTTCATGCCCACTAGCTTGAGCATCTCGCTCACCCTCCTCTCTAATTCCTCCCCTTTAAGCCCTTCGTGCACTACTAGGGGCTCACCAATTATGTCTTTGACTTTCTTCTTGGGATGCAGTGCTTTGTACGGGTCTTGGAAGACTATCTGCATCTCCCTCCTCAGAGGCAGGAGGTCCTTACCCCTCAGTTCAGTTATGTCCCTTCCATTGAAGAATATCCTCCCTGAGGTAGGCTCTATCAACTTGAGAACGACCCTCCCCAGCGTCGTCTTCCCGCTCCCGGACTCACCAACAAGTCCGAAAGTTTCACCCTCTCCTATGTCAATTGAGACACCATCCACGGCTTTTATCTCTCCGATAACTCTCATGAATACGCCTCCCCTGACGGGGAAGTACTTCTTGATATCTTGGAGCTTGAGCATAGGGCATCATCTCCCATAGAGGAAGCAAGAGACTATATGGTCATTTCCGGCATTTAAAAGGCTTGGGACTTCCCTCTCGCATATGCCCATCCTACTCGGGCATCTAGGATGGAAGAGACAACCGGGTGGGGGATTGAGGAGGGAGGGTATCTCCCCTTCCATGGAGAAGAGCCTACTCCCCGAGGATCTCGATCCGGGGATGGACTTGAGGAGGCCTACCGTGTAAGGATGAAGTGGGTTCTCGAATAGCTCCTCGGTCCTAGCTACTTCAACTATCCTCCCAGCGTACATAACGGCTATTCTATCAGCTATCTCAGCGGCTAGAGCTAGATCGTGCGTTATGTAGATGACGCTAGTGTTGAACTCCCTGATTAGCTCCCTGAAGAGCTCCATTATCTGGGCTTGGATAGTCACATCGAGCGCTGAGGTAGGTTCATCGGCTATCATGAGCTTCGGTTTTAAGGCTAGAGCCATCGATATCACTATCCTCTGAGCCATGCCTCCGCTCAATTCATGGGGGTAGCTCCTGTATATCCTCTCCGGATCGGGGAGACCTACCTTCCTGAACATATCCAGCACTCTCTCCCTAGCCTCATCCTTACTCATTCTCTCGTGAGTGAGGAAAGACTCAGCTACTTGGTCCCCGACTTGAATCACGGGATTCAGTGCCACTTTCGGCTCTTGGAATATCATAGATATATCTCTACCTCTTATCTTAAGGATCTCACTAATTGGGAGTTTTAGAAGGTCCTTCCCCTCGAAGATAACTTCCCCTCCAGATATCTCAGCGTTCTCATCTAATAACCTCATTATCGTGAGCCCAGTCACTGTCTTCCCGCTACCGGTCTCCCCCACTAATCCTAAGACCTCACCATAGTTAACAGAGAAGCTCACACCATCTACAGCTCTCACAATCCCCCTCAGGCTGTGAAACCTGACTCTGAGATCCCTGACCTCGAGGAGCATGTATATTACCTCCTTGCCCTCACATTAAGTATATCGTTTATACCATCCCCCAGCAGATTGAATCCCATTGTAGCTAATAGTATGGCGAAGCCCGGGAACGTTGAGACCCACCATTGCTCAGTTACGAACCTCCTCCCCTCACTCACCATGACGCCCCACTCAGGGGTCGGCGGTTGGACTCCGAGACCCAGGAAACCGAGGGCTGCTGCCGTCAGTATCGTGCCACCCATATCCAGAGTCGCCCTGACTATCAGTGTGGGGATCGCGATAGGTAATGCGTGCCTGAGTATTATCCTCGCATCGCCAGCCCCTATAGCTCTGGCTGCCTCTATATACGTCTCCTCCCTTATCTGAAGTGCGATAGCTCTAGCGAGCCTAGCGTAAAACACCCAATCGACGAATGCTATGGCCATCATCGTGTTGAATAATCCGGGCCCCAGGGCAGCAGCGACTGCGAGCGCCAGTATCAGTCTGGGGAAGGCCATGAACATATCAGTTATTCTCATCAATATTTCATCTATTTTACCACCAAAGTATCCAGATATTAATCCTATTAACATTCCTATAGTCAAAGATATCGAAACAACTACCACAGCTATGAATAACGAGATCCTAGAGCCCCAGACCACCCTGCTGAAGATATCCCTCCCCAACTGATCAGTGCCGAAGGGGTGTTCCATACTCGGCGGTAACAACCTCTTGCTCAGATCAGTTCTCGTGGGATCTTCAATAGCTATCATGGGTGCCAGCACTGCTATCATTATCAATAGCGACGTTATGGAGATCCCTAGTATAGTCAGAGGGCTCCTCTTTATCAAAATGAGCGTGAACTTGAAATCCTCTGACTTGAGGTATTCTTGGATCTTGAGCAAGGCCATCACCTCACGCGTACCTTATCCTGGGATCCAAGAAGGCGTAGAGTATGTCTACTATCAAGTTCGCTAGCGAGTAAACTAGAGCTATTAAAAGTGTAGACCCCATTACAGCCATGAAGTCCACGGATAGGAAAGCTCCTGTAGAATATCTCCCCAATCCGGGCCAGGCGAATATTGTCTCAGTTAAAATAGCACCTTCCAATAGGCTACCATAGGCCATGCCTATCACTGTAGTTGTCGGGATCAGGGCATTCCTCAAAGCGTGCCTGAACAGGACGACCCTCTCCGCTAGGCCCTTGCTCCTGGCGGCTTTTATGAAATCCTGCGTTAATACCTCCAGGAGTGCTGTCCTCGTTATCCTAGCTATCGAAGCTGAAGCGTAATACCCCAGAACGAACGATGGTAATGCTAAATGCCAGAGTGCATTGGTAAATGCTTCGAAATTCCCAGTCAAGAGGCTATCCAGCGTCAAGAGACCCGTTATCCTAGGGGGCTCAGGTATGCCTGGATCTAGCCTCCCGGGCCCTGGGAATATCCCCAACTTGTAGTAGAGGACGAATAAGAGCAGTAAGCCCAACCAGAAGACAGGCATGCTCACGCCCATGAGAGCGAATATCCTCGAGATATGGTCAGGCCACTTGTCCTTCTTAACAGCGGATATTATGCCTAGGGGAATCCCTATGGCTATAGCTACTATTATAGCGGCAGTAGCGAGCTCTATAGTCGCTGGGAAGAAGTAGAGGAGATCCTCCATCACGGGGTTGTTCGTCTTTATAGATCTCCCCAGGTCCCCCCTGATCACCTTATAGATATAATCGAAGAACTGCTCGTGTAAGGGCTTATCGAATCCCCACTCTCTCCTTATCTTCTCCACGAGCTCTGGGGAGGCTTGAGGGCCTAGTATAGCTCCAATGGGGTCAGCTGGAATTACGTGAGATACTATAAATGTTATCACTATGATCCCGAACAGGACAAAAACCATCAAACCCAATCTCCTTATAATATAAGTCCTGAGGTCCATATGGACCCTCCTCAATGTAAAAAAAGGTGGGAGGGCTCTTAACCCTTCCTGACCTTCGAGAGATCGAGGTAATAGAACGTGGGATCAGGCAACCAGTTCTTCACATAATCTCTGACAGCCTGTTGAGCTACAGTCTGATATAGCATGACGTAAGGACCGTGATCCAGTATATAATCTGTCAGATTTAAGTACATCTGCTCCCTCTTCTTAGTGTCCATCTCAACGCTAGCCTTCTCAGCCAGGTCAGCGGCGTAATCATCGTACCAGCTGTTCCTCCAGGCCAATTGCCTTATCCTATAGTTAGCGAAGGCCATGGCATTGCTGTCAGGATCAGGGTAATCGGAGCCCCAGCCAGCTAAGACCATCTGAAGCCCCTGCTTCCTGTACTTCTCGTACATCATCGAGGCCGTCATCTGTACTATGTTCACCGTGATACCGCACTCAGCCAAGTCAGCTTGTATCTTCGTGGCGATATCTATCTGCGGGTAAGTCGGGGGCGTCGTCAACTCTATAGTGAAGCCGTTCGGATATCCAGCTTTAGCCAGTAACTCCTTAGCCTTACTAACGTCTTTATAGTAAGGGGTCTTCGGATTAGCGCCTAGCAATCCCTTTGGAATCACTGTCTGCCACTTTATAGCGGCTCCCTTCATTATAGCATTCACTATACCGTCGTAATCTATGCAGTACCTTATCGCATCCCTCACTTCCTCCTTATCCAGGGGCTTTACGGCCACATTCATCCCTATGTAAACATTGTGTAACCTCTCAGCCCTGACTATGTAGATCCCGGGCTGTCCCTCCAATTGCTTTATCTGATCCGGAGTCAGATCTGTCGCTACATCGACATCACCCTTCTGTATCAAGAGGAGTTGGTCGGTCGGCTCAGCGACGTGCTTTATTATGATCGTCTTGACGTAAGGCTGTCCAGGCTTCCAATAATACGGGTTGGCCCTCAGGATGAATTGGGATTCCCTATCCCATTTCTCCAGCACGAAGGGACCACTCCCGGCACTATGGTCGTCTAACCAGGCACTCCCCATGTCCCCATCTTTCTCGTGGGCCTCTACGACCTTCTTATCTACAATACTCGATGTAGTGAAGGTCAAGACGCTCAAGAAGAAGCTGGGAGCGACTGTCTTATTGAGCTTTATCCTGACAGTGTAATCATCGATCTTCTCTATCTGATCCGGAGTCTTCAGAAATGGCTCTAGTACTGAGTAAGCCGTCTGTTTTAACTTGACTACCCTTTGGAGGGAGTAAACGACATCATCAGCTGTGAGCGGATTTCCACTGGCGAACTTAATGCCCTTCCTTATGTAAAATGTCCAAGTCATTCCATCAGGACTCACTTCCCATCTCTCGGCGACCTCCGGCTTCACATCTACCAGATTGGGGAGCTCAAAATCGACGAGCTTATCGTATAACTGATTCGTGACGAAGCATGATGTGAACTCATAAGCTCTCGCGGGATCGAGTGAAACGGCATCAGATGTATCCATCGCGATTATCAGCGTATCAGCAGGAGTCCTCATCGTAACTGCCGGTGTCGTGACAGTCGGCGTAGCTGTCTGCACTATAGTAGTGGTCACTGTGGTAGTGACTGTAGTCACCTTACCGGGACCCGCGGCGAAATAACCGATGACCGCGCCCACTACGAAGAGGAGTAAAACTAAGGCTAGATCACGGGCTTTCATCCGGACACCTCCTCAGGAGGTCTATATCGTTGACCTAACTGAAATAAAAACTTAGTGGTTGGCTGGATTCATACGACCGGGGTTAATTGTTTCATTTTTATCGAATAGATTCCTTTCGGCTCGATGAATTTCCGTTATTAAATCGAGAAATTTATTAAGAATTAAAGATATGATTGCAGAAGGATTAATAGCTAATTTTTAACTATATCATTGAATTAATGTTTGTGAGGAATCAGAGGGAACGCATCATCTCGCTCAAGTCCCTCGAGGACAAAATTTAAGAGGCGTAAGCTCAAGCCACTCTTATGCCCGAGATCTGGGAATGCGTGGGAAATACCCCACTCGTTGATGTAGATGGCATCTTATTCAAGCTCGAGTATCTGAATCCCGGAGGCAGTCATAAGGACAGGATGGCAGTCTCGATGCTCTTGGATCTAATAGATAGGAAGGGTAGGGGTGGAGCTATAGTAGAAGCCACGAGCGGATGCACTGGGGTCTCCCTCTCCCTCCACGGTAGGGCTATGGGCTTCGATGTCTATATAGCGGTTAAGGAGGACTCCAGCCCCATCAAAGTCGCTCTAATGAGGAGCTTAGGCGCTAAAGTTTACACATGCCCCAACGTCCCCCCTGAGGACCCTAGGAGCATAAAATCCGTAGCTGAGAGGATAGCTGAGGAGAAGGGAGCTACTTTCTTGATGCAGGATTCGAATCCAGCTAACCCTAAGGGACAGGAGAGGATGGGAGAGGAGATATTGGAGAGTGTCAAGAGAGTGGATGTTTTCGTGATGGGAGTAGGGACAGGAGGTACGATAACTGGTGTCGGGAGACTCCTTAAGAGGGAATTCGGGGCTAGGATAATAGCTGTCACCTCTAAAGGCTCAGAATTAGCTAGAAAATTCGGCCTCTCTAGTGAGTTCGAGGGGGAGGTGGAGGGTTACGACACCTATCACATCCCCGATAATCTCGATCTTAGCTTAGTGGATGAAGTTTATGAGGTCAGCAGGGCCGAAGCTATTGAGTGGGCCTCCGAGCTCTTGAAGAAGGGGATCATGGGAGGCATGTCGACGGGTGCCCATTATCTAGCTAGCTTATATGCGAAGAGGAAGTACGGAGGGACTGTAGTGACTGTAGCTGCGGATAGCGTCCTCTTCCATCCTCCGATACTGAATGCTTCAGGTGGAATTGAAGCTTATCAGCTCCCCTTTTAAGCGAGTAATTTCATGTGAAATTATGAAGAGAGTGATATTGCTAGCGGCCTTTTTGACGATCCTCTTACTAGCTGGCTACCTCATATACCCCTCTCTTTTCGAGAGGCAGTCTCAACAAGCGCTTAAGACTCAATATATGCCTGAGATGACCAAGGCAGCGAGTTTGACGGGGGAGGCTCTCCCGAGTAAGGAAGCTATTTCAATGCCTTCAGGAAGGAATGTGACTGTGAGTGCTTATCTGAAGCTTAAGGTGAGCGATGTAAATTCGGCTCAGTCTAAGCTATCTCAGATAGCTCTAAAGTATGATGGTTATGTCCAGAGCTCCTCAATATACGAGGGAGGAGGTTACGTAACCTTAGAGATACCGGTGGAGAGGCTCGAGGATGCTTTGAAAGATATAAGATCGCTTGGCAAAGTTGAGATCGAGCAGAAGAATGTGGAGGATGTGACAGAGCAAGTATTAGATGTTGAAACGAGATTGAAGAGCCTTAAAGCTACTGAAAGTAGGCTAATGGATCTTTTGAATAAAGCTGAGAGCGTCAAAGATATAATAGAGATAGAGGATAAGCTATCTCAAGTGAGGCAGCAGATAGAATGGTTAGAGGCGATGAGGAGGAACTTACAGACGATGATAAATTATGCGACTGTGAATGTGGAGTTGAAGAAGGAAGGCTATGTGCCTCCTGAGGAGGACCTCTTAGCTAAAATCTGGGAGGACTCTAGGAAGGCCTTAATAGGGTCTATTTACATACTAGTCGTGGGAGCTTCCTTCCTAGCGATCCCCCTCCTGTTGCTCGCATCAATATACTTAGCTTATAGGCTGAGGAAACGCTCAAGTCATTCAATTAAGTCTGAATAGACTGATAGTATTTTCTCACCAACTACTTTTATATCATAATTTTTTTCAACAATATACCTCAACATCCTTGGGGGAATATCGAAATTCTCGAGGTCCCTCAAAGCTTTCTTCAGGGATTCCCTATCGCCAGGCTTGTAAAAAATAGCTATATCACTGAATAACCTCT
>JAVCBY010000037.1:0-10484 GCA_037917625.1 Thermoproteota archaeon | reverse complement strand
AATGAGATTTTAAGTATATGGATAAGCAGACAACTCTATCGCTCCTCAGTAGGTCCTCAGGACTCCTTCCATCGACATAGACGAAGCCTATTCTCCTCTCCCTTGCATCATCGCTCACCCTCTCAGCGCCCGCGCTCTTGATTATCCTATATACGGGTGCTAGGGGGAGATACCTAGTCTGCTTCTGGGGCATACCATATCACCTCTTAACAAACCCTATGTGGGCCATGTATTATGCGTAGCACCTAAATATAAGCTTTTCTGAAGAATGAGGCATGACTAACCATATGGGTGTAGACCTATCTGCTTTACCAAGTGCTCAACTTACTAAATCCATGGGGATTTCCTGAGATTTCATCATGGCCCCTGTAATTCATGTTTAACAGAAAAAATAGTATAGGCAATTATAAAAAATATTTTTTATAGCTATTCAAAAAATATCTAAATAAAAATTATTTAATTTTTATTTTGGAAAATATTGATAATTGCCTATTCAGAGGATTCCAGTGAGTGAAGCCCACTCCCATCGATCGTTACCAGCCGGAGTGGAAATATACCTGGGATGAGCTTATGAACTCGATCCACTATGTGCTAACTAATAGAAATGTACCTATCTAGGTCATTGATATGGAAATAACTCGTGAGAGGGAGACTTCATCTAAAATTACAATATAGTCGTGATAGATAAATTAAATAACTTTTTAGAGATGTAGAAGTCTCTCAAAAGATCATCGGATGCCTCATTCAGATCAACGATCTCCGACCCTATGAGATCACTCTAAGCCAGTTCAGGGATAATTTTCCCATATTAAAGTGAAATGAATTCTTCTTGACTCCCATACTCCATAATCAGCTTTAAGATATGGAGATTTTTATTTTTAGATCTAATCCCAGGAGCTCGGAGGGGAATATTTAATAGGAGTGAGGTGCCTTTCTGTAGCTCTAAATATTCAGAGGGGTTCCCATGATAGGATCTGCTAAGAGGGATGGCTTGAGGCTGCTTTGCTCCACTGAATTCTTCTGGGGTTCAGATATTGGAGATGCCTCAGCCCATCTCATTAAAATCGGATGCGAGGGTCTCATTATATCCACAGATCCCCCCCATTATTTCCCATCGACACTACACAGGGAGAGTGTGAGGGCGTTGAGAGATCTCATTAACAGCTTAGATGTCGTAGTCGCTGTTAGATCCCCTGAGACTGACGTCAATATCTTCAGCAGTAACCCTTATATCTCAGAAGCTTCCATCAGGAGCATTGAGGATTCGATAAACCTCTCACTCTCTTTGAACGCCGACTTTTCCATAATAAGACCTTCAAATACCGCTATCCCGCGGAACTATGGGTTAGTCATGAGCAAGTTGCAGAGGATATTCTCGGGAGTGGGAAGGAACGCTTACATAGCTTTAGAGTTGATAGGTGAGGGAGCCCTCGAGATCTCCTCTAGGATAAGGGAGAGGAGAATAGGCTTCGTCTATGTCGATGGAAGGAGTCCTGAGGACCTACTGAGGAGCGATAGAGTTGTCTGCTTATCCATATACTTTAAATCTGAGCCCCTCAGGGTGATCCCCGGTATGAGAACCAGTATACCTTATCTAGCCCTTTACCCTAGGGAAAGGGGAATGCATAGAGCTGATGACGTCAGAAGGATCGTTTTAAAGGTAAAAAGTTGGAGGGAGAGCCTCCTATGATATATGGATTTCCTGCCTCTCCCATCCCTCTACTATCGCCATTATCTCATTGAAGATCCTCTCCAGTAGCTTATTAGTGAATTCGGAGGCCTTATCCCTATCCGGGATCCTATCTGAGAATTTGTTATCGTAGGAGATTATAGAGCCGGGAGTGGGGACTGCATAGATACCTTCCTTCACCCTATAGATCTCCTCCTTCTCCATCTCCCCCTTGACCAAGGAGGGATCTATCTCGAGGATAATCGATGTCTCATCTGCGCCAGCATGCCCCCCGCTTCCCCCGAGTATCTCCTCAGTTAGATCCCTCGCTAGGCTTCACCAATTTATCATAGCTGATTTCAATCCGTAGTCGAGCCATGCTCTCCTCATCGCCCTCGATATAGCTTCTATCTGCCCGGAGCCTCCATGCCCATTCATCACTATCACTTTCTCAAACCCGTTCCTCATCAAATCGACCAGCACATCGTACATAAGTGACTCCATCGTCGATTCACTTATCCTAAGCGTACCGAAGTAACCTGTGAGACCCAAAGTCACTCCGTAGTTTATTGGAGGAGCTATCAATGCGTTCAGCCTCTCAGCTAAGTTCAGAGCGATCCACTCAGGGATCAAGAAGTCAGTCCCGAGGGGGAGATGAGGTCCATGAGCCTCGCAGACACCCACTGGGAGCATCGCTAGATCCGTGTCCTCAATAGCCTCCCCGAACTCCCTCAAATTCATCAACCAGATCCTCCTCTCCTTCACGCTCATAGGCCAGCCCTCTCCAAGAGCTCATCTATTATGTCCTCTAGGGTCGGGGATCCTATCTCCTGGAGCTCGTAGTAAACGTGGACAGCTGGTTTGTTTATCTTCAGGTACCGGCTTATATCCGTGGGCGTCCCTAATACCACTGCCTCAGCTGGGGAATTGTTTATAGTCTCCTCCAACTCCTTCATCTGAGCCTCCCCGTAACCGACCGCCGGGAGCACTTGGGATAAATGAGTGTATTTCTCATACGTCTCCTTTATCGAGCCAACTGCATATGGCCTCGGATCTATTATCTCAGCCCTCAGCTTCCGGGCCATTAAGTAACCCGCTCCGAAGCCCATATCCCCATGAGTCACCGTCGGGCCATCCTCGACCACTATGACTCTCTTCCCCTCGATGAGCTCGGGCCTATCCACAGTATAGGGGATAGCGGCAGTTATGATCTTAGCCCTCGGGTTCACCCTCTCTACGTTCATGATCACCTTCTCCATATCTGAGTAGCAAGCCGTATCTACCTTGCTCACTACTATCACATCAGCCATCCTGACGTTGACGCTCCCCGGCCAATAAGTGAGCTCGTGACCCGCTCTGAGAGGATCGACTACAGTTATCATGAGATCCGGTTTATAGAACGGGAAGTCATTGTTTCCTCCGTCCCAAAGTATGATATCGCTCTCCTTCTCAGCTTCCCTCAGTATCTTCTCATAATCCACTCCAGCATAAACGACATTTCCGATCCTCAGATGGGGCTCATAATCCTCTCTCTCCTCTATTGTAGCATTATGCCTGTCTAAATCCTCCAATGAAGCGAACCTCTGAACTATCTGTTTCCTCAGGTCTCCATAAGGCATTGGATGCCTCACAACTGATACCCTCAGCCCCCTGGCCTTCAATATCTTAGATACCTTCCGGCTCGTCGGACTCTTCCCAGCTCCAGTCCTAGCAGCAGTCACAGCTATCACTGGCTTATTTGACTTCAGCATCGTACTCTTCGGACCTAAGAGCATGAAATCCGCCCCATTAGCTTGGGCTAGAGCAGCTCTCTCCATTATGTATTGATGGGAGACATCGCTATACGAGAAAACGACGAGATCCACATCCATCTCCCTTATTATCTTAGGTAGATCTTCCTCAGGGTATATCGGGATCCCATCTGGATAGAGAGGGCCTGCGAGCTCAGGTGGGTAAATCCTGCCGGCTATATTTGGTAGTTGGGCTGCAGTGAAAGCGACAACTCTATAATCCTCGTTATCCCGGAAGAAAACGTTGAAGTTGTGGAAGTCCCGGCCAGCTGCACCCATTATGACTACTCTCCTGACCATAGCATCACCTCAACATGAGTTGGGAAATCGATTTAACTTTAAGCTTCCGGGAACCCCGTGAGGCCTGAGAGGGAGCTCATAGATGAGATAATTGAGCTAGTTTCAGAGGATCCATATGGTTTATTGAAGCTCGGGAGGGATGATGCTTCAGCTAGAAGACTGAATGAAGGCATATACATCTTTAAGATGGATATGGTATCTTCCTCAACTGATCTACTCCCTGGGATGAGCTTGAGGCAGCTAGCCAAGAAGTGCGTAGTAGCTAACTTCTCGGACGTCGCATCCAAGGGAGCTAGGCCCCTCCTCTTCATGTGTTCCCTGGGTCTCCCAAAGGAGATGGGGGATGAGGAATTCACCTCAATATTCGAGGGGCTTGAGGAAGCTATGAGGAAGTACGGGACTTACTTAGTTGGAGGAGATCTGGGGGAGTCGAAGGAACTGATTATATCGGGATTCGCTTTCGGTAGGGTCGAGAGGAGGCTCGTAGGGAGGGGTGGATCGAGGCCGGGGGATATCTTGATGACGACGGGCAGCTTCGGGTTGACGTGGCTCGGCTTCAAGCACCTCCTAGAGGGATTAGAGCTCCCAGAGGGGTTGAGGAGGAGGGCATTGAGAGCTGTGTATGAGCCAGAGGCCAGAGTTGAGGAGGGGATAATTATATCTAGTTACGCTACATCGACCGTCGATAGTAGTGATGGGCTTTATTGGTCCCTCAGAGAACTCTCTAGAGCTAGTGGCAATGGATTCCTGATAGAGAAGCTCCCCCTAGATGAGGAAGTTGAGCTCTTCTTAGGCGAGGATTCAATGGGCGCTGCTTTCCATGGGGGAGAGGAGTATGAGATAGTCTTCACTTTGAGGGAGGAGGACGTAGCTAAAGTCAGGGATGAGCTCTCAGCCCTGGGAGTTGAGCCAATTGAAATAGGTAGAGTCGTGGAGAGCGAAGGAGTGTTCTTGAGAGTAGGTAGTAGCCTTATAGAGGTCCCGGAGGGAGGTTGGGAGCACTTCAGAGATCTAAAGTGACTATCTCACCTATTTCAGGGAGCAAGGTCTTAATATTAAGATTTGAGAGCTCGATCTTCCTTATGAATTCAGATCTCTCGTTATCATCCCCATGAATCGGGACAGCCACTCCAGGCACTACAGCCCTCGCTATCCTCACTGCTTCAGATGGACTGGAATTGGGGGAGGGAGAGCCTACTGGAATGAAAGCTAGGTTTACGGGGGAAAATGCTGAGAAACTCTTCGAAAATCCTGTGGAATCTCCATGGAATATCGATACTCTCCCCATCTCCAGTAAGAGCACGACGGGATGATGACCAGGGTGCACCGATCTAAGAGCGTGGATCCTGACCCCCTCGAATTCTAACATCTCACCGTCCTTTATCCTGATGATATCTGAGGACCTCCTCGCTATCCTATAAGCTCCTGGGTTCCCCACTACGCGCGGGTTGAACTCATCGATCATAGAATTGAGAGAAGCGATATCAAAGTGATCTGAATGCTCATGAGTGAAGAGAACTATATCGAGCCCTCCTAGATCATTTATCTCATCAATCGTGAAGAGGGAGGATGGATCTATTAGGACGCTGACTCCCTCGGCCCTCAGATATACTGCGGAACTCCCCTTCCAAACGAAGATCAAGACCTCACCAGCTCCACATTCATGCCGGTCCTCAATCCCCTCATTAATTCCATGCCCGAGATTACTTTCCCCATCGGATTTATTGATTCGCTCAACCTTATGTCCGATAGAGCGATCAATAGCATCTTCTTAGAGATTGAATATGCGACATGACCTTTCCTCATTGAGTTCCTCGTCTTCTCAGACCTGGTCTCTACGGGGGCCGATATGTAGATGAGCTCGCCGCTGCTCACCACCATACTCCTAATTGGGAGGCTCCTGTAGAACCTCTCTATAGTTATGGGTGAGAGGTGCCTTATCAACTCCAATTGAACTGTATCATCGGCCCCTTCCCACCTCAGGGTAACTATGTAGCTCTCTATTCCCTCAACCCTCTCTTTCAATATGCTTCCACCTCGGGGAGGGTCAAATAGTTCTATCCCTCCCCTGTTACCTTGGCCTTAGCTCCCTTATAAATCCTTATCCTCGAGTTACCGTCCACGTATATGACGAGCCCTTCCCTCTCAAACTCCCTCAGAAGCCTCCTAGCGACGCTGACCCTTATGTTATACTTCATAGCTAGGGACTGAGGGGTGATATAGCTAGATCTCACTACCTCCTTCCTCATCTGATCCATAACCTGAGGCTTAACTTCGACATCCCTGATTACCTTCTCGGCCTTCTCAGCGCTCATGACACACCCCTCGCCCTTCACCTTGAGGCTTTTTAATCATGCTCCTCGTCCTCATCGGACCTCCTCGACCTCAGGACTTCCTCTTCCGATCTTAATAGTTCAATTTTTTTCCTTTTAGCTTCTATTTCTTTATCTAATATTGAAATTAGTTCCCTTCTCGCATTTATATCATTCAGTATCGAGGATAACTCAGAGATCTTCCCTAACAAATCTGAAAGAACTCCTTTACTGGATTCTATCATCTCTGAGAACTTCCTAAACTCAGATAGCGTAGGATAAAGCCTCTTAAGGAGAGATTCAGATGAATCCATAACTTGCTTCGCTATCATCTCTATCTCCTCAACTAATTCACTCCTCATCTTCCTTAGTTCATCTACCTCAGCCAATAGCAGCTCCTTCCTAGCTTCGAGCGTCTTGACCTCAGAGCTAAGGCTTTTGGATAACTCCTCAAGCCTAGATATCTCACTCCTCATGCTTGAGATCTTCAGATCCAATGAGGATGCCTCAAATTCTAATGCTGATTTTTTCGCCTCGATAGCGTTCAGCTCAGCCCTCATCCTCTCCTTACCTTCCCTAAGAGCATCGATATCTTTCTCCAATTCCTTTATTTGGGAGTTCAATTGCCCTAACATAGATCTCCTCTCAGTTATCTCACTTTCTAACGATAGTTTCCTCCTCTGTAGATCCTCTATCCATTTCAAAAGCGTCTGATATCTATTATTCAACGCCTCTACTTCCTTATTGAGTTTACCAGCGATCTTAGTGAGTTCTCTTATCCTTTCCTCCAGCTCCTCCTTTTCCGCTAACTTCTCCTCTATATCATCCTTATCCATCGCTCACCTCCCATTAGATGCGATCCCGATTTTTAATATGATCGAAGCCTCCACACAACTTGCATCCTCTCATCCGCTCGAATCCCGAGAGATCGCAAAACTAATTTAATTGTCGGTGTATAGTAGCGTGATGATCCCCAACTACAGGATAAGGCCCTTCAAGCCTGAAGACCTGGAGGCTGTTGAGAGGATAAACAGGGTATTCTTGCCGGAAAACTACCCGAGTTACTTCTTCATGGAAAATTATAGGAGGTTCCCGAGGAGCTTCTTCGTCGCTGAGGATGAGAAAGGAAATATAGTCGGTTACGTCATGTGCAGAGTCGAATCGCATTACACTAAGAGGGACACCCTAGTCTTGGGGCACGTACTATCGATAGCTGTGAGCAAGGAGCATAGGAGGAGGGGGATAGGGGAAGCCCTGATGCTGAAGGCTGAGGAGGGGCTCCTATCCTACAATTCTGATGCGATCTATCTCGAAGTTAGGGTCTCAAATGAACCAGCCATAAGGTTATATGAGAAGTTAGGATATAAGAAGTTGGGCATAATCCCGTTCTACTATGCTGATGGGGAGGATGCTTTCCTGATGTATAAGATAGTGAGGGAGGGCCTAGATGATTCCCTGATCTATCGAGCCCTCGGGAGCAGGGTGATCCATTGAGGAGGACAGTTGATCTTAGGGGGATGAAGAGTCCCAGGACCATAGTGGAGATAGCGAAGATCGTGAAGAAGGCTACTCCAGGTGAGACTTTAGATTTCCTCGTGGGCGATAAGGGGACCGTGGACGATTTATACGAGTGGGTGGGCAGGACGGGTCATATGCTTAAAGTATCTGAGAGGGGGGACCACTGGCTCGTTCAGATAACTAAGAGGGAGGGTTGAACTTGCTGAGGGTGAAGGATGAAGGGTTAGCTGGGAAGGGAAGGGATTCCATTGAGTGGGCTAAGGCGCATATGCCAGTCCTATCGGAGATAGCTAGGAGGTTCCTCAAGGAGAGGCCCCTCGATGGCCTGAGGATCGCTGCCAGTATGCACGTAACTAAGGAGACAGCTGTGCTGATGCTCACCCTGAGGGATGGAGGAGCTCGCATATTCCTCTCACCATCGAATCCCCTCTCAACTCAGGACGATGTAGCAGCAGCTCTAGCTGAGGAGGGGATAGAGGTGTATGCGTGGAGGGGTATGTCGGAGTCAGAATATTTCTGGGCGATAGAGGAATGCCTCAAGGCTCATCCGGATTTCACCATGGATGATGGTGGAGATCTCACGGTAATGGCTCATGAGAGAGGATACGCTGAGAGGATAGCTGGAGGGACTGAGGAGACGACTACCGGGGTCTTGAGGTTGATGGCTCTCGAGAGGGAGGGTAAGCTGAGATACCCTGTGATAGCTGTGAATAACGCTGAGACAAAGAGGAACTTCGATAACGTTTATGGGACGGGGCAGAGCACTATAGATGGTATATTGAGAGCTACTAACATAATGATAGCTGGTAAATGGTTCGTAGTAGCTGGTTACGGATACGTAGGGAGGGGGATAGCTAATAGAGCTAGAGGGATGGGCGCTAAAGTGATAGTGACTGAAGTGGATCCTATAAGAGCTCTGATGGCCGCAATGGATGGCTTCATCGTGATGCCCATGCTAGAGGCAGCTAAGCTCGGTGATATATTCGTTACAGCTACTGGGAATAGTGGGGTGATAAAAGCGGAGCATATCAGCTTGATGAAGGATGGCGCTATCCTAGCTAACGCTGGGCACTTCGATGTCGAGGTATCAGTTAAAGATCTGGAGCTCATGTCATTGGCTAAGAGGGATCTCAGGGAGAACTTGAGGGAGTACCTACTCCCTAATGGGAAGAGGGTTTACTTACTCGCTGAGGGAAGGTTGGTGAATCTAGTCGCAGCGGAGGGCCATCCTAGTGAGGTCATGGATATGAGCTTCGCTAATCAAGCCTTAAGCCTCGAATATTTGGTGAGAGAGAGGGAGAAGCTCCCAGCTAAAGTGATCCCAGTGCCTAGATGGATAGATAGTGAAGTAGCTAGGATAAAGCTTAGATCTATGGGGATCGAGATAGATAGCTTGACGAAGGAGCAGGAGGAGTACTTGAGGAGCTGGAGGATCTGAGATGGATGAGCTACCTTTAGGCGCTCTCAGAGTGAGGGGATGGAGTAAGGGATGCGATCTATGCTGGAAGGGGGCTAAGAGCGTCCTCTTCATAACTGGGGAATGCCCCCTATATGAGAGCTGCTTCTACTGCACTATAGCTGATTGGAGGAGGGGAAAGAGAGACCTCATAATCTTGAATGAGAGGATTATTGAGGAGGAATCATCTCTCATTGAGGAGATAGAGTACAGCTCCTCTCTAGGCATTGGGATAACTGGAGGTGAGCCTTCAATAGTGCCCGATAGAGTTTATGAGTACGTTAAGCTGCTTAAGGAGAGGTTCGGGAGGGAGTTCCATGTCCATCTTTACACTAATTCCATCGGTATAGATGAGAGGACATTATCCCTCTTTCACGATGCTGGGGTGGATGAGATAAGGTTCCACACTTGGGATGAGAGGAAGTGGGAGAAGATGAGATTAGCTGCCTCCTTCGGGTTCTCAGTGGGAGCTGAGATGCCATCGATCCCCGGGGAGGGATGGATGAAGAAGCTGATCTCACTTTCTAGCTTCCTCGATAGGATAGGTGCTGATTTCTTGAACTTAAATGAGCTCGAATTCACACCTTCAAATAGGGAGAATCTCTTGAGAATGGGTATGAGACCGAGGATCGATGATGAAGTTGGGGTTGAGGGGAGCGCTGAAGCTGCTAGGAGCGTGCTCGAATATTTAGAGAGGGAAACTGGGATAATGGGTTACTTCTGCCCTGCCTCTCAGAAGGAATATCAAGTGAGGATGAGATGGATCAGGAGGGCGTCTAATGTCGCTAGGGATTACGAGATGCCCACTGATGAGGGCACTCTCATATACGGGGAGGTGAGCGGTCCTGAGGAGAGGCTCATGATAATTTTCAGGAAGTACGGAGGCCATTACAAGGATGGAAAGCTTTTGATGAGAGCTGATTCATTTGAAAAAGCCTCTAAAGAGATAAAGAAGCTCGGATTAAGTGGAAGGCTTATCGAGGTAATGCCGACGGAGGAGAGGAAGGTCCTCCAAGTTTATCCACTTGAATTCATATTGAGGAGTAGGGGTTAGAAAGCGATAGTCTCACCTATTTCAGGAGAATACGCTGATATCCCAACCTTCTCCAGTTCATCAGCAAACTCATGAGCCCTATCCCCATGGACCGCTACTACCTCCCTCGGGTCGAGCTCCCTTATCGTCCTCAATATGCCGGACCTACTCACGTGAGCTGAGAAGTTCAGCTGGTTTACCTTCATCGTGACCCAGTTGTCCTCTCCATCTATCTCCATTCTCCCCTCCTCTAAGAGTCTCCTTCCCTCGGATCCATCGACCTGATAGCCAGTGAGTATGAGAGAACTGCTCTCATCTTCCTTCCTCTCCCTAACGTAGTAATGGACGGGTCCTCCTTCTAGCATGCCTGATGTCGTTAGCACGACGCTTGGTCTCTTCGCTATCC
>JAVCBY010000033.1:0-38603 GCA_037917625.1 Thermoproteota archaeon | reverse complement strand
AGTGGCCGCTAGAGTCTTCAGAGCAGCCCCCACTAATCAGGATCCCCTTGGCCCCCCTCTTCCATTCAGACACACCCAGCTTAACTAGATCCTCCGGTCTGTTTACACTCAATATCCCCCCGAGCCATCTCCCCCCACAAATCGGACAATTCAGCTGACAAGCTCTCCCAGTTATGCTGACCTCTATGAACTTCCCCTTAGGGAAGAAACCTAAGGTAGTCAAGAGAAGCCCTCACCTCTCCCCTCACTTCCTCCCATCTCAACTCTAGGAGCTCCCTAGATGGGAAATTGTAGAGTTTGCCGTGAGGTCTCTCATTGTAGAAGGGTCTGTTGCACCCTGGACATCCTGATGTCAGGAAAGCCTCCTTATAGTCATCAGGATCCAGAGATCTCATCCTGTCGAGCGGAATCCCCTCCCTCAAGAAGTAGTTGACTATCTGGATGAACCTGTAATAAGCTAGAGGGGGAGGATCCCTATCCTGGAGCGGGGTCCCGGGGACTGGGGTGAATGCAAAGAGAGCTACGGCTCCCCCTCTCTCGTATATGTACGACATGATCCTCACAATCTCCCTCAGATCCTCACCCAATCCAGTTATCAAGTGGACGTAAACGTTCCCCTTGCCATATACCCTCAAGGATTTCTCGAAGAATTTTAGATATGATTCGAAGGATCCGGGTCTCCTGACTGCTTTGAATAATGGGTTTGATGCCGCATCCAATCCTATCCCTATCATTTGGGAGTTCCTCCTAAGTTCCAAGAGCTCCCTCTCCCCTACTGGGTTAGTCGAGATAGATACTGGGATCTCGAATAGTGATGAGATTTTCACTAAGTCCTTCCAGAAAAACCTCCTCAGGACGGATTGTATGCACACTCTCTCGAATAGCCCCTGCGCATTCAAAATATCCACTAAATCGACCTCCGGCCAGCTCACCCTAGAGACTCGAGAGTCCTCGATCCACTGAGGACAGAAGAGACAACTTCCAAGACAACCTCCAGGGAGAAGGAGATATGCCGTCCTAGGATAAGCTTCCAATTTTATTGGCGATATTCCAATCCTCGCCAGAGTTCCAATGGAGGCCCTTATTCTGATGCCGTCCCCCTGATCATGGAGCATCTTAATCCCTCGCGTAAAGTAAGTTTTTAACTTTTCAGTACCGCTACCCCGGGTGCTCTCATGAGGGGTGGATGGACCGGTAAGTTACTGAGGGTCGATCTTAGCAAGGGTAAGTCTGTGGTTCAAGATCTAGATCCTAAAGTCGCCGTCGACTTCCTAGGAGGGAGGGGATTTGCGGTAAAAGTTTTGTGGGATGAGCTCCCCCGGGGAACTAACCCCTTATCCCCTGAGAACCTCTTGATACTCTCCACAGGCCCCCTCACGGGGATAAGTATGCCGAGCAGTGGGAAGTTAGTCGTCGCTGCGAAGTCTCCCCTGACCGGGGGTTATGGGGATGGGAACATAGGGACGAGAGCATCAGTCCAACTTAAGAAAGCGGGATATGATGCTGTCATAATATCGGGTAAGGCTGAGAAGCCATCCATTCTGAGTATAGAGGATGATAAAGTTGAGATAAAGGATGGGAAGGATTTATGGGGCCTCGATACTTATAAAGCTCAGGAAGAGCTTGAGAAACAGTACGGGAAGAGCTCAGGGATATTGGTCATAGGACCGGGTGGCGAGAATCTCGTGAAATTCGCAGTGATAACTTCTGAGAAGGGAAGATCAGGCGGGAGACCAGGGATAGGGGCTGTGATGGGTTCGAAGAACCTGAAAGCGATAGTGATAAAGGGAAGCAAGGAGATCCCGCTAGCAGATCCTAAGGAGGTAGCGAAGCTGGGCGCTGAGTCTTACAAAGACATAAAGTCCAAGGATAATTACGATTTCTGGGTGAGGCAGGGGACGATGGCGACCGTCGAGTGGGCGAACGCTAATGCTGCTCTACCGACTTACAACATGAGTGAAGGCGTGTTCGATGGTTACGATAAGGTAGGCGGTAATGCCATGGAGAAGATATACAAGATAGGGCAGAAGGGATGCCCGAATTGCAACATGCCCTGCGGGAACATAAATGAGATAAAGGAGGGTCCCTACGAGGGAAGGGATACTGAAGTGGATTACGAGAACATAGCGATGCTAGGGCCCAACCTGGGGATAGATAATATGAATTGGGCCTTGACTCTCAACCTGGTCGCTGATGAATCTGGAGTGGATACGATAAGTCTGGGGAGCGTGTTAGCGTTCGCTACTGAGGCGATGAAGAGGGGATTAATAAGCGAGGGAGATGTCGGCCTCAAGCTAGATTGGGGTGATGGGCAAACTTTCGTGGAACTGGCCAGGAAGATCGTGAATAAGGAAGGATTTGGATCTATTCTAGCAGAGGGAGTAGCTTATGCCTCGCAGAAGATAGGTAAGGGATCGGAGAAGTTTGCGATGCACGTGAAGGGGCTAGAAATAAGCGCATACGATTGCCACGCATACATAGGGATGGCCCTAGCTTATGGGACGAGTCCCATAGGCGCTCATCATAAGGACGCTTGGTTCATCTCATACGAGATAAGAGAAGGCAGGGGCGTAGTCAGTGAGGAGAGGGTTAAGAAGCTCATATGGATGCAGAACGTGAGGGGAGGTTTCTTCGAGAGTGCTGCTGCGTGCAGATTACCTTGGGTCGAGGTCGGTTATGATCTCGAGTGGTACCCTAAGTTCCTGAAGGCAGCCGCAGGGCTTGATTACAGCTGGGATGATCTACACATAGTGGCTAACAGGATCTACACTTTGATGAGGGCTTTCTGGGTCAGGGAGAAGGGAGGATGGAGCAGGTCCTTAGATACTCCTCCCGCCAAGTGGTTCGAGGAGCCTCAGACTAAAGGTCCCCTAGCCGGTAGCAAACTCGATAGGGATGATTACGAGAGGATGCTCAGCTGGTACTATGAGAACAGGGGATGGGACCAGAACGGTATCCCGAGGAGGAGCACCTTGAGGAAGCTAGGCCTCGATTGGGTCATACCGGGGCTGGAGAGTGCGGTCTCCCTCAGCGAGTAGGGGGGAGCATGAGGATAAGGTTCCTGGGGAAGCCTAAGGAGATCATGGGAGGGGTCGTCGAGCTAGATTTAGGGAGGACCACGCTCAGGGAGGTACTGGAGAGACTGCCCGAGGATGTGAGGAAACTGATAACCGATGGAGAGAAGCTGAAGATGATAGTGCTCATCAATGGAGTCTCCGCTGAGTCTAAAGGTGGGCTAGATGCTCCCGTATCCCAAGATGATGAGCTAATTGTGATGCCCGAGATAAGCGGGGGCTCCTCCCCACCATTTTCGTTATCTGTTTAGTTCAGAGGGAGTAACCTATACCCTCCTCCGACTTAGGCTGGGGTATGGGTGGAAGGGGCGGAGGTACTCCTATGGACCTGCATACTATTATTATCTCACTAGTCCCAACTGTATAGATGCTCTGAACTATAGGGGATGGTAATTTCCCACCCATCACATCTGAAATGAGCCTCTCCATCTCATCTGAGGAGCCCCTCGCGATGACCCTACCTTCGACAGTTATCCTAGCTATAGAGGGCATGTAGCTTACATCCATAACGAATTTACACTTAGCAGAGTTACCCTGCCTCTCAACCCTCCCTATATTCATATTAACCGCTATCTGAAGGTTATCGGGCAATGGATCCTCGGGTTCCACGAACCTCTCGCCCAGCACCCTCATGACTCTCACAGCTATTTCCATCTGGGCAGTGTGCATGAGGAGTAGAAAAGTTTTTCGCATCTTCCAGCATAGGAGCTGGGTGGTAGCTTGATCAAGGTGAGAAAGAGGAACGGGAAGGAGGAGGATTTCTCCAAGATGAAGATAGTTTCTGCATTGATAAAGGCTGGATCTTCTGTTGAGTTAGCTGATAAAATAGCTGAAGAATGTGAGAGCTTATTTAGAGGCAGAGAGTATGTGGAGAGCTCTGAGATAAGGGAATTCGTCCTGAGTAAGTTAAAAGAGGTCGAGAGACGCTCATATGAGAATTGGTTGAGGTTCGATTCAAAAGCCAAGGGATTGGGGTGAGAATCTCCAGATGATCCTTGAAGACCTTATAGACCTTTCGCTGAGGATAAAGGACCGCGTGACGGAATACTTGGGCTCTGATGAGGAGCTGGAATATGTGAGTGAAGGTGGGGATCGTGTAAGAGCTGTGGATGAAGCGGCAAAGCTCGAGATAGAGAGGTGGGCATCGGTATCGAGGAGGCCGAGTATCCTGAGCGAGGAGAACGGTTTCATAGAGGGGGAGGGTGATGGGCTCATACTAATAGATCCTGTCGATGGTAGCTCCAATGCGGATAGAGGTATACCTTTCTCATGCATCTCAATAGCATACTCCCTCTCCAACTCCATCAAAGACATATCCGCGTCTGTGATACTCAATATATTCTCGGGCGATCTCTACTATGCCGAGAGAGGGAAGGGAGCATATAAGAATGGATGTAGGATAAAGGTGAGAAGCTTCAGGGGAACTCCAGTGATATATGCCCCTTGCCAGGATCCAGATCCATTAGCTGATCTTAAATTCAAGCATATAGCTAGGAGAGACTATGGATCGATTGCCCTAGGGCTCGCCCTCATATCTGAGGGGAAGCTGGATCTACTAATCGATTTAAAGGAGGATCTCAGGATAGTCGATATAGCAGCAGGCCTTTTACTGGTTAAGGAAGCAGGAGGATCTGTTTTCATAAATAAGATTGAAGTAAATGGACTGAATAGAGAATTCGGTCTTGTAGCCGGTGTTGAGGAGCTGTCCTCAATTTTAGCGCCCAAGAGTTATCTTAAGCTTTAAAATTTTTGAACTTAAATTTAAAAGCTTTTGAAATCATCAACTCGAGTTTGTAGGGGAGAGCCCCGGGGGGGCCTCGAACCCCCGACCTGCCGCTTACAAGGCGGCCGCTCTGCCGACTGAGCTACCGGGGCGCGTCAATATCAACATGGAAAATTTAAGCTTAATCCTCGATCTTACTGAGCTCGAACTCCTCATGTAAAGCCCTTACAGCTTCCTCTCCATCGCTCCCATTCACCACGAAAGATATGCTCAGCTCGGATGAGCCCTGAGCTATCATCTTAACGTTTATGCCCCTCTCAGCTACAGCTCTGAAGACTCTAGCGGCCACTCCCGGAGTCCCCCTCATACCGGAGCCTATCGCCGCTACAGCTGCGCAATCCCTCTCTATCAATACCTCCCTGAAGAGGGTCCCGAGCCTTGCTTCCACGAGGCCTCTAGCCTTCTCAGCTGCCCTGCCATCGAGTAATACAGATATATCGGACTCTGAGACCGATTGCGATATCATCCCCACGTTTATATAGCTCTCCCCTAGGACTTTGAAGAGCATATGAGCTATCCCAGGCCTCCCAACCATGCGAGCTCCCCTGACGGTCAATATAGATACCCCTCTCTTCATCCCTATGGCTCTAACGACATTCCTAGATGAGCTTCCCCTCTCCGATACGAGGGTCCCCTCACACTCCCTATTCCTGAAGTTCCTTATCCTTATTGGAGTCTTAGTAGGTATCGCTGGCTCAAAAAACCTTGGGTTCATTCTTTTTGCTCCAAAATGAGACATCTCTATGGCTTCAGGATATGAGACATTTTTCAGGACTCTGGCATCCCTGACCACTTTAGGATCAGCCGTCATTAGACCATCTACATCCGTCCAGAGGCAGACCTCACGAGCGGAGAGTGAGGAACCTATCAGTACAGCTGTCAGATCGCTCCCCCCTCTGCCTAGCGTCGTGATCTTGCCGAGCATAGTGACGCCTGAGAAACCAGCAACTATGGGAACGGTGTCTTCGAGGAGAGGCAGGAGCCTAGTCCTCAGGTATATCCTGGTGGCTTTTAGCAAGGGGTTTGCATTACCATAACATTCATCAGTGATTATACCAGCTTCCCCACCAGTTAGGAACCTCGAATTAATCCCCCTATCCCTCAAGAGACCAGTTAGGATCTTACCACTGAGGTTCTCGCCGAATGACGCGATCAGATCCCTTATCCTGGGAGTCGATTCCCCTAAGTAGAGCATACCCCTAACTATCCTCTCCAACTTATCCAGGTCCTTCCTCACATCCTCGCACCTTATCCCCAATTCCTCACAAACCCTCAGATGCATCTCCTCTAGGTCGGATAGGACTTTGCTCGCGTTAATTTCATCGCCTGACACAGCTAAATTGTGGAGCTTGAGTAAGGAATCGGTGACCCCCTTAATCGCTGAGATAACTATTATTTTCCTCTCACTTTGCTCCATGATGTAATCTGATATCTCCATGAAGTCCCTCGATCCCTCTAGTATTGATCCCCCGAATTTCATCACAAGCAAGCTCCCACCTCGCTCAAGCTCATCCTGAGCTCTACTAAGTCCCTAATGAGAGCCATTGCCGTCTCATCGCCTCCCGCTCCCTTCCCTATAAGAGTGTGCCTCCCGGAGGACTCTGCGAAGAATGAGACCGCGTTTAAAGCCCCTGATACCGCTAGAGGATCGGTCCTATCTATGATCTCGGGCCTCACTCTTGCTCCAAATTCATCTGAGCTTGCTATCAATCTCACGGACTTTCCTTCCTCTAATATCTTTCTATCTATTTCTACCCCCCTTATCCCCTCTATCTCCACATCCCTTATGGTCAAATCCGTCTCCATCGCGAGATTGGATAGTATAACGAGCTTAGCGGCTGAGTCAAGACCATCTATATCATTTGATGGATCTGCTTCAGCGTAACCCAGTTCCTGGGCCTCTCTCAAGGCGCTCTCGAAGGATAATCCTGATTCCATCCTCGTCAATATGTAGTTAGTGGTCCCATTGAGGACTCCCTTTATCGCTAGCACCCTCTCCCCTATCAGGCATTTCCTGACGAACCTGACGAAGGGCACACCCCCTCCAACTGTGCCACTGAATAGGAGGTGAAGACCGCCCTCTTGAAACATCTCAATTAAGGCAGGCATTTCTAAAGCAAACGGGCCCTTGCTAGCTGTTATCACATGTTTTCCAGTGTTTAAAGCTGCCTTTATGTATGAGAGGGAGGGCTCACCTGTTTTGAAATTCGATGGAGTAACGTCGATGAGCACTTCAGCGTCCACACCCCTTATCAGCTCCACTCCTCTCATCCCTACCTCACGGGCATGCCCAGATAGGGAGCCCTTCCTTACCTTCAGATCCAATATCTCTCTAGGATCAAGCCCCCTCTCATCTTGGACAGCTGAGGAGGAATCCGCTACAGCTACTAAAGTCGGGTTCAGGCCATACTTCAACCTCAGTTCCGGGGCCCTCTCAATGAGTGTACGTAAGAAGGACCTACCGACCACACCGAGTCCCATCAGTATCATGCGCATGTTGGGAGAGTTGATATGTCATGCATTTAAAAGAATTTACTGCGGACACAACTATTTTAACCGGGGCGCCCAGCTAACCCAGATGGGCAAGCTGTTCGATAAGCTCAGTAGGGTTGATGAGGCCCTCTCGAAGATATCAGATCGTATAAGTAATCTTCCCAGCGAGATCGTGAGCACTGAAAGAGCCCTGGGAAGAGTATTAGCTGAGGATATAGTCTCCCCTAACGATTTCCCCCCTTACGATAGGGTCGCTTTCGATGGATACGCTGTGAGATCTGAGAGCACCTTCGGGGCCTCCCCGGATAATCCCATAGTCCTGAGGGTGATAGGATCCTCCTCTCCTGGGGAGGAATGTGAACTTGAGATAAGGGGTATGGAAGCTGTTGAGGTAGCTACTGGCGCTCCCATGCCTAGAGGAGCCGATTCAGTCGTCCCGCTTGAATATTCAAGGAGAATAGGTGAGTACGTTGAGATATTGAAGCAAATAGCTCCGGGAGCTAACGTAGATAGGGTAGGAAGCGATATAAGGAGGGGAGAAGTTCTCCTCAAGAAGGGAACTTTTTTAGGCCCATTCGAAATACTCGCAATAGCTTCCTTGAATATAACGCAAGTCCCTGTCGTTAGGAAGCCGAGAGTATGCATAATAGCGAGCGGGAATGAGCTAGTCGAACTTGGATCCGAGCTAAAGAGGGGTAAGATCGTGAACTCCAATTTATTCGGGATTAGAGCGATCATAGGGGAGCTAGCTGAGACCAGATATTTAGGTATAGCTAGAGATGAGCCCGATTCTATTAAGAGCCTCATAGAAGCTTGTGATGATTGCGATATCATCGTAACTATAGCTGGGAGCAGTGTCGGGAGTAAGGATTACCTATACGATGTGATAAAGTCGATGGGCGGTGAGATCTTAGTACGCGGCCTCAGCATAATGCCAGGGAAACCGACTATACTCGCTACATTAAGGGAGAGACTTCTAGTAGGTATACCCGGTTACCCTGTATCCGCTATGGTAGCTACTAGCGAGATATTATTGCCGATAATAGAGAAGCTCTTAGGGATCAGGGGAGTGGAAGTTAAGGCTAGAGTGAAAGCTAAGCTCTCCCAGAGGATTCCCTCTTCCCCGGGAGTGAGGCATTACGTTAGGGTGAAGCTTACTAAGAGTGGTGATTCCTACATCGCTACCCCCGTGAGGATAGGCGGCGCTGGTATAATAAGCTCCCTAATAAGATCGGATGGCTTCCTCATAGTCCCTGAGGAAGTCGAGGGATATGAGGAAGGTGATGAAGTCGATGTAATAATTTACAAGAGGTGGTTGGATCTTGAGGAAAGTCTTCAGACATCTTAAGAGCTTAGAGGAAGTTAAGGATTTAATTATGAGATATGAGAGGCCGGAAAGGAGGGAAAGAATACCTATTTGGGATGCGTTCGGTAGGATTTTAGCTGAGGATATCGTATCGAGGGTCGATGTACCGGGATTCGATAGGGTGATGCTCGACGGTTACGCTGTGAGAGCGGAAGACACCTTCTGGGCCGATGAGGACAATCCCGTGGAGCTCAAGATAATAGGAGTTGCCTCAGCTGGGCATCCCTTTCTAGGGGAGGTGGGTGAGAGGGAGGCTGTTGAGGTAGCTACTGGCGCTCCCATGCCTAGAGGGGCCAATTCCGTCGTTAAGGAAGAGTTCACTGTGAGAAAAGGCGATAGTATCCTTGTGATGAGATCCGTAGCCCCCGGGGAGAACGTGCAAGGCGCTGGATCTGATGTGAGAGTGGGTGAGACAGTAGCTTATAGAGGGATGAGGCTCACAGCGAGGGAGATAGGGATCCTAGCTGCAACTGGCATAAGGGAGGTGGAAGTGCTCTCGAAACCTAAGGTAGGGATATTCTCGACGGGGGATGAGTTAGCTCAGCCAGGGGAGGCCTTAGGGTACGGGAAGATATACGATGTGAACTCATCATCCCTCATAGCTTCCGTTTTAGAGGACGGCGGGGAGCCCACGTTCCTAGGCATACTCCCCGATGATTATGAAGCTATAAGGGATTCCCTGAAGAGGGAGATTGAGAAATTCGATATCATTTTGATTTCAGGGAGCACTAGCGTCGGAGCTGGCGATGTCATGTATAGAGTGCTTGAGGAACTGGGTCCCCCAGGCGTTATCGTCCACGGCATAGCTATGCATCCGGGGAAGCCGACTGTAATAGCTGAGGCCAAAGGGAAGCTTGTGATAGGTCTCCCGGGCTATCCTACGAGCTGCCTCACGGTTTATAGAGAGATAGTCTCTCCTCTCATAAGAAAGTGGAGCGGAAAGCCTCTGGAGACTGGAAAGGAGATAATTGGAAGGGCTGCGGAGAGGATAATTGGGGAGAGGGGGAGGAAGGACCTACTTCCCGTCCATATCGTGAAGGACGAGGGATTCCTAGTTTTCCCTGTTCCTACAGGATCTGAGGCTATTTCAACGCTCTCAAGGGCTGATGGTTACGTGGAGATGGAGGAGCTCAGGGAACTCATAGAGGAGGGGGAGCCCGTCAGAGTCAAGCTCTTCACGGATAGGATCGCTGATATATCCGTAGTAGGTAGCCATTGCATCGGATTGGAGCTAATAATGGCTGAGATGAGGAGGAGGGGGTTCCACGTTAAGTCAGTATTCGTTGGGTCCTCCGGGGGGTTCAAGGCAATAGCTAGAGGGGAAGCCGATCTAGCTGGTGTGCACGCATTTGACCCGGAGACTATGGAGTACAACGTGCCTTTCATGCGGAAGTTCTCAATAGAGGATAAGGCTATCTTAATAAGGGGCTACAAGAGGATCCAAGGCCTTATAGTGGCTAGAGGAAATCCAAAGGGGATAAAGGGAATTAGGGATATCTTAGAGAGGAGGGATATAGTGATGATGAACAGGAATAAGGGCTCGGGCACTAGGATACTGCTCGATTATCTGCTCAAAGTAGAGGCTGAGAGAATGGGTATCGATATCTCCGAGGCCATTAAGGGCATCAGAGGATATTGGAATGAGGCTAAATCTCATAATGCAGTCGCTATAGCAATTAAAAATGGTATTGCTGATGTGGGAATTGGGATAAAGACCGTAGCTGGAATTTATGATTTAGATTTCATTCCAATAGCTGAGGAAAATTATGATTTCTTGATCAGGAGATCCTCGATGGGAAAGAGAGCGATCGAGGAATTCGTAGAGATCTTGAGAGAATTCAGGAGTAAGTTAAATGAGTTAGATGGTATTGAAGCGGGTGATGATATAGGCCTCCCCATCAGCCCCTAGCGAGCTTGATCAAGTGGGGGGCTTCAGGTACTATCAACCTCTCGAGAGCTAACTTAACAGCATCAGGCGATCCTGGAAGCATGAAAACGAGGGATTTCAGGTAAAATCCAGCTGAGGCTCTACTAGCAATAGCTGAACTACCTATTTGGGAGTAACTTAGCCACCTGAATATCTCTCCAAATCCAGGAAGCTCCTTCTTAAGGAGCGGCCCTATTGCTTCCGGCGTTACATCTGATGGGCTAACACCTGTTCCTCCGCAGAATATTATCACATCAGAATCCTCCGCTGCCCTTATCAGAGATGCCCTTATGAGACCTTCATCATCTGGTATTATCTCCTTCCTCACAACTAAATTGCCTGAAGCCTCTATTATTTCCGTAGCGATCTTCCCAGTCAGATCCTCCTTACTCTTATCACTGAATCTCGATGTACTGACTACGAATATTGAGTAGCTGAGCTTAGAGGGAGCTCCCCTCTTGTGCTCCTCTGGGACTCCCATAGATCGTGATCACGGGGGTAACTTTAAAATTATACGTCAACCTCACTCTTGGGATGGCTGAGCTACAAGTTGAAATAACTCCCGGACTGCAGGAGTATCTCACCGCTATATATAGATTGCAGAGAAAGGGGAGGAATGTTAGGGTTAAGGAGCTCGCCGATGAGCTCAATGTCACATTACCGAGTGTAATAGACGCCTTAAAGAGACTATCTAAAGCCGGTTTAGTTAACTATAATAGATACAGTAAGGTCACTCTGACGGAGAATGGGAAAAAATCTGCAATTCTCATTATAAATAAAGAGGAAATTTTCTATGAATTCTTCAGGGAGATCCTGGGGATCGAGGATGAGAGAGCTAGGGAGGAGGCCTGCTGGATAGAGCACGGAGTGAGTTGGGAGAGCGCTGAGAGACTGAAATTATTCATCGATTTTCTGAGGGAAAATATATACAACATAGACGAGAAGTTCAAAAAATTTATAAATGAGAGACAGATTGTCAATATATAGATGCACTTATGAGGATTATACGCACGCCCTCACTGTAAAAAATTAAATTAAACCTACTCACAGTTCAGCTAGCCGAGGAGGTGCTACTATGCCCAAGTACTTGATAGAGCAAGATAGGGAGAGCTGCATAGCTGATGGTGTCTGCGCATCCCTCTGCCCAGACAACTGGATTATAGAGGATGATGGGCTAGCTTCCCCCGTTAAGAAGGAGTTGGACGATCTCGGTTGCAACATGGAAGCTGCTCAAGCCTGCCCCGTCAATATAATACACATATACGAGGTTCAACCGGACGGCTCCAAGAAGCAGCTTATCTAAACACCCTTCTTCTTTTTTATGGGGGCGGTGGGCTCCCCCGAGGTGGAGTTAATGGATCAGGTTTCCCCATTCTCCCCATCCCCTTCCCCCAGTTACCCGGCAGCACCGAACGTCCACCTTAGGGCTGCTCCCTTCCGGGCCTGACCCGGTTCGGTGGCGAAGGTGATTCCCCATCCCTCCGGATGGGTTATCACCACCGCCGGTCCACCGGGACCGGGGTTCATCAGTTAGGAGGAGATGGAGATCCCCTACCATCAACTCGCCCCCGGGAGTTGCTGACCCCGGCATTAGCCTTCCGGTTGAGGGGACGGCTACCCCCCCGGTCCTACCCCACCGCCCCCTAGATCAGGCATCGCTCCCTTAAAAACCCTGCCGCAAGACCTTGACCTCGCTCCCCCTCGCTATTAAGACCAAGTCCGCCAGGCCGATGAATATACCTACTTCAACGACTCCTGGCACCTCCTTTATCTCCCTCTCCATTGAAGCGGGATCCTCTATCGGGGGGCAGGATACATCCACTATTAAGTTACCATTATCCGTCACGAATGGTGCAAGCTCCCTCATTCTGATCCCCGCATCACAATTAAGCCTCTTCCTGAGATTATCGAGGGTCCAAGAGACTCCATAAGGTAACACTTCGACAGGAAGAGCTCTCTTTGAGCAAAGTTTCTCCACTAATTTCGTATGGTCAGCTATAATGATGTAAGTTGAGCTATTATACGCTAGCACTTTCTCCCTCAATAAAGCGCCTCCTCCTCCCTTGAGCAAGTTCAAATCACTATCTATCTCATCCGCACCATCTACTGTTATCTCAGGCCTCTCATCATCAGGATACATCACCTTAAGTCCCAGATCCCTAGCTACCTCCTCTATCTGCTTAGATGATGGGATGACGGATATTTTATTCGCTCTATCCGATTTGGCCAACTCCTCCACGAAAATAGCGACTGTGGACCCGGAGCCGAGGCCCACTAATTTCGCATCCCCTATCAATTTGAGCGCTTCCCTAGCAACCACTCTCTTCTCGAATTCTATCATTCAGCTCACCACTATCTCGACTATATCCCCATCCTCGAGGAGGAAATCCGGGCCCACTCTCATAGGGGAGTAAGGGAGTCTCTTCGCCCATACCTTAGCGTACTTGAACCTCTCCTTGAAGGACTCGTGGATGAACTCCGCTAGATCAATTACGCTCGAGTTCCTCGGAAGTATGACTGCCTTATCCGATGGGGATCTCTCATTCTTCGATTTCGTGAATACTCTTATGAGCCCAAGTTCCTTGAGTATCATCTCCCCGAGCTCATCCTTGGATGGGAGTCCAGTGGGGGAGGGTATCACCCCCATGACCTTATCCCCATAGAGCTTCTTGACTTCCTCTATCAAACCCTCATCCTCAAGGATATCGCATTTCGTCAGGAAGATTATCGCTGGTTTGTAACTCTTCTCCCCGAATATCGCGTCCTCAACATCCTCGAGCCTCACATATCCTTCTATCTCAACCCAAGCCCTATCTATCCCGAATTGAAGCAGTAGCTCCCTCACATCTCCCTCAGAACAATCAACGAGCTTCCCCTTATTCATTATTATGAGAGTAGGAGCAGCTCTGCTCCTCTTTATCCTTACCCTACCGGCCGGTCTCTCGAAAGATATCTCCCTAGACTCTAAGAACGAGAATATATTGGAGAGGGAGTCCAGAGGGTCCTCGATAGAGCTCACCGTTATCCCTAGGACATCTGAGTTCCTCGCTAGAGCAACTGCCAGATTTGTTGGACCACCTTGAGCCTCTAGTATGAGTGGAGGTGCCTCAACTACTTGGATCTGGGTCCCATGGATCTCCATCATTCCCTCAACAGGCCTCATAGTCGTGAAGGGGTTCGGGGATATGGAGGGCTTTGCATTCGTCAGTGTCGCTAGTAGAGTACTCCTCCCTGAATTTGTGAACCCTATGAGGACCAATTGAGCTGCTCCTCTCTTCTCAACCATTAAGGATGGTCCTTTACTCTTCTTTGCTGTCTTCTTTCTCTCTATTTCCTCTTTAAGCTCAGATATCCTCCTCTTGACGAATTTCTCCATCTTTTCCGTTCCCTTGTGCTTCGGTATCAATGAGTAGAACTCCTTAAGTTTCTGGAGCTTCTCCTCAGGGGTTTTCGCTTTAGAATATTCCTCCCACTTAGCCTGGGCCTCGGGTGGGAGGTTGGTCGGCATATCACCTCTTCCTCCTCTTCCTCTTCACCTCTACAGCTTCCCCAAGCGTGATAGAGCTATAAACTTGCTGAGAGGTTGAGCTAGTGACTTGAGCTCTTTCAGGATTTCTCTGTACTATGGAGATCTCTAGGAGCTTCTCTATATTCCTAGCGACTTCAAAGCTCGGAACAACTCTCTCAGACTCTATATTCCTGAGAAGAGATGCCTTTATATTTAATGCTGCAGCGACTTGCTCTATCGATAGGCCGAGAGCCTCCCTAGCTTCTCTGATCTTCCTCCCATAATCCTCAACTAACTCTACCTCTATCTTCTCCCTCTTAGAGGTCCTAACTTCCTTAGGTTTGCTGGGAGGAGGCCTCTCCAGAGGTACCTCTAACTTCTGAGGTAAAGTCGTCTTTTCATCCTTCTTCTTAACTCCCTTGACTTTTCTCGCACAATTACCGCATAGAGATGCCTTATAGCCATCAAGATCGACTATGACGGGTTTCCCGTAGAAGGTCCCCCCGCATAACTCACAGACGTAAACCTCTCCCGACAAATCCACCAGCTCCCAATTATGATGCAAAAGCTTTAGATTAACCTTTGGGTGTATACTCGATGAAGAGGATAAAACCCAAGGACCTGGATAGGATGATGAAGAGCATGGGAATTCAAGTTCAAGGCATAGATGCAACTGAGGTAGTGATAAAGCTGAGTAGTGGAGAATCTATAGTCGTGAGGGATCCTCAAGTCTCCCTAATGAGAGTAGGTGGTGAGGAAATTTACCAGATAATCGGGAGATCCGAGAGATTGAGTGAGGAGAGGGAAATTTACTCACCATCCGAGGAGGATGTGTTGTTAGTAGCAACTCAAGCGGGTGTAGATCCGGATAAAGCTAGGAAGGCCCTCATAGAGACACGTGGAGATCTTGCTGAGGCGATAATCAGGCTGAAGGAGGGTTCTGTTTGAGTTTGAGGAGGCTTTGGGCCATCTGGAGGATGCCTTACATAAAACTATTGGCTAGCGAGGGGGAAAAGGAGTGCATTTTTTGTAAATTGCCCAAGGAGAATAGCGATAGGGAGAACCTAATACTACACAGATCGAGCAGCTCCTTCATAATCATGAACAAATATCCGTACAATCCAGGCCATCTGATGGTCGCGCCCTACAGACATGTGGCCAACCTCGATGAGCTAAGCGATGATGAACTCATTGATATAATGAATCTCGTGAGGATCTCCATAAGGGTTTTGAAAGAGGCCATGAGACCTGATGGGTTCAACATAGGGATGAACGTGGGTAGGGCTGCAGGCGCTGGTTTCGAGGGTCACATACACATACATATAGTGCCCAGGTGGATCGGGGATGCTAACTTCATGCCAATACTGGGGAACACGAAGGTGATAAGCGAAGCCCTATCTAACACATATGATGAGCTCAAGAAAGTCCTCGATAATCTGATAGCTAAATCCAATCCTTAATCAATTTTTTCGGAGAACTCCGTGCCTCATATCATGAGCGGGATTCTATGTCTCTAATTCTTCATAATTTAATTGGGAATGTTCACATTAAATTTGAGGTTTAAATGAATATCTTCGGTGACAGGACCCCAGCCTGAGTAATCTTTATTATTGGTCATGACTAGACCAGGGGGCCGTGGTCTAGCTAGGTAGGATGCCGGCCTTGGGAGCCGGAGGTCCCGGGTTCAAATCCCGGCGGCCCCATCCTAGCTACTAGTGAGTTTTCCGATAGCTTCAATATAGGAATTTATTATTTAACGGTATCATAAAGAAATCTATTTACCCTTAACTCTATTTAGTTATATTTTGGGCACCCATTTGAGATGCTTTGAGCATTCATGACATAACCCACAATAGAAAAGCTTATTTGAGTTTACGCGTGATATATCGTGAAGCCCCGGGCGGGATTCGAACCCGCGACCTGCCGCTTACGAGGCGGCCGCTCTGACCGAGCTGAGCTACCGGGGCTTCAGTAGAGAGTAATATTCACCTATAAACTTTACTGGATGATGGGTATGAGGGACGAGGACCTGATAATACTTGCCCTTGCTGTGATCGGTAGGGATCTCGGACTAGTCAGGAGAATCGTTGAACTCGCAAATAATGACGTAATAGAGGAGGGTGAGCTACAGGAGACTCTCAGGCTATCCGTCACAAACCTTAGGGTCATGCTCTATCAGATGCAGGACTTCAACTTAGTTATTCAACTGGGAGCCAAGGAGGACGGGAATGGAGGTTACCTATCCTACTGGAGGATAAATAGGGATGCAGCGAAATCATTCCTCCTGAGGAGGCTGAAATATACGAGGAGTGAGTTGATGAGGAGAAAGGAGGAGGATCTATCTGGGGAGTATTATGTATGCGCTGCAGATCCATCTCATGCGAGGCTGAGCTTCGATGAGATAATAAGGAGTATGGGAGAGGGCTCTCCCACGTGTCCCGTGTGCGGAGCGATGATGGAACCCGTGAATAAGGAGGAGGTCGTGAAGCTCATAGATTCTATGATAGAGCTCATAGATAGGGCGATTGAGACACTGGAAGGATGATTAACTTGACTAGGGAGTTCTTAATACAGGAGATGATACCCGAAGACCTGAATGTCGATGCTATACTTGAGGAACTAGGCTGGGAGATTATGCATCTGATGAGGGGCATCGAGATAGAAACGCTAGATCTCGATATTGAGGACAGCTGGGTCAAGGTGAGAGTTAGTGGAGCTGATGAGGGAGCTGCTGAGAACCTGATCTCTAGGACATATGGGAAGCTCAAGAGAGCTGAAGAGGCGAGAGTGGGTGAGAGCCTCAAAGGTTTCATAACGGACCTGGGCGAAGTAGGCTACGGTATTTATTTCAAGGCTTTTATAGGGAAAGATTGCCTCTATCCACTCTACGAGATGAGGAGACAACTCGTCGATAATATGAAGCTCTCAACTAGGGCTATAGCGAATATCTACGGATTCATGAACGATATGTCGATGGAGATAAATGTAACGAAGATAGACGAGAAGGGGATCTATATCTCATTATCCCCTAAGCAAGTCCGCATGATAAGGGATATGGTGAACATGGGGAGGGAGATACTGATGATAGTCAGAGCCACTCCGAAGCAGGTGAAGAGAGCATTGAATAGGGCAGGACATTCTAGAGATGTTTCCCTAATTAGGAAATCATTTCTCTCCCATATGCTCATATGCAAGCGTAAAACTCAAGCGAAGGGGTTAATACCGAGGCTTGGGCCTTATCTTCCTGGCGCTAAGTTCTCGACGATCTCCAAAGATAAGTTCAGTAAGCTAACGGAGGTCAACTTTTTAAATCACTCCACTCAATAGTAGGGGATTGCCGGGGTGCCCTAGCTCGGTAGGGGGCTGGCCTGCTAAGCCAGTGGCCCACTGGGCCGCGAGGGTTCAAATCCCTCCCCCGGCGCCAGGGCCGGTGGTCTAGTGGCTATGACGCCGCCCTTACGAGGCGGAGGTCGGGGGTTCGAGTCCCCCCCGGCCCATTTGGGAGGGGAACATGCCCATTGAGGAGGGGGGATTTTACGATAGAGACCCTAGGGACTTCGAGCTCAGGGTCGCCATCATCTACCCGGGTCCATACAGAGTAGCTGTGAGCTCCTTGGGGCATCAGATCCTCTACTTCCTGATGAACTCCATCGATAGCGTTATGGCCGAGAGGTTCGTGAGCGACCTCAATGGCTCTGTGGAAAGCGGTAGGCCTCTAGATGAATTCGATATAGTCTTAGCAACTTTGCATTTTGAGGGGCAGTATCCAGAATTACTGAGGATGATTGAAGGTTTGAAAAAACCTGTATTAGTTGGAGGACCCGCTGTTAGCTTTAACCCACTTCCTATAAGCCCTCTTGTCTCTGCAGTGGGTCTAGGAGATTTTGAGGTGCTCATAGAGGAGATCCTCAAGGTCAAGGATGAAGGGATCGCATCCCTCCCCCCGAAGTTCTTCGTATATGAGCTCAAGAATAAGGCTAAGTTCAATAGAACTCCACGTTTGAGCCCCTTGCGTGACCAAATAAGGGTCTTGGAGGGTGGAGTCACGCTCAATAAATTCCTCTTGGAGATATCCAGAGGATGCGGGTGGGGGTGCAGGTTCTGCGGTATAGGATGGCATTGGAGACCGCGTTTAGATGCCCCGATGAACGAGGTGAGGGAAGCTATAGAATATGCTTCGGATCTGGGCTTTAGGGAAATTTTTATAATAGGATCTGATGCAGCTTCTTCAAAAGCGATAAAGGATACGCTTTGGGAGATAGCTGAAAGAGGGATGAGGGCAAGTATCCCATCCATAAGAGCTGATCAAGTGGATAGCGAGCTCCTCGATCTAATAAGGAGGACAGGGGGAAGGATGATAACTATAGCCCCTGAAACGGGAAGCGATAGGTTGAAGGGAATAATTAACAAGAGGATAGACAATGATGAGATCATTAGAGCTGCTGAAGAAGCTAGGGATGTAGGGATGGGGCATATAAAACTCTATTTCATGATAGGGCTCCCCTTTGAGCAAGAATCCGATGTAATCGAATCCGCTGAGCTCGCTAGAAAGATCAATTCCATATTGAGGGCGAAGGTCACCCTCAGCGTATTCGTCCCAAAAGCTGGGACGCCCTTCGAGCTTTCTCCCCTGATCAGAGAGATTGATTTCAGGAGGAGGCTCTCCATCCTCTGGAAGGGATATAGAGGGAAGCTAAACATTTCTCATTATGGTAGGGCTTATGTACAAGCTCTTCTCTCCCTAGGGGGCTTTGAGGTCAGTGAGATCTTGAAGAGGGGATACAAGAGACCGTTCAACAGGTGGATCTATAGATCGATAGCGATGGACTTAGGCATAGATCCCGATCGGATAGTCTACGGGGAGAGGGAGGCACCTTGGTGGGATTACGTCGATAATATATCTAAGGATTTCATCAGGAGGGAGTATGAGAGAGCGAAGAATGGGTGGCCTCTACTATCTTGTGATGAATTTTGCTCTAAGTGCATGATTGAGTGCCCCGTGGGGCTGAAAGCTGCTTCCGTTTAGTGTTAAGTTTATTAGCATTAGCTGTAGTAACCTCAGATTGTTGATACCAGAGAAACTAGGGGGGCTTCAAGCCTGTGCCCGATATGTGGGGGAAAGTTAAGCACGAATGGGTATAGGCGGGTGAAGTGTAGATGCTCTGGAGCAGGGACATAATAGCTGTGAACCTGCTCCCCAGATGCGAATGAACGTGGGGTCCTCATCCGTTCACCCCGAAAGCCCTCCCATGACGGGAGGGGGGAAGGGATGAAAGTTAACACTAGACCAGAGCGGTAGCGTATACCCGATGAGCCCTCACAATGGAGGGAATTGCACCCCCTCCCAATGAAGATCTTAACATTATATACTTTCTAGAGCGATACTCCTGGGTGCTAGCATGCCGACCTACATATACTTCGTGTTATACAAATTGAAGGAGCTCACTCCTGAGGAGGAGGAGAGAGCTAGGAACGAGTGGGAGAAGATAACGGAGGGATGGCCTCCTGAAGTTAGACTCATTGGAGTATATGACCACGCATGGGGAACTGAGTACAACGGGATAATGGTTCTAGAGTCTGAGAGCATGGACTCCTTCACTAGATTCTGGAAGTGGTTCAGGGATAAAGTGAGGTGGTACGTCCCGGAGACTAGGACTATAATAGCGACGAAGAGATAGAATTTATGAGTCCGAGGATCACTCTGGAGGACTCGAGCCTCCACAACTCTCTTTCAATAATTTTTCCAATTATGTGGAGCTTCCTCCTATGGAACTCTTCCCAGCGTACATCGGCCACAGTTCTAGTGAGGACTAGCCCTTCTGGAGGGGCCAGCCCTATACTCCTCCCGAGATGAAGCTCTAACGCTCTACCCACGATCCTCCTTATCTCATTCTTTTTAAATGATTTCCCATAAATCTCAATATATGTAAAATTTTCTCCAATTTTCACGTCAAAATTCTCAATATTTTTCCCTAAACCCTCCTGCGTTAGTTCATCTAACGCTTCCCTCACGCATTCAGCACTGCTCAGCCTGAATGGGATCGCGTAGCAGTACGCTCTAGCCCTAGGCTTAGGTATGCCTCCAGTAGCCACAGCCCATACCGCTATATCCTTCGGGAGCTCTGAGTTCAAGAGAGATATATTAGGGGCTGGACCTCTGTAGAAAGCTATGTTGTCCAATGCTGATACTCCTCTATCCGTTCTCGATGTGAACTTGAGTTTCGCCCTTATGCCTTGAGATTCCATCGCCTCCCTCAGAGCTGAGCCCACAGTGGGGAGGTTCGGTTGCTCGACTACTCCGTGATAGTTCCATCCCAGATAGGCTATCCTCAAGGAGACTACATCCCGAGCCAAAGCATCATCACCATTAGGAGGAGTCCAGCGCTAAGCGTGAAAAGAGCATAGCTAAATCTTCTCCTTCCAGAGAGGGACCCTAAGTAGAAGCCCATGATGAAGAGGAGAAGTAGGGCCTGCAAGATCGATAAGATATAAGAGAGCTCAATCTCCATTAAGCCGAACTCGCATATCTTGAAGGGTATTGAGAGCGTCATCACGAGGATCGATGGGACCCCTCCGCTTGCTAAAGCTATTAATATAGCTTTTCTTCTCTCCACCTCGCTGATAACTGTCTCATCTAGCGTCATTAAGACTGCCTTCTCCAGTTCCCTGACCTTCAGCTCCCTCTCAGCTCTCTCCGATATGTATGTCCCCAGAGATCCCGAGAAGAATATGGACAGAGTTCCGGCCCATATCAATTTGAGGACCACTGAGGGATCCCCTATTCCCCCGAAGTACCCTCCTAATATGATCCCGAGTAGCATCAGGATGCTATCGAAACTATTAGTGACAGCGTACCTCCTCGCTATCTCCCAAAAATCCCCTAGATCTATTGAGCTCTCCAGACGATCCCTCAATCCAGCTAAGATATCCTTAATACCTTCAATTGCCTTCCTTAGGGTCGCCTTAGTTACCACATGCATCCTGATAGGACGGGTAAGTAAAGGTTATTTTGTTATCTGGGGACGTTGAGCTGGGTGGTAGGCACGCCCGTGGTTGAGAAGATCGGTAAGCTAATAGAGGTCGTTAAGGAAAATCTATCTACAGTCGATAAGGAATCCGCGAATATGTTCATAAAAGCTCTCTTCAGGACTATGGGCGAGGGCAAGATATTCGTGGTCGGGGCCGGTAGATCCGGGCTCATAGCCAAGGCCTTCGCGATGAGACTCCTTCACGTCGGCTTTCAAGTATACGTAGTAGGTGAGACGGTCACCCCATCTATGAGGAGCGGCGACCTACTGATAGCTGTCAGCGGATCTGGAGAGACTAAATTCCCTGTTACAGCGGCTCAAGTAGCTAAGAGCGTCGGGGCTCATGTAATAGCTATCACGAGCTATCCAAATTCTACATTAGGGAAGATAGCTGATTTCGTTGTTAGAATAGGCGGAAGAGTTCTTCCAGAGGATGAGAGTAGAGATTACTTCACGAGGCAGATATTGGGTATACATGAGCCCCTAACACCTCTAGGAACGTTATTCGAGCTGAGCGCTATGATATATCTGGATGCTTTGATATCTGAGATAGTAGAGCTGATGGGGAAGAGTGAGGAGGATCTTGCCAAGAGGCATGCGAACATCGAGTGATATTGAGTTGATACTGAGGGAAGCGGAGAGGATAGTCTCACCATCCGAGGAAGAGAGGAGGAAGCTGGAGAGAGTACTTGAGGAGGCTCTGAGAAGAGTAGAGGAGAGCGTTAAGAGGCTGAATTTTAACGCTGAGGTAGTTGCTGTCGGATCCTCTGTTAGAGATACCTGGCTTCCGAATAACAACGAACTCGATATCTTCGTCCTCTTCCCCAAGGGAGTGGGAGATAAGGAAGTGCTGGGAAGCCTCATAGTCGATGTAGCTGAGGATGCCTTCGGAGAGTATGAGCAGAATTACGCTGAGCACCCTTACGTTAGAGTCAGGTATTCTGATTTTGAGATAGATCTCGTCCCTGCCTTCAAGATAATGCCCGGGGAGAGGATAATAAGCGCTGTGGACAGGACGCCCCTCCACAATTCTTACGTTAGGGAGAAGCTCAAGAGGCCTAATGATGTGAGGTTACTTAAGGCCTTCCTCAAATCGATCGATGCCTATGGTGCTGAGGAGAAGGTAGGGGGATTCAGCGGTTATGTATGCGAGCTCCTGATAATAAACTATGGGAGCTTCCTCAAGACGATAGAGGAAGCATCTAAGTGGGGGTCGAGGGTCTACATAGATATAGAGCGTCACTTAGCGGAGGAGTACGCATTCTCAGCTTTCAGTGGGCCGTTGATATTGATAGATCCTACTGATCCTAGGAGGAACGCTGCTGCAGCTCTCACTGAGACACAATTCAATAGATTCAAGGTAGCAGCTAGGGCTTTCCTCAATAACCCGGACATGGAGTTCTTCACTAGAGGATTGGAGAGAGTGAAGGAGAGAGTATCAGCTAAACGAATAGAGGAGCAGCTCTCGGAGAGGAAGACGAGAATTCTCATCATAGAGATAAGTGATCTTGATCTCTCTAGAGAGCTACTATGGTCTCAGGCGAAGAGGATGGCTAGGCTCCTTGAGGAAGAGCTGGAATCGAATGGTTTCGACCCGCTCTGGGTCTCAGGTTGGACTGATGAGAGGAGCAAGATATTCGTTGCTATGGAGCTTCCCTCATTATCCCTCCCAATTGTAGAGAGGAGGCAGGGGCCTCCTGTCGGATCGAAGGAGGAGATTAATTTCCTCAGGAGTTATCTTAACTCCGGATTCGGGGGACCCTTCATCGAGGGGGATAGGTGGTATGTTTATAGGAAGAGGAGGCATAGCGATGCCGCTCACCTCATAAATGAGTTGATAAGTTTGAAGGCACCCACGATACTTAGGGGAGCGAAATTCAAGATATTAACTGATAGAGAGCTCCTCATCTTGGATAGGGATGTTCTGGGATGGATATATAAGGAGATGAGGAAGGAGGAGTTCTTCATAAGGTATCTCGTTGGCTGAATGATGCTATCGATCCTAGCTCCTCCTCTATCTCCAGCAGCCTGTTGTACTTCATCACCCTCTCCCCCCTCGCTGGAGCCCCCGCCTTTATGTACCCACAGTTCAAAGCGACTGAGAAGTCGCTTATGAAAGGATCTTCAGTCTCCCCTGATCTGTGGCTAACGATCACTTCATACCCATATCTGAAGGCGAGTGATGCTGTCCTCACAGCTTCAGTTAGTGTCCCTATCTGATTCACCTTGAGTAGGACAGCATTTCCAGCCTTAGCTTCGATCCCTTTCCTGAGGTATTTCTCATTTGAGACGAAGTAATCATCCCCGACGAGTAAAATTATATGGCCGAGTTTTTTAGTGAGCTCAGAGAAGGAATCTAAGTCCTCCTCATGGAAGGGATCCTCTATCGCTACTATCGGATACCTATCCACTATGCCCTCATAAAATGATATCAACTCCTCTCTTGTCAGGTATTCTCCATCTATTTTATACCTTCCATCTGCATAGAAGTTGCTCGCAGCACAGTCCATAGCTAGCTTAACTTCTCCCTCGAATCCAGCCCTCTCTATCGAGCTGACCAAAGCTTCTAAGGCTTCCTCAGTTCTCTTCATCGGAGGGGCAAAGCCCCCTTCATCCCCTAAGTTAACAGCTTGCCTACCGTATCTCTCCTCAAGAAGCGATCTCAACTCCATATATACGCTAACTCCAGCAAAGAGAGCGTCCTTAAACGTCTTAAATTTCACTGGTACTATCATGAATTCTTGAATAGCTAATTCGTTGCCTGCATGCTTTCCACCGTTTATTATATTCATTAAAGGTACGGGTAGAACTCTCGAGAAAGCCCCTCCTAAGTACCTATAGAGCGGGACATTCATTTGATCAGCTGATGCCTTCGCTGAAGCTATTGAAGCGCCAAGAATTGAGTTAGCTCCCAATCTCGATTTATTCGGCGTTCCATCTAACTGGATCAATATATCATCCACTAAAGGTTGAATGGATGCGTCTACCCCGATTAAGGAGGGCCTTATTATCTCATTGACGTTCCTCACTGCTTTAATTACTCCCATTCCCCTCAACCATTTCCCACCGTCTCTGAGCTCTAAGGCTTCCCTCTTCCCCTTCGAGGCACCAGATGGGACCGAGAACTTCCCTAAGCCCCCTCCCTCCAATTTAACTCTCACTTCAATTGTAGGATTCCCTCTAGAGTCCAATACCTCCCTAGCTCTCACATCCTCTATCCTGAAGGACATCCCTAGTAGGTCCAACCTTTATTATTTATCCTTTGATGCATTCCAGGTGATCGTTTGAGCTCATCGCTCGAGAATATAAGAGAGATATTGAATAAGCTGACATCCATCCCAAGGGTTACGGGGAGCGAGAGGCTCTTTGCTCCATCTATAGCTGAGATCCTTGAGCCATACTGCGATGTGATGAGGATAGATCCCTGGGGAAATGTGGAAGGTATCCTGAACCCTGGAGGGAAGCCCTCCATAATGATAGCAGCTCACGTCGATCAGATCGGGATAATAGTTAAGGAAGTGACGAATGAAGGGTACGTAAAGTTCGATGGAGTTGGATGGGACCCCAGAGTCCTCTATGGATCCCGCGTCAAGTTGATAACCGGAAAGGGGATAGTTAGGGGGGTCATAGGGGTAGTACCAGCGCATCTCCTGAGGGTTTACAAAGAGCTTGAGGAGAAGAAAATAGAGATAAAGGATCTAGTGATAGATATTGGAGTTAACAGTAAGGAGGAAGCTGAGAGTATGGGAGTAAAGCCGGGAGTCTACGGAGTCCCCGATTATGATCCAATTCCACTTGGATCAGAGCTATTCTCCTCCCCAGGTCTCGATAATGCTGCGGGCGTCGCAGCGATGATATATGGAGCTATGCTGAGCCGGGAGGGAGGAGGGATAGATGCAGAAGTACACTTCACAGCGACAATACAAGAGGAAATAGGGCTTAGGGGTGCTGAAATGATGGCATATAAGTTGAGACCTGAAGTTGCTATAGCTATAGATGTTACATTCGCTGAGCAACCTATGCTGCCCGAGGCCCCTAAGATCTCCTTAGGAAAGGGGCCCGTCATAAGCAAGGGCCCCATATATCATCCTGAGATAGTGGAGTTAATAGAGAGAGCTGCAGAGGAGAATGAGATCCCCCATCAATACGAAGCTGATCTTAAGGGCGCTGGAACCGATACATGGGTGATACAAGTTGCTAGAGGAGGAGTGAAGACAGCCCTCATCTCTATACCCTTAAGGTATATGCATAGCCCTTGTGAGGTCATCAGCCTCAAGGATGTAGCTTGGGGAGGGGTCCTCCTACAGAAGACTCTAGAGTTATTGTGAGCAACTCGAGTTTCATCCTCCTCTCTCTAATCCCGTGAGAGCCTCCATAATATCAAATGAGGGATGATAGGTGAGTTACTTCAGCCCTACACACTCAGGGAGACCTCGAATATAGCGACGGGCACTGCTATCCCGAGCTTGATGAGGACCTCAGGGTCGATCTCACCTATCACTCCTACCTCCTCCCCCTCCTTAAGCACGCTCGCGCACCTCCCTTCTATGAAGGGCCTCTCCCTCCTCGGTTCCAGCTCTACTCTATATGAGAGGTTCTCAAATAGGACCTTCAGATGAGAGTATATGTCCTCGAAACCCACGGAATCGTCTGCGTATGCAGCAGCTACCCTCCTCTCATCTCTAGTCTTATTCTCGAGCCTCTCATCTATTAGCACTACGTCTCCTATCTCGAAGACCTTCTGGGGGTACTTGACATGCGTATTATTAGCTAGAAATAAGAGTAATCCTGGGAATAAAGCATCCCTCAAGATGCTGTAACTCTCAGAGACTGGATTCGATACCTCAACTACCTCCCTCTCTTCCCTACCGACCATATGGAAGAGGGAGGCCCTGCTCGTCATTACGTAGTTTAAGACCTCCTGATAGCCGAGTCCTATCATCACTGTCCTAACTTTCCTCGATATCTTCTCCACAGGATGAGGCTTACCGACAGTCATTACATTCCTTGGAAGCTCATACCCGATTCTATTCAGTCCTAAAGTTATTGAAACTTCCTCAGCTACATCAATCGCGTGCAAGAAATCTGATCTATATCCTGGAATTAGCACTCTGACTTTACCATCTGAGCACTCTGCGTCCAGTCTAGCCCTCATGAGCTGCATTACCACATCTTCCCCAGATAAGTTCAAGCCCACGATACTCCTTATGAAATCAAGCTCCACTTCCATCACTTCAGGTTCATATCTCGGGGTCTCTATCCTCCTGCCGTCAGGGTATAAGATATCTAGAGTGCTTATCTCCCCTCCTCTCTCAGCTAAAGCTGAGGATATTATCTCGAGGGCATACCATATCGCCTTGAGATCAGTCCCAGTCACATCTATGAAGATATCCCTCACACCCGGGGTGAGTCTCGTGAGCTCGGAGTTTATTATGGGGGGCATGCTGAGGACCTCCTCCCTAGAGTCCATTATTAATGGGACCAAATTTTCTGGATTTTTGATTATGTGAGAATATATTTTCCCTTTTTCTGTCTGCTCCAATATCTCCTTAGCACTCATCTCCGCATATTCACCCAGAGGTATGAAGTGGACTTCCTCCGCCACCTTAGCATCGTAAATTATAGGGGGCTTCACTTTAGAGAAGTCATGGAGTCCGATTGCGACCCTCCTCCTCTTCCTCCCTAGAGTGTCATGTATTTTCTCTTGAGCTTCTATGAGGGCTACTAACGACTCCTCAGTCCTCAGATCGACATCTCTAACGAGAGCAGCGACTACATAAGGCCTGACTTTAGCTACTCCCTCACCCACCCTGACTTCGAAGGCCTTCCTCCTCACCCCATACTTAGGTAGGCCCAGTTCCTCATTCGAGACGCCTTTGAGACACCTCACTATCCCCTCTAAAGTTATGAGATCCATCCTATCGGAGGTCACCTCAAATTCCACATCCTCACTGAAGGATTCTAAATTTATCTTCGTGAAATCTAAGAGATCAATGAGTTCCTCCTCACTGAAACTTCTCCAAAGCCTCTCCATCTCCCTCCTGCTGAAACTAACGACCGGCAAGCTCTCACCACACCAGAGGAGCGTTCCTCAGATATTCAAGGTTCTGGGAGTGAAGCTCCCTTATATCATCCAATCCTAGTTTTATCATGGCCAACCTCCCGATCCCTATCCCCCAGGCTAATGCTTGGACCCTGGGGTAATCGTAACCTAGGGGTATCAGCATCTCCGGTCTGAAGAGCCCTGAACCAGCTATCTCTATCCATCCCAATTTCTCATGCTTGACATAGGCCTCAACACTTGGCTCCGTGAATGGGAAATAAGCTGGCTTGAACCTCACTTCTCTGAAGCCTAAGTTCCTGGAGAACTCCGCTAAGAATCCCATTAAATTCCTCACATTCATCCCTTCAGCCAAAACGACTCCCTCACACTGATGGAACTCGAATGCATGCGTTTTATCCGGAGATTCCGGTCTGAAAACTTTATCTATAGCGAATATCTTACTAGGGACTTCCAATCCATTAGCTAAGGATCTAGCTGATGCTGCAGTCGTCTGTGATCTCAATATGAGCCTCCTAGCTATCTCAAAGTTCCATTTATATCCCCATCCCCTCGATCCAGTTACCCAACCATCCTCATGCGTCCTAGCTATCTTTTCGACGAGCTCGCTATACCTTGAGAGATCAGCTGCCTCTGGATAAGCTAGTTTGTATGAATCATGGACCTCCCTAGCTGGATGATCTTGAGCTTGAAATAGGACATCGAAGTTCCAGAATTCGCTCTCAACTATCGGGCTCTTCACCTCAGTGAACCCCATCCCGATCAATATCTCCCTCACCTCCTCCAAGAAATAGACGTATGGGTGGGGTTTTCCCGGATATACTACAGGGGGACTCGCTTTAACATCATAAGCCTTGAGTTTTTTCTTTTTCCATTCTCCACTAATTATCAGATCCCTGCTTAGCTTACCCACTTCCTCTATAACGGGGATCCTCCCTTCAGCGGCATCTAAGCCAAAGGGAGTGAGCATTATCTCAGCCTCAGTGACCTCCTCAACCTCAACAAGCCCTCTCCTCCTCAAGCTCTTCAGAATTCCTTGATCGACATCCCACTCCTCCAGCTCTCCCATCATGATCCTATCTATTACCTCCCTCTCCGGCACCTCCCAAGATAGTGGAATTATCAGTACTTCCCCATTCCTGCTCTCTATCCTCAGGAGACCCTTCTTCCTCCCCTCACCTAATGCTACGTTGAGCTCATCCTCTTCCATCAACTCCGATATCTCAGAGAGACTAGCCTTACCTCTCTCCCTCAAGATCCTCAATATTTTCTCTTCAGGTAATCCTTCCTTAGCGTGCTTCATTCCCCTCTCTGTAAGCCTTAGAACTTTCCTTTTCCTCTCTATAACTTCTAGAAGCCCTTTTTCCTTGAGAAGTATTGATAGGGCTGCGACCCTGCTCTTATCTCCTATATCATCTATCCTCGCCCTCCCCCCTTTGGATCTGAGGAGCTCGAGGATCTCCATTTCTCCCCTCGATAACGCTATTTCCATGCCTCCACCCCCTCGCTAACCTAAGTTAAAACATAAGCGTGACTGGTCAGCGCTCTTCACACACCTCCGACGAACCTCGCGTAATATATATTATCCCTATCCCTGATCACTCTCACTTTCATCAATGAACCTGGCGGAAGGGGAGGTGCGTCTAAGACCGTCACAACTCTATTCCTCGCGACAGCTAGGACCTCGCCAATCTTCCATCCCTCCCCTAAGACCTTGACGTTCACTATCTCACCTTTTCTAAGGCGAGGCTCTACTGCCCTGACTTTCCTTATCCCGAAATCATCTGGGCTTAGTATTAGCTTCACACCGAACTCCCCCTCAAGATCAGCGAGTCTCCGGTAGAATTCGCCCCAGCTCATTGGCTTAACTCCCTTGGGCTTTCTCCCACCCTTATAAGCCTCATACTTCTGGATACCGAGCGCAGGCCATCTCTTCCCTGCCCCTATCCTCAGGGCGAACTCTATTATTCTCGGGATATCCTCATCATTAAGCCCCGGGACCCAGATGGGCGCTATGAGGAGGTCTATGGAGCTCTGGGATATCCTCTTAGCTGCCTCAATCACCTTATCTATCCTGAACCAATCCGATCCAGCTAAGTACTTGGCCTTCCCCTCCTCTAGCGAGTCTATGCTCAGGTTTATCCTGTCAATCCCTCTCTCTAGCTCCCCTATGAGCTTCTGAGTTAGCAGAGGGCCGTGAGTCTGCGCGGATATCACTTTCACCTCAGGGATATCCCTAAGCCTCCTGACGAGGTCCACTATTTTAGGGTAGAGGAAGGGATCCCCAACAGTATCTATATGAGCCTCAATATCGTGAATCCCTTTACTCTCAACTAATCTCTCAAACCAAGAGATGAGGTAGTTTAGATCCACTAAGAACTCCGTCCTCCTCGTCCTAGACTTGGGCCCGGCATCAGTGGAGCAGAATATGCATGATAAGGGGCAGGATGAGATTGGCCTCACTTGTATCAGATTCGTTCCCCTATCTATTAGGCCGAAAGCCACGGATCCCATCAAGGGGATACCTTCCCCTATCCTGACGATTCCCCTCATTATTCCAACCTAAATTTTAAATTGAGAGGGGAAGATAGGGGTATGAAACTGCTCGCGATCTCAGATGTGCACTCATCATATTCGAAGCTAATACCTCTATTGGAGAGGGAAAGCTTTGATGCTGTATTCGTAGCTGGAGATATCTCTAACGGTGATATGGGAGACGTTAGGAAAATTCTTAGATATATTAGGGGTTTCAATGAGAATGTATTCTTCGTCCCTGGGAACATGGATCCTGCTCCCCTTCTCGAGATTCGAGAGCTCGAGGGTTGCCTCAACTTACACCGTAATAAAGCTTACATCATGGGCTACTCAATCGGTGGTGTGGGAGGAGGCCTGATTTCTCCTTTCATGACTAGGATCGAGTTCACTGAGGAAGAGCTCTCACTAATGCTGGAGGAGCTCGGGAAGGTCGATCTCCTGCTTAGCCATACCCCTCCTTTCGATAGCGGGCTGGATAGAGTTAGCTCAGGTCTTAGCGTAGGATCCAAATCCTTGAGGAATTATATAGAGAGGGAAGCTCCCTTGCTCTGCATCTGCGGCCACATACATGAGTCAAGGGGTATGGAGAGGATAGGGACTACTTTAGCGATAAACCCAGGGCCTCTCTCGCGAGGGAATTATGCCATAATCGATTTAGAGGGTGAGGAGGTGAGGCCCAAGCTCCTCAACCTCTAGTCAAATTTTAATTCTGATGGATCATTCATAAGGGATGAACTTGAGGGACATCGCTATATCAGCAGTAGGGGGAGCCTTGTACGCTCTCATCGGCTACGTGAGCTGGTTAGGACTCACTTTCTACGGGGTCAGGTTCTGGCCCTCTGTAGTGATACCCGCGACGATATCATGCCTCTATGGGGCGAGCGTAGGCGGGCTATCCGCTGCGATAGGGATATTCATATCGGACATCGCTACTCATGGGAATGCGATCCTAAGCTTGACAGTTGGCGTCACATCTAACTTCACATGCTTCTACATAATAGGAAAGCTCGCTGGAGGGGATAAGTATAGCGTGAAGAGGTACTTAATAGCTTCTACCTTAGGGCTCACCGTGGGGCACTTGATAATAGGGATAGGCCTCCTCCTCTGGAGCCAATACTTCCCCCTCCCATTCCAAGAGGGCTTAACCCCGCTATCTATAGCGGCCGCACTCACAATATCCTTCGTCACATTAGCTTGGGAGCTCCCATTCGCTCTCATACTCGTCCCTCCTATAGTGCATGCCGTAAAGAGGGCGGGGAGATGATGTTCGTCATAGGGCTGGATATGGGAGGCACTACTACGAAGGGAGTCTTGCTATCAGAGAGGGGGGTTATATTGAAGACTTTAGTCGTCTCCTCAGACCCTTTAGCAGCTGCAGCTGGCACAATAGGTAAGATATTGACTGATATGGGGCTCAATATTAATGAAGTAGAAGCTATTGCTGTGAGCGGGGGGAAAGTGAGATCCCTCCCCAAACGTATCCTCGGCCTCCCTCTCTTCGAGGTGGATGAGATAGAGGCTATAGGAAGGGGAGGAGCCTTCTTAGCTAAGTTAAGGGAGTGCGTGGTCACTAGCGCTGGCACGGGAACCGCGATAGTTGAGGTGAGGGAGAGGAATTCTGGCTACGATGTCAGGCATTTGGGAGGAACGGGTGTCGGAGGTGGGACCCTTTTAGGCTTAGGAAAGCTCTTACTTGGTAGATCATCCATAGAATCACTCCTTGAACTAGCATCAAGGGGGAGCTCCGAGAACCTGGATCTCAAAGTCGGTGATATAGTCGGAGGGCCCGTGGGGAAGTTAGATGTCAATGCCACTGCCTCAAACTTCGGGAAGCTAGTGGATGACGCTAAACTAGAGGACATCGCTGCGGCCCTCGTGAATATGGTGGGGCAGGTCATCGGAGTTGTTTCCCTCTTCGCAGCTAAATCAGTGGGATTGGAAGATAAGATCGTCCTCGTTGGAGGATTAGCCAGCTATGAGCAGATAGTTGAAGCAATAAAAAGACCCATAAAACTTTTCGGTGGTAACCTGATTGTCCCTGAAGATCCTCAGTACGCTACGGCCTTAGGTGCATCTCTTAAGCTATTCTCCTCCCTCACATCCCTAGTGAGGGGCTAATGGTCAGTTACAAATTGGAGTTGAGAGGCGCCGTTATCAAGGGAGATCGCCTGCTCCTAGTGAGGGAGAGAGGTAGGAAGGATTGGTCGATCCCCGGTGACTTAGTTGAGCCTGGGAGGAGTCTCAGAGATTCGCTGAGTGAGATAATAGCTGACTCCACTGGTTTGCATATCGATATCATTAGGGCTATCGATGTGAGAGAAGCCGATGGAGATAAGGTCCGCATAACTTATCTCTGCAAGCCGATCTCCGGGAAACTGAGACCTGGGAGAGGGAATAAGGAAGTGAGATGGGTTGAGCTCAGCAAGGCCGCTGAACTATCTCTATCAGGACCAGCTAGAGAAGCAGTTAATATCTTGACCTCCAAGTTCGCCCTCTTCATCAGGAACAGGGACTTGAGGAGGATAATCATAGGGGTCCCTAAGGGGCACGCCCACAAGAGGATCGTTATGGAGCTCGTTAATGGACTCATAGTGCTTCATGAAGCGACTGTTGAGAACTTAGTCAGGGCTTTCATAGAGGTGGAGATGCACCCATTCAGGAGGGCGATAGTCTTAGAGGGGAGGGAGTTGGAGAGGAGGAAGGAGGGTTATTCGAAGTATCAACTCCTTGAGGTTGAGATGAGCGATGAAGAAGTCGAGGATTTGATAACTGGGATCCTAGGCATCGATGTTGAGGGAAGTGAATATTAAAAAGCTGTACCTAAAATTCCGACGGGGGATGAAGAGGAGTTACTCCATAGATATTAGATGATCCCTGAAGTGCTGCTGACCCCGGGTGTGGGAGATGGTTAGGAGAGCTCTGGTCGTAGGCAGGTTTCAGCCCCTCCATCATGGCCATCTCTACTTATTCAGGTACGCCCTATCTAGGGCTGAGGAGCTTGTGATAGGGATAGGGAGCTCCCAGTTCTGCTGCCACCCGAGGAACCCCCTCTCAGCTGGGGAGAGGATGGAGCTCATAGTGAGGACATTGAGGAGGGAGGGCTTTCCCCTCGAGAGGATCTTCATATCTTGCATCCCAGATACTCAATCGCCTGAGGAGAATTGGGGGCTTATAGTCTTGGATAGGGTTCCGAGGATAGATATCGCTTTTTCAAATGATCCTGAGACGGTGAGGTGCCTTGAGGAAGTAGGGATTCATGTGGAGAACGTCCCCTTCTTCAAGAGGGAGATATACGAGGCCACTAAGATAAGGGAGCTCATATTGAAGGGAGATAGTTCCTGGAAGTCCCTAGTTCCGGGATCTTCTCTAGATTTCCTCATTGAAGTGGATTTTGAGGGTAGGGTGAGGAGGTCAGCGGAGAATAATTCACTCTGATGGGAATTCGTACTCCTCGCTCCTCTCCCCTGGGACTATCCTCAGATTCTCATTCTTTATCGCTTCAAGGACTCTCCTACCTAGAGGGCTGCTCTTAGCTAGAGTTATCCTCCCTCTAGAATCAGTGATCAGCGTAGCCATTTCCCTCTCACCTGAGTAGATAGTCACTTCAGTATCGGACATCGCGGGACCTAGATCCAGTATTATCGTGTGCTTCCTCCTCTTCAACCTGAACTTAGGGGCTCCCTCAACTACAGGTTCCTTAGCTGAGACCGGCATCACTATGACCTCCTCCCCGAATGTGTAAATTTCGTACTCCACTGTCTCAGTCTCGAAGTCCTTAACTAAGACTACTGGCCTCGCTAAAGCCACATCCCTCATTCCAGTAGGCATCTTAACTGTTATCTTCAGGGAGTATACTTTCTCAACCTTCCCGTCCTTTATGAATATGACGGTATCGACTACGTGGGGAAGGACGCCTAAGTCAACCCTATCTATGAACCTCTGTATGGCTTCTATCGGGAAGCCGCAGTGAATGACGCCCACCATCCCGACGCCAGCTAACCTCATATCTACGAATATCTTGAAGTCCTGAGTCTTCCTCATCTCATCGAATATCACGTAATCCGGCCTGACTAAGAGAAGGAGGTCCGCTGTATTCTCGAAGGAGCCAGCGAGCCTCCCATATTGAGTTATCTCTGGCCCCACTTGTAGGTCCCTGGGTGACTCGAGAGTCTTCACTATCCTCCCCCTTTCCTTATAGAACTCCGCTAATGCGCTCGCGAAAGTCGTCTTCCCAGCGCCTGGAGGTCCAGCTATCAATATACCTTCCGCTCTCTCGCTCAGTCTCCTCTTCAGCTTATCGCTCAAGTTATAATCGTCTAAGGTGACCTTCACCAGGGGTCTTACAGCGGTTATCTCGATGCCATCTGAGAAGGGAGGGAAGGCAGCTAATACCCTAAGGTCCCCGAGTTGTATTATGTAAGCATCATCATACATCACCTCTATGAAAGCATCTATCCCCGTCTTCGCCCTCTCCAGTATTTCATAAGCTATAGTCCTCACTTCAAATTCCTCCATTTTCTTATCAGAGAGCTTAACTAACTTGAAGTTCCCTGGGCGCCCCTTCTTCGCCATAGGCGGGGCTCCTTCTTTCAGGTGGACGCTCATAGTCTCCTCATCGAAGTAATCGTAGATCCTGAGCCCGTCCATCCTCGGACCTATGTACTGGACATCCACCCCTCTAGCCAGAAGGGATAATGTAGTTATCCTATCTCCCGTGAGGACCTTTGCGGAGAACTTTTTGGCTAATTCCTGTAGAGCATCTATCCCCTTTCCCCTGTGCTCCTCAACTCTCACCTCCTCTATGTAACCCTCCCTCCCGAGATCCTGGAGCCATATTATCTCCCCTAAAGCTCCTACACTGAATCTATCACCACTTAGAGCATCCTCCTCTATTTTCGAGAGTACTTCCTCCGGTATTATGAGCCTAGATCCCTTTATCAGAGAGTATCCTGGCTCATATCTCACCAGAGATCTCATCAGCACGTCCGAACTCAGCACGTATGTTGAATCACTCATCTTAATGAATTCCGATCAACCGTTATAAAAGATAACTTCAGATCTAGGTATGCTCTACATAAAGCTCGGGGGTTCCCTGATAACTCTCAAGAAGGAGGGAAGAAGGGAAATAAGATTGGATGTCCTAAGGAGAATTTCTATTGAGATTAAGAGCATAATGAATGATTTCAAAATATTCTTAGCTCATGGGGCTGGGCAGTATGGGCATGAGCCCGTCTTGAGGAGCGGCCTTCACTTAGGGATGGGGGATTGGAACAGGATGGGAGCCTCTGAGACGATGATAGGGGTGAGCGAACTCAACTTGAGGGTAGCGAAGGTCATGATGGAGGAGGGCATACCTGTAGCACCCTTCCCACCTAGATCCATGATGAGGAGGGACCACGGAAGGATCCTGTGTGAGACCTCCTCGTTGAAGGAGCTCATTAAAGCGGAATTCATACCCTTAACTCACGGTGATCTGATACCGGACGATGAGAGGGGAGTTTACATACTCTCGGCAGATGAGATACCTCTTCACTTGGACTTAGGGTTCGAAAAAGTGATATACCTCATGGATGAACCTGGAGTCCTCGATGAGGCTGGAAACGTAATTCCAGTTATCGACAGGAGCACCCTTGAGGGCATGAGCCTCCCCTCCCTCGATGCAACTGGATCCATAAGGGGGAAAATCGAATCAGCTATTAGGTTAGCTGAGAGGGGGATTGAAGTGAGGATCTCCGGTTACAAGAATCCCGGAGATCTAATTAGGGCAATTAATGGAGAAATAGGGACAAGAGTTACCTAATTTCCTCCTCTTCGATCTCTAATAACTCCCTGGGCGCTACAAGTATATGATATTTGTCCTTCCCTAGCATCTCATCCATCACCCTCCTCACTATGAGCTCCGCGGGTTCCTTTACGCCCGCTCTCTCAGCGAGCTCAGAGAAGCTGGAGAAGGGTCTCTTAGCTCTCTCCTCGAGTATTTTTAGGAGAGTTTTCTTCCCTATTCCAGGCAGTAGTTCGAGTTGATGAAGCCTTGTAGTCACGGGGACACTTTCATTGAACAAATTGATGAAGAATTGTTCTCCCTCTCTCACTATCCTCGAGATCACGGATTCCAGGAGCATTTTAGCTGTTGGAGGGAGCTCTTCGTACGTTAGATATCTTATGAACCTACTGACCTCCTTCCTAGCTCCCTTACCGACGTATATCTTATCCATCACGTTAACATTAACGTTTGGCCTCAGAGCGAACTCCATAAGTATGAAATATCTATCTCCAACAAGCTGGACTCTCCTCTTAGCCTCATCTACATATAGAACGTAAGCCCAGCTATCATGAGGTCTCCTCCTGCCCTGCGCAAGCCTCCACATTTAGGACACCATTTACTCTTTATTCCCTGAGGGACTTCAATAAGTTAAGCATTTCCTTATAGTCCTGTTGGCTTAACAATGGATAATCCTTGAAGAGGTAAGCTCTCAACTCCTCCTCGTCCTCAGGTAGTATGTTAACTATCATAACGGCATGCTCCTCCTTCAACTTAAACCTATTCATGAGCTCCTCCACAGTCTCCCTAGCCCTCTCAGGATCGGATACCTTCGTGAACTTCGATAAGTATATGAGGAGCCTCCTCTGATCCAGAGTCAAGGATTCCACTACTGAGGACCATCTATCGAATACCAAAGCCTTAACTTCAGCCAATGTGAGAGCTCTCCTATTCTGAGGGCCTCTCTCAGCCAAATCCATCATCCTCATCCCGAGTGCTTCTTGAGGTGGACGGGAAGTACGATTAAGTGCTTAGTCTTACCTCCCATCTTGATGTCCACCAGATAAGCTTCCCCTCTCTTGCCCACCACGACGCCTACCTTCCCCTGATATCTCCTGTGGGGCATCCCCCTCCTTACGGAGGGCTCCACATCTATTACGACCTTATCACCAACTTCGAATTCCCTGAGGAACTTCGCGGGGGATGGCCTACCCCTCTCTCGCGGGGTCTTTGAGAGGAAATCCCTCGATCTGTAGAGGAACCCGAATGACCTCCTACCCATGCATCATCACCACTTTACCCAATCATTATCTCGAGTACATCCAGTTCACTACAAAAAGATTTTTTCCCCAGGATCTCAGTCACACTCGGACTGGTCCTCCCATCATCCCCACTGATGAGCTCCTTAACGTAAAGTCCACCATCGCATAGAACAAATAACTCAAAATTTTTTTCATTTATCTTCCTGAAATTTACCTCATATACCCTCTTCAATCTCGTTATATCGGCCCTCCTCCAGAGCACCCTCTTAGGTGTCCTCTGTCTTATCACAGCTCCCTCGAGCCTCTTCAAGAGCTCCAGCTCTTGCTCATCAACTCCCCCTTCTACCTCTACTAAAGCTCTATATAATTTTTTGAAATTCGGAGATCTTTCTTTTAATATTCTTATTTTTTCTCTGGTAGAAAATTCTAAATTTTTAACCTCAATTAGGCCAGCTGCTCTCCTATTTATCTCTGACTCCAGCTCCCTCAGGTCAACGCTCCTCCTCTTAGGGCTCACTAACTCCATCACGAACGGCCTCCCTTCGCCGAGCATCCTAGCATCTACATCTTCCCTCCCAGCTCCATGGAGGATATAATCCTCGGCTGAGAAGAACTCCCTCATCACCTCCCCGATTATGCCCTCAACACTTCCCTGAGGGATCTTACCCTTCCAATCGCATGCCTCACACCCCCTACCTCCGCACTCGGGACACTTCCTCCTGGACTGTGAGATCCCCCTCTGGAGCTTCCTATACCTTCCAAAGATGAATATTGGTGCTAATTCTAACTTGACATCCCCTGCCTCGAAATCGAATACCAGAATGGCATCTGGCTCCTGACTTATCTTAATGCCAGTGAGAGAGTTCATCGCCCTATCCAGCAGTCTCGTCAGAGTGACCTTAAGGGACCTCATCGCCGGGGGATTGTGATTAGCCCTTATCCTGTCCTCCCTCTCCATCAAGATAGCTGGTAAGGAGACGCCCAATTTCACTGATGATAGCTCCACTTCCTCTAGCTTGATCAAGGCCTTCCTGAGCATACTCCCAAGCTCCCTACTCAAGAGTCCACCGCAGAGGTCACAACTCCCTCCCGAGGGACTTTCAGAATTCAACAGACTAATTAAACTTAGATTATCTACCGGTTTGCCCATTATACTTGCTCCGCAGAACTCACAGAGGACAATTCCCTTGAGCTCATCCACTTATACCCATCCTCCTGAAGAGCCTCCTAGCCTTAGATTCCGATGAAATAGATTCTATGAGCTTCTTCGCCTGATGATAGGATTTCAACAATTTCCTGACTTCCTTAGCGGTGACCCCGGATCCTCTAGCTATTCTCTCTATCCTAGATCCCCTTATCAGGGATGGGTCCCTCCTCTCCTCAGGAGTCATCGAGTTTATTATCGCTATCCACCTCCTCATCTCCCCAGAGTCTATATCGAGCTGTACCCTACCACCGATCCCCGGGACCATCTCCAAGAGTTTCTCCAGGGGGCCAGCCTTCCCAAGCTGCTGAATATACTCTCTGAAATCCTCTAAGTCGAACTTCCCCTTTGACATCCTCTCCATCAATTTGCTCTCCTTAAATGCTTCCTCTATCCTCATAGCGAGCTCAATTATGTCCCCACCACCTAAAAGCCTTGAAACGAACCTCCCAGGATCGAACCTCTCGAGATCGTTTATCCTCTCTCCAGTACCTATGAAGAGTATCGGCGCCCCTGATGCTGCTACTGCTGAAAGAGCGCCACCCCCCTTCGCAGCTCCATCGAGCTTGGTCACTATTACCCCTCCCACTGGAACCTTCTC
>JAVCBY010000042.1:0-10968 GCA_037917625.1 Thermoproteota archaeon | reverse complement strand
TCTCCCTCATCCCCCAAGTTATGACTACGACTAATGGGATAGCGTTATCAACTGCCTCTATAACGGCGTCCATCGCATAAGGGGCTGGGACGAAGATTATGGATGCATCTATAGGTCCCTTCTCCCTCACTGCTTCCTCCACTGAATCGAAAACTGGCACATCATATACTTTTGCGCCCGACTTCCCGGGAGTGACTCCTGCAACTACCTTCGTCCCATATTCGAGCATTAGCTTCGTGTGTATCGTCCCCTGCCTTCCAGTTATTCCCTGAACTAGTACTCTCATTCCTTCCCTAACTAATATCGCCATGCTTTCACCTCCCAGTCGGGGAGGGTCAAATATTAAAAATATCGATATTTAAGTCCCTAGATGCATCATGAGGCTTCTAGAATATGAATCGAAGGAGGCCCTTGCCTCCAGAGGTATACCGATTCCGAGGGGAATCCTAGCTAGAGATCCTGAGGAAGCTTCCTCAGCTGTTGAAAAACTTGGGGGAAGGGGGGTCCTTAAAGTACAGATACCCCATGGGCAGAGAGGGAAAGCTGGTGGAATAAAACTAGTCAATTCCCCAAATGAAGCGAGAGAAGTAGCTAAGGATTTGTTTTCAAGGACTTTCTATGGATATGAGGTAAGCTCCTTGCTAGTTGAGGAACCAGTTGATGTGGTCACTGAGATATATATTGGAGGGATAATTGACAGGAATTCCAGGAGCATGACTTTCATATCCACACCTTATGGGGGAATGGACGTTGAAGAGATAGCTATTAGCCACCCTGAGTCCATAGAGAAGAGGACGGTCCACCCGCTCATAGGGATGAGATCCCATATAGCTAGAGCTCTAGCTAAAAATGCGGCTAAGAACGTCCCAGATAAGGTGAATGAGATACAGAGGATAATAACTTCATTATGGGATATAGCCGTCGAATATGATGCTATGATGATCGAGATAAATCCCCTAGCTTTGACCAAGGATGGGAGGCTCGTAGCATTAGATGCTAGGATAGAAGTGGATGATAACGCTCTCTTCAGGCATAGGGAATTCGAGAAAAGATACTACTCATCTGAGAACCCGAGGGAGAATGAGGCGAGGAAGAGGGATATAGCTTACGTCGAGCTCAGCGGTAACATAGGGACCATGGCCAATGGAGCTGGTCTAGCTATGGCCACTATGGACTTAGTCCACACTTTCGGCGGTAAGCCAGCTAACTTCTGCGACATCGGGGGAGGGGCTTCAGCTGAGAGGGTAGCTAACGCTTTAGAGATAATACTCTCTAACCCGAGGGTCAGCGTCGTCCTCATAAACACCTTGTGCGGTATCACGAGCGCATTAGAAGTAGCGCTCGGAGTCAAATCTATTAAGGAAAAGGGATTACTCAAGATCCCAGTTGTAGTGAGGATGAGCGGTAATCAAGCCGATGAAGGGAAGAGGGTACTAGAAGAGATAGGGATAAAGGCTACGGAGTCCGCTGAGGAGGCAGTGAGGTACGCTGTAGAGCTAGCTGAGCGAGCGTAAGGTTTTTTATTACATCATCATTAAGTGAGGAGGGGCCCGTAGCTCAGAATGGTAGAGCACCCGGCTCTTAACCGGGGGGTCGGGGGTTCGAAGCCCCCCGGGCCCGCTATTTTGATAGCTTCGCAGGAATTGAGTAGCCCCGCCCGGATTCGAACCGGGGTCTCCGGGTCCAGAGCCCGGCGTGCTTGGCCGCTACACCACGGGGCTTCATCGTTCACTGAAGTACCAAATATTAAGCTTTACGCTCAAGCTCCCGCTGAACGTTAGCTCTCGAGTCAATATTTAATACTGAGAAATCATGTGATGATCGCTCTAGAGTTTATGGAAGCTTCACATCAGATACATTCATTAACGCTTCCTCAGGGCCTCCTTCATCTCCTTTACACTAGCTAAGGCGTCCCTTCCCTCTTCGATATGCGTCCCCACCACTATTACGTTAGCCCCTGCTTCAGCTCTCTCCCTCACTAGCTCAGGGGATCTGAGACCTCCACCGACTATTATGCCGAGATTCGTCCTCTCCCTAACTAATCTCACCATCTCAGGTGGTACTGGAGCTTCAGCGCCGCTCCCTGCCTCTAGATAGATCCACCTCATCCCGAGCATCTCAGCTGCTGTAGCATAAGCTAAAGCTATCTCCGGTTTATCCCTAGGTATTGGGTTGACTGAGCCCACCCAGCCGGCGGCGCTCCTCTGCCCCGGCTCCACTATGAGGTAAGCTGTAGGTATGGCCTCTAGACCCATCCTCCTTATCGGGATCGCAGCTAAAGCTTGAGCTTGTATTATCCAGTAGGGATTAGTTGAGTTGAGGAGGGACATGAAGAGTATGGCATCAGCGTGAGGGGATACTCCATCGACGTTCCCTGGGAATAGGATTATCGGTATATTGGATTCCCTCTTAATGCTCAATATTACCTCATTTAACCTGAAACCAGCTCCTATAGATCCCCCGACGAATATCAGATCAGCTCCCCCATCTGAAGCTGCCCTAGCTAACTTCCTAGCCCCCTCATCATCCAATTTAGCTGGATCGAGTAGTACAGCTAGGAGGGTCCTCTCAGCCGATTCCTTCCTCATGCGTTCCTCTAAGCTCATCCCGGTTTGATGTTATGGAAAAATATAAAGAGGTCAGTAGTTCTCTTGATGCCGCTTGCGCATCAAGGGTAGGATATTAGCGGTCGATGACTCCCCATTCGAGAGGGGGAAGGATTCTGAGACATTCTTAGTCGGGCTCATGTTCAGGGATCTCATAATGGAACTATCCCTGAGGGAGAGGATATCCGTGGATGGCGATGACTCCACTGACGCTCTGATAAGGATGGTGAGGGGCCCTAAGCTGAGGGAGGAAGTCAGAGTAGTCATGAGTCAGGGCACTACTTTCGCTGGTTTGAACGTATTAGATGTCAACAGATTCTACGATGAGACTGGCATACCTTTCATAGCTGTCACATCGAAGGCACCGACGGATGAGATAGAGAGAGCTCTTATCTCAGCTGGGATGATGGGAAAACTCGAGATAGTGAGGAGGAACCCTTCATATAGCCCATTGAGGACCCCCAAGGGGGTGTGCTTCTACTCGACCATCGGATTGACTGAGGATGAGGCTGAGAGGATCATACTGAAGTACGTAGTGGAATCCAAGATCCCGGAGCAGATTAGGATAGTGGATATAGTATCGAGGCTGTTGGCGGGTTGTCGCTACTCCCAGGGGGAGCCCTGAAGGTTTTTATTGGGTAGGTAGATCTGCGGGGCTGGAGGGGAAATATTGTTAGAGCCAAGGCTCAAGGAGAAGCACTGGTCTCCCGAGATGGAGCTCGAGATACAGAGGATCTGGAATGAGGAGAGGATATATAAGTTCGATCCGAATACGGAGAAGCCTGCGTTCTCAATAGATACCCCTCCACCTTACGCTAGCGGGAAGTGGCACATAGCAGCAGCGATCCACTACTCTCAGATAGATATGATAGCTAGGACCATGAGGATGATGGGTTATGAGGTCTACTTCCCCCTCGGGATAGATAGGAACGGGCTCCCAGTTGAGGTGGAGACGGAGAAGCGATACAAGATAAGGATGTTCGAATATCCGAGGGAGGAGTTCATAAGACTCTGCAGGGAGTTCTTGGATGAGGCTGAGCAGGATATAGTCTCGATAACCAGGAGGTTGGGGATAAGCTTCACCACTGAGCAATACTTCCAGACTGATAACGAGTTATGGAGGATGGTGACTCAAGCTACTTTCATCGATGCATGGAGCAAGGGATTCGTTTATGAAGATTATAGGCCTAACGTTTACTGTCCGAGGTGCAGGACTACTCTAGCTGATGCTGAAGTTGAGTATAGTGAGATACCAACAAAATTAGTCTACTTGAGGTTCAGAGTTGAGGGGAGTGATGAGAGGGTCACTATAGCTACTACTAGACCCGAGCTACTTCCAGCTTGCAGAGCGGTGATATACAACCCTGATGACTCTAGATACCATTGGCTCAGGGGGGAGAGGTTGGTCACTCCCCTGGGGGATATAGTTCCGGTATTAGAGCATCCGTACGCTAACCCCGAGTTCGGAACTGGTCTAGTGATGGTATGTTCTTACGGGGATAAGATGGACGTACAGCTCTTCAGGGAGTTGGGGCTCGATCCTAAGATGGTAGTGGATGAGGATGGTCTAATGAATGAAGCGGCTGGAAGGTACAAGGGGCTTACGATAAGCGAAGCTAGGCAGAAGATAATAGAAGATCTGGAGGAAGAAGGATTCGTTGAGAGAGTTGAGGATATAATTCATAGGACTCCGGTTTGCTGGAGGTGCAAGACTCCGCTCGAGATAATCCCCATGAGGGAATACTACCTCAAGCAGATAGATTTCGTTCGAGATCTCGAGAATTACTTGAATACTATCAAGTTCTACCCTGAGTGGTCCTCTAACTATTGGAGGGAGTGGTTGAGATCCATAAGCTCCGATTGGCCCATATCGAGGAGGAGATATTACGCTACGGAGATACCTATATGGTACTGTAAGAGCTGCGGTAAGCCGGTGCTACCGAGACCAGGGAAGTATTACAGACCTTGGAAGGAAGATCCTCCATTCGATAGGTGCCCTCACTGCGGTTCCTCGGATGGCTTTGAAGGAGAGGAGAGAGTATTCGATACTTGGTTCGATTCCTCCATATCCCCTCTCGTTTACAACGGATACCTCTGGAACGATGAGATGTTCAAGAAGCTCGGACCTAGCGACTTGAGGCCTCAAGGTAAGGATATAGTGAGGACATGGCTCCATTACACGTTCCTCAGGGTCCACCAGATATTGGGAAGGCAGGCCTTCAAGCACGTCTGGCTCTCCGGCATGGGTTTAGATGCTCAGGGGAGAGCTATGCATAAAAGTTTAGGAAACGTGATCTATCCCTGGCCCCTTTTCGAGAAATATGGGGCTGATGCAGTCAGGTTCTTCGGCGCTGCTGAGGCTCACCATGGATCTGACTTGAGGATATCCGAGAGGAAGATAGAAGGCGCCTATAAGTTCCTCCAAAAGCTATGGAACGTCGCTAGGTTCATATCCCAATTCGAGGAGCCTGATAGAGTGAACTTGCAGCCAACTGATCTATGGATATTGGGTAGATTGAATAAAGCTATAGAGAGAGCGTTAAACGGCTATAAGAAATTTGATTTCTTCGATCCGGCCAATGAGATAAGGAGCTTCGTTTGGGATGTCTTCGCCCCTCATTACATCGAGTTGGTCAAGGAGAGGGCTTACGGTATGGGAGATGAGGTAGAGGTGAGGTCAGCTAGATGGACCCTACATCAAGTCCTAAGGACAGTCCTGAAGCTCTCGGCACCGATAATACCTCACATAACTGATTATATATGGAGACAGATTTATGGGGGCTCAGTCCACTTAGAGAGCCTCCCTGAGCCGAGGGATGAGTACTACACGGACTACCTCAAGTTGAGCGAAGCTTTAATGGAGTTCAACAGCAGCATCTGGAGGATGAGGAAGGAGAGGAACCTCAGCATGAGGGAACCGATAAAAGTGGAGATACCTGAGGAGTTGAGCCCCTTCAAATCAGATCTATTGAGGCTCCATAAGATATCTAATTAACGCCGGGGGTGGGATTTGAACCCACGAGGCCCGGAGGCCACCGGATCTCGAGTCCGGCCCCTTTCTTAGCCGGTAGCTGGCCCTCTGGCTAGGGTACCCCGGCACCGTTCTTTAATTCCACCACGACCTAAAAATTTTTGGTGGTAGGATGAAAGGAGTTATCGTGTTAGGTACGGCTGGCTCGGGCAAGACCACATTCACAGCGAACTTCTCGAAATGGTTGAATAAGAGCTTCTTGATCGAGAGCTGCCCGGTTAACTTAGATCCCGGAGCACATTCCCTACCTTACGAGCCCTCTTACGATATAAGGGATATTATAAGCGTGGAGGATTTGATGAGGAGGGAGAACTTAGGGCCCAATGGTGCTATAGTGAGAGCTGCAGACCTGATGGTCGATAGATCCGATGATATAGTTGAATCCCTCATATCGCTGAGTTGCGACACCTTGATAATAGATACGCCCGGACAGATGGAGATATTCGCATTCAGACCGACTGGGAGGGCCTTATGCGAGAGGTTATCTAGGGGTATGAGGCTCCTATCCATCTACTTAGGGGATTACGATCCAAAGAGAGATTTAGAGGACTTGATATCTTCTGCCCTCCTCGCGAAGATATTGGAGTTGAAGCTTGGGGTCAAGGTAATTCCCGTGCTCAATAAATCAGATCTCTGGGGAGGGAGGGATTTCAGCGATGTATGGGAGGCAGTCCTGAGGGGGGAGACGAGTTTACTGGAGGGGAGGTATGGTGTTTATGCAGATGCCCTAAATGACCTATTAAACGCTATATCTTCCTTCAGATCCCCAATAAGAGTGATATCCATCTCAGCTAAGTACTTCCAGGGGTTCGGGGAGGTCTTCGATTCATTGAACGAGGCTTGGTGCGCCTGCGGCGATATGACTTAATTTTCGATAATATTTAATGATAGATCTTTTTTAGAAAAGGATCCGGAGAATCTTCATTTCATGCTATAGTTTGAGGGGTGGAGTTCCGCATACCCCTCCAACGATTTTAACTTACGATCCCCCGATCGCATGATGAGTGAAGTCGAGCTGCTCAGAAAGTTCTTGAGAAGGGGCCTCAATCTGACTCCTGAAGCGTTGAGCTGCTTGATGCAGAGGGATGATGTTGAGAGGATAGTGGAGTTATTGCCTCGTAAGCCCGTCATAGATTATGAGGACATCCTCCCCTTAATAGAGGCTGGGAGTAGAGGAGGCGGTATAGAATTCGATGTCATCTCGAAGCCAGATAACTTGGGCATCCTTGGGAGCGTTGAGGAGTTCATCAAATTCATCAGAGTGAGGTTCGATAAGCTCAAGCCTTTAGTATCGAGATGGGTGGACCTGGAGCCCATACCCATAGCGGAGTTGAGGAATAAGACGAGTAGGAATGGGGACAATCTCTTCATAGTAGGTATGATAATGGAAAAAAATTCAATGAAAGATGGATCAATAAAGATTATTCTTGAAGATGAGAGCGGCGCATTAAATGTGATATTTAGGAGGGATAGCAAGGCTTGGGAGCTCGCTGAGAGGACCCCCTTGGATAGCGTGATAGGAGTCAGGGGGACTTACATCAATGGGAAGTTGTATGGGGAGAGCATCTTCCTCCCGGATGTGAGGAACGATGAGGTCCTCGGGGGGAGGCATTATGGGAGGGTCGTGATGATAAGCGATGTGCATATAGGAAGTAGGTACTTCAATGAGGGAGCTTTCGAGAGGTTCTTGAGATGGCTGAGGAGTGAGGATGCGAGAGATGTCAAATACCTCATGATATGCGGGGATCTAGTGGATGGTATAGGCGTCTACCCTAATCAAGAGGAGGAGCTCAGGATATCGGATGTCTATAAGCAATTCGAGTACGCCGGTAAGTTCCTCTCCAGGGTACCGAGTTGGATCAAAGTGATTTACATTCCGGGGAATCATGAGCCCGTCAGGCAAGCTGAGCCTCAGCCGGAGCTTCAATCCGAATATTTAAATGTATTGTTGGATGCCAATCAGAACATAGTAGCCCTCCCCAACCCATCTATGGTGAGGATAGGGGACTTGAACTTCCTCCTCTACCATGGGAGGAGCTTAAATGCTGTTATGAAGCACATACCAGGCTTGCAGCCCGTGAGCCCGCAAACTGTAGTGGAAGCGATGTCATGGATCTTGAGGTTGAGGAATCTAGCGCCCATATATGGTGAGCACCCTATATCGCCTGAGGGGAGGGATTGGCTCTTGATCGAGAATCCTCCTAACGTACTTCATACGGGTCATGTACACGTCTACGGAGTGGGGGATTATAAGGGAGTTAAGCTGATCAACTCAGGCACTTTCGAGAATGAGACCCCCTACATAAGGAGCTTGGGGATAGAGGTAACCGTGGGGAACGTTCCCGTAATAAATTTGAGGGATTTAGAGATTGAAATTATGAATTTTCAGTAATTATATTTACATAAATATATTCACATTCTTATTCCCATCTGAAAGAGGAGGGACTTCACCTGTTCCGGAGGTATCGCCATCCTCTCCACGACCTTAGTATTACCCCTGGCCCCTCCGTAATCCATCTTTATCTCGACTAAGCCGAGGGATTCGAGCTCCCTCAGGATTCCGCTAACCCTCCTCATCGTGAGTGGTTTCACACCATAACTCTGGGCCTTCTTACTGTACACGGAATATATCACCCCAGTCCCCGGCCTAACTTGAGGCCTCTCCAGTACCTCAGCTATAGCCGCTAATATCAACCTATGGTGAAGGGGAAGCGTCCTCACGGTAACTGATATCTCCTCCTCATTAACTGAGTTCAGGGCTTTCTCCACATGCTTAATTGTTAACTTCTCAGCTCTCTCATCCTCCGCAATCTCAGCTGCTATTCTAAGGACATCTATTGCTCTTCTAGCGTCTCCTGATTCTTGAGCAACTCTAGCTGCTATTAGATGAAGCGCCTCATCATCCCAAGTCCCGAGCTTTATCCCTAAGTCAGCTCTCTGCCTCAGTATGTTGTAGAGCTGAGGTTGAGTGTATGGGGGGAAGTGTATCCTCAGGGGCTCGAAGCTGCTCCTCTCCCTCGGATCCAACCTCTCTAAGAAATCCAATGTGTTACTTATCACGACCATACTTATGCTCAAGTCCCCTCCGAGCTCGTAGTTGAGCCTTGAGAGTGAGTAAAGTATCCTACCACCATCCCTCCTGACTAGTAAATCCACCTCATCCAAGATGACTATGAGCCTGGAGTTCGAGGATGAGTAAGCTTCGATGAACTTATCCCAGAGGACATCGAATGGATAGCCAGAGGGAGGGACCAAAACGCCTAGAGCTCTATTCAATTGATATATAACTCTATAAGATGTCGTCGCTTGGCTACAGTTCACATAAACGAACTTAGCCCTTAGGTTAGGGTACTCCTGTTTGAACTTCCCAGCCACGTTCTTAACTACTGCGGTCTTTCCAGTTCCAGGCTTTCCTATGAAAGCTACATCGCTCGGGGGTTGGTCGCTCAATAGATCTGATAACGCCCTAGTGAATTGGAATATCTGCTCCTCCCTTCCTGGTAGAGTATCAGGTATGAATGAATCCCTCAGAACCCTCTTATCTTTAATTATTGAATAGCTTATGTAGGAGCTATCATAAAATATACTATTTACCGGCATCCACTACTTCCCCTCCGCCCGGACCTGAATATGATAAGCATCAACTCCACCTTTAAACTTGATGCCTTTTTAAATGAGGTATCACGAAAGTATTATATTACACTCATCGATAAGGAAAACATATAATAATTGGGATGTGATATATTTCAACTCCATCATCTCCAAGCCTAGGGAGAGACCCCTCCCCTTCAACTCCATCATCTCCACAATAGAGGGGTCGGAGTTGAAATAATACATCTTCAACTCCATATCATCGGAAAGGAAGGAGTGGAAACTCGAGGGGGAGTGTCGCCAAGAAAGAACCTATGATCAAGACAGTAGCAGCGTATGTTAGAGCGAGTAAATCCATGAATCCCACCTCATAGGTGATATAACTAGTCCTCCTCCCCGATCCAAAGCACCTACTCTCTAAAGCCTCAGCCAATTGTTGCGCTCTCCTGATAGATATAACTATCAGGGGTATCAGTAGAGGGAGGAGGCTCTTAGCTCTCCTTATGAAGCCACTCCTCTCCACTTCATGACCCCTGCTAGCTTGAGAAGCTACTATATTCATGAAATCATCAGCTAGCACGGGGATGAATCTCAAAGCCACTATGAAGGAGAAAGTAATGGATACAGGGACCCTCATTTTAAATAATATGTCCCCTATCTCCGATGGGTTAGATCCATTCATGAATATAGCTGAAGCTATTATCATTACGAGCAACCTGATCACCATAGATAAACTAAAAATTATATTGTTTGTGGTAATATAATTCAAAACAATTAATATTAAAATGAAGAAAGTTGAGGCTCTTAATGATCTAATGACCCTCCTCCCGGATCTCGACATCAATATCAGGGGGATCTGAGCTATTAATGAGAATAATTGGAGGACGAAGCTAGTGGATATCAACGGGAGTATTATGAAAATTATGAACAGAATGAACTTGACCAAGGGATTAAGTTTAGCATATACACTCTCTAACTGACCTGCCCTGAATATCTCAAGCATTTCCAGTGGATCGAACACTCAGACACCTCCTCAAAAGGTTCTCAATGAGATAAGAGGTTGGAGGTATTAATTGATTCATGACGAGGCCCCTTATATCTGAGAAGATATCCTCAGGTGGTCCTCTCTTATAAACGGACCCCTTACTCAATACTACGATCTCATCAGGATTTAATTCCTCCAACCACTCCATATCATGAGTGACGACGATGATCCCTTTTCCCTCATCCCTCAAGTTCCTCAACAAGTTTATCAAGGAGTCCTTAGAGATGGAATCCTGCCCCAGGGTCGGCTCATCTAACGCTATGAAAGTAGGTCTCATTGAGAGGATGCAAGCTATTGAGAGCCTCTTCATCTCCCCTCCACTTAAGGACCAAGGACTCCTCCTCCTTAACTCCCAGAGACCCACTTCTTCTAGGCTCCATCTTGTAGAATCCTCGATCTCACTCTCACCCATCCCCACGGATCTAGGCCCAAAGGAGACCTCCTCCTCAACGGATTCCGAGAAGAACATATGCTCAGGATTCTGAAAGACTAACCCCACTTTCCTAGCTAATTGAGCTACGCTAACTTCCCTAGTATCCATACCATCCACTAATACTCTACCTACCATCTCCCCCCTGTAGAAGTGAGGTATCAAGCCGTTCATCATCCTTAGTAGCGTAGACTTCCCGGATCCATTGGGTCCTATCAAACCATATATCCTCCCAACTCTGAACTCTAATGAAATGTCTTTAATA
>JAVCBY010000105.1:0-11506 GCA_037917625.1 Thermoproteota archaeon | reverse complement strand
GCAAACACGCTTAACGCTCGATGCCAAACGCCTTTGAAGGATTAGTAAGGCAAAAGCAGCGTTTCTCTTTTTCTCTGGCTGCTCCATGGCCTTATTGTAGTATTTTTCCACGTACTCCGTTACAGCATTATAAAGACGCTTTTCATCATCACTTAAACGATACTTAATAGTTATTACTTTTCTCGGAGGGAATAAAGGCGTTCCATCGAAATTCTTTAAATCTTCTTTTAGTCGCCTGAGGAAGAGAGGGTTATCTTTATTTCTCACCGATTCTATAAGCATTTCATCCGTTGCAAGGAATCCAGGTTCAAGTAAATCCAGAAGTAGCCTAAAATTAGTGGGATCTCCTCTATGCGGAGTTGCTGTAAGGAGGAGCATAAAACTACAATTTCTTGACAAGAGTTCTCCAAGTTTATATCTTTGCGTTTCCTTTCTCTTCCCACCATATTCATAAGCAGCCATTTTGTGTGCTTCATCCACTATCACTAAGTCCCACCTCGCTTCGGCTAAGCTCTGCATAACATCTTCTTGCTTAGCAAAGTCCATGGAGGTGATCACTTGGCTTTCTTCTAACCATACATTTCGTCCCCATGATGCATCCATTACAGACCTATCGATAACTTTGAATGTTTCACCAAACTTTTCTTTCATTTCCCTGAGCCACTGATCTCTTAAGTGCCATGGTATGACGATGAGAACGCGATTAACAAGCCCCCTTTGCTTAAGCTCCTTAAGCACTAACCCAGCCATAATTGTTTTTCCAGCTCCAGGGTCATCGGCGAGGAGGAATCTAACTCTCGGATGTTTTAAGATATAATGATATACGGCCTCGATTTGATGAGGTAACGGATCTACTTGTGAAACATTAACAGCGTATAGCGGGTCAAATTGATGAGCCAAACGGATCCTTTTCCCTTCAATAAAAAGAAGGAATGCCTCCGCATCACCAGAAAAATCCCTTTCTCTCAACTCTACTTTTTTTATTTTGACAAGGTCGCTCTCAGTGAAAATCCTAGAGTAGAAATGCTCGGACTTTAAACCTACACCTTCTATCCTGATACTATTGCCAATTCGTCTGGAAGAAATAACTCTAATACGTTCAGGCCAGAAAGGTCCTTCCAAAATGCACCCTGGTTTTATGAAATTTTCTTCAATACCCATACCATCACCCTTTCGCATTTCCATTAAAGTGAACCTCAGCAAGCCTTAACCTCTTCGACTCAACATAACGATTTTCTAGAGCTTTAAGATGGCCCTCCTCGCCCTCCTCACGCCTAATAGAATCCTCAACCCACTCGACCACGAACTTCGAGATGGAAGCACAAGTTTTCTCAGCCCTACGCTTCCAATTCTCAATCATCCCTAAAGAAGGCGAGTAAATATAAATAGCATCATTAATGGTCTCAGTCTTACCCCTATTGGGCTTAAGCATACCACTCGAAATAAATTATGCAGAAGTATTTTATAACTTATCGGTAAATTAGTGCGGGGGGTGGGATTCGAACCCACGAGGGCCTGACGCCCAACGGATCTTGAGTCCGTCGCCTTGGACCTGGCTCGGCCACCCCCGCCTCATCCTTGATGCAGTCTATCAAGATTTAAAGATTTTGTGGGAGCTGGTCTGAGCCTCTCATACTGCAGGATACCAGTCAGAGTCCTTGGGATCATCCTCTTAGCCATCCTCTTGTAGAATTCCGTCGGATCCGGGGACTTCCTTATGAATATCGCTTCCCTCCTTGAGCGGGAGATCCTGAGCGGGGGCCTCAACCTGACTGGGGAGAGGCCATCAGCTACCACGTAGAGGTAAGGGGAGGCTGACCAAACTTCTATGATTGAGGAAGAGGGAACTATTATGGATTTAACAGCTGGCATAAGGCTAGGTGGCCAGGGAGCTACGTAAGATATTACAGTGCTATCGCAACGCGGATCCAGAATAGGGCCTCCAGCGGCTAGGGAGTAAGCGTAAGATCCAGTTGGGGTAGCTATTATGAGGCCATCACATATGCACTCGCCCAGGGGGACATCATCTATCGCTAAGCCGAGCCTGGAAGATTTTCCAAGCTTACCGCTCCTCACAAGAAATTCATTCAGGGCTACTAGGCTCAATTTCGAATCTATCACCTCTAATGTTAGAGCATGCTCCAGCCAGAATTCTCCTTCCTTGAGGATCTCTGGTATCCTATCTATTTGCGTAGCATCGAACTCCAATAATGTCCCGAAGGTCCCATCCTTCACCCCTAAGATAGGGAGACTCCCCACTTGATGGAAGGCCCTGAGGATCGTTCCATCCCCGCCTATGACTATAGCTACCTCTGCCTCCCTATGATCATCAACTACCTCTATTTTATTCGAGATTAGGGATGATCTGAGCCTCTCAGATATCTTATGGGACCTCTCCTTGTCCTTGTTATAGAGTAATATTACCTTACTCACCCTAAATCCTTTTTCATACATCCCGAGTTGATCCCCGGGCCAAAATATTTAATGTTGGTAGAGGGGATAGCTTGTGTTTATCTCGAGTAGAATGGCGGAATGCCTTGAGGAGATTCAGAGCGTTAGGATAGTAGCTAAGAGGGACTTGAATTTCGAGAGGCTCGGTATTAGGATCTTCAAGGACGTTGAAACTGAGGTACCGAGGTGGCTGGCTGAGATACTCGAGGAGGAGGGGCTATGCGAGGTACTCAAGGAGAGCCCCGAGGTTATAAGCGAGAAGCTTTACAAGGAGAAGGTCTCGATACTCCTCACCGAGCTCCCTCAGGGGACCTTCCACATCATAAGGGAAGTGATAAGGGAGAGCCCTGAGGACTCTCTGATGAGGAGGGATGCTATAGAGCTCGTAAACAGGAGATTGGGGAAGCTGATGGACTATCTCAAGGCATCCATACTCTTGACATCCAAGAAGCCACCTAAGAACTTATTAGTTGAGGAGATAATACTTTATAATGCCTTGAAGTCCATCATAGAGGAGTGGATGCGCTCCTTCGTAGGGGTAAGGGTTGACCGATAATGGTGGAGAGAGCCCCCTTGATGAGTTTCGAGGAGCTAGTGGAGAAGTACAAGAGCTTCTTAAAGTACTACAGGGATGAGAACAATGAGCCCCTCTATCAGAAAGCATTAGCACAATTAATAGAGGAGCAAAAAAGATCTTTGCGTGTTAATTGGTACCATCTATATAATTTTGGCCCTGATTTCAGGGGGATAGCTGAGGATATCGTGATAAACCCATCCTTACATATCTCAGCAGGCTCCTCAGCCCTAAAGGAGCTTGTAATGGAGCTAATTCCCATGACGGAGGAGTCCAAGATATATAGCGAGGGAGATTTCCACTTAAGGTTCTACAACGTCCCAACTAAAGCTTCATTCAGGGATATAACGAAGTTCTCCATAGGTAGATTGATAGAGATAGAGGGGATAATAACTAGAGTGTCTGACGTATATGATAAGTTAGTCAGAGCATCTTTCATCTGCACTAACTGTGGGAGAATTGAGGAGATAGACATAATTGGGGAGAAGCTCAGGGTCATCGAGAGATGCCCAGAGTGCGGCTCCCCTATGAAGCTAGATCATGAGATGAGTAAGTTCATCAGGTGGCGTAGCGTGAGGATTCAGGAGAGACCTGAGGACCTGCCGCCGGGCATGATGCCGGAGCACGTCGATGGCATACTCACTGACGATATAGTTGATGACGTTAAACCGGGAGATAGGGTCAGGGTGACTGGGATAATAAGGATAAAGCCCTCCAGAAGGGATGAGGGAAGGGAGGGGCTCATATATAAGAGGTACTTGGAGATAATAAATGTAGAAGTCCCGAATAGAGTTTATGAGAAGCTTGAGATAACTCCAGAGGATGAAGAGGAGATATTGAAGCTATCGGAGAGGGAAGATCTGGAGGAGCTCATAGTTAAGTCCATAGCTCCCTCTATCTTCGGTTGGACTGATGTGAAGAGAGCTATAGCTTACGCTCTATTCGGGGGAAGCACTAAGATATTAGCTGATGGCTCTAAAGTGAGGGGAGAGATAAATGTGCTTCTAGTAGGAGATCCGGGTGTCGCTAAGAGCCAGCTCCTGAAATATACTGCTCAACTAGCCCCAAGGGGACTTTACACTACTGGGAAGGGATCTACTGCTGCTGGACTGACTGCAGCTGTTGTGAGGGATTCAGCTACGGGCGGGTGGACTCTGGAAGCTGGAGCTTTAGTTTTAGCTGATATGGGAGTTGCTTGCATAGATGAATTCGATAAGATGAGTGAGGATGATAGGAGGTCTATACATGAAGCCATGGAGCAACAAACTATTTCTATAGCTAAAGCTGGCATAGTAGCTACTTTAAATGCTAGGACAACGATAATAGCTGCTGCGAACCCTAAGAAGGGGAAGTACGATGATTATGTGACGGTAGCTGAGAACATAAACCTCCCCCCGACTGTAGTATCGAGGTTCGATCTAGTCTTCATAATGAAGGATAGGCCTAGGGTAGAGTCTGATAGCATGGTAGCTGAGCACATACTGATAACTAGAATGGGGAGGAACCCTGAAGCGAAGCCCCCAATAGATCCGAATCTCCTGAAGAAGTATATAGCTTACGCTAAGCAGAACATAGATCCCATATTAACTGATGAAGCGGCTGAGAGAATAAAGAGTTACTACGTAGAGGTGAGGGGGAGGGGGATCAAAGAGGAGGAGGGGATCGTTCAAGACCTCATATCCATAACTCCTAGGCAGTTAGAAGCTCTGATAAGGTTGAGTGAGGCCAGGGCTAGGATGCACTTGAGGAGGGAGGTTACAGCTGAGGATGCTGAGATGGCCATAAACCTCATGGAGATAACTCTGAAGGGGGCTGCTTACGATATAATATCGGGCCACTTCGATATAACTGGATGGATGACTGGCATCTCATTCCCTGAGGTGAAGAGGAGGGAAGTGGTCTTCCAGCTCATAAAGCAATTGGCTGAGGAGAGCGAGGACGGTCTAGTGGATAGGGACGTGGTAGTCAGGATGGCTGCCGAGAGGCTCAATCTGAGGGGGAAGGAGTACGTAGTGGAGGACATACTAAGGAAGCTAAATGAGGACGGTTTCATAATATTCCCACCCGGAGGGAAGATAAAGCTCATATAAGGGATCTGGATGAAGATAGATGAGCTCTTAGAGAGAGCTGGAGTTAAGGAGCTTTACCCAACTCAGAGGGAGATTTTGGAGAGGGGATTGGTTAGCGAGGGGAACTTCGTATTAGCAGCTCCTACAGCATCAGGTAAGACTTTAGCAGCTGAGATAGTGATGAATGAGGAGCTAGAGAAGGGAGGAAAGATAGTCTACTTAGTCCCTTTGAGATCAATAGCTTATGAGAAATATGAGGAGTTCTCCAAGTTCTTCGATAGGTGGAGCGTTAGAGTATCTATCGGCGATTACGATTCCTCTGATGAGCCATTGGGGAAGCATGACCTCATAGTGATGACTTATGAGAAATTTGACTCCCTTCAGAGGCACAGGAGCCCCTGGCTGAATGAAGTGAGTTTATTGGTCCTAGATGAAGTTCATTATGTGGGCGATCCTAACAGGGGGCCCACTCTTGAGATGGCGGTATCGAAGTTCATGCATGAGAATGACTCAAGGAGGATAGCTTTAAGCGCCACTATAACTAACTTAGAGGAGATAGCTAATTGGTTGAGAGCAGTCCCCATAAGAGTTGATTGGAGACCCGTCCCCCTCAAAGTGGGTATTTACGCTGGAGGGGAGTTGATATACCCTGATGGCGTTAAGAAATTGGAGGGAGAGGGGATAATCCCCCTCCTGAGGAGGTGCTTAACTGATGGGGGCCAAGCCATAGTGTTCTACAATAAGAGGAGTGATGCAGTATCTTGGGCTGAGAAACTAGCTTCTTACTTCAATATGACTTGTGAGGATCCTCTAGAGGAGGTTAACTTACCCTCTTACGGCCCCTCTAAGCTCCTAGAGAAGCTCTCTAACGTAATGAGGAGGGGGGTTGCATTCCACCATGCTGGCCTCCCCTTCGAGCTTAGGAGGGCTGTGGAGAGGGCCTTCAGGAGGGGATCAGTTAAGATATTGACAGCCACCCCTACTCTAGCAGCTGGAGTGAACTTACCAGCTAGGACAGTCATAGTGAGCTCTTACATGAGGTACGACTCTAAGTTGGGTAGGATGACTCCCATCTCCATAATGGAATTCTGGCAGATGGCCGGTAGGGCTGGGAGGCCCGGCTACGATACTCATGGGGAGGCCTACATAATAGCTAAGCAGAGTGAGGCTGAAAGGGCGTTTAAGTACATAAGCTCTAAGCCCGAGCCCATATCATCTAACTTGCACGATACGTCCTCGCTCAAGAATCACTTGTTAGCTCTTATAGCTAGCATGGAGCTCATATCCTCAGGAGAGATCCTCGAGATATTCGAGAAGACCCTACTTTACATTCAAGGAGGAGATAGGTTCTTGATGAGGACTATACCATTCCTCCTGGAGTCTCTTAAGGAAGCTGGATTCCTCCAGGAGGTTAGAAATTCATATAGAGCTACATCCTTAGGGAGGAGGGTCTCAGAGCTCTATATAGATACATCATCAGCTCAGATCATGATAGAAGCTTTGGATGAGTTGAGTAAGAGGTATGGGGTGGAGGACGTTGAGCTCCCGGTCCTCCATCTCCTCTGCATGCTCCCGGACATGCCGAAGGTCTACGGCAAGGGTAGGACTGAGGTACTCAGGGAAGCTTTAGAGGAGCTTGATCCACTGATCCCGATAGAGGAGTCCCCTATCTCATCACATAGAGAGCTCCTTCAAGTGATTAGAGGGGCTCTATCCCTTAAGATGTGGATCTCAGGCCAGAGCGATGGTGAGATAGAGGAGAAACTGGGGATCGAGCCGGGCGATCTGAGGAACTTAGCTGAGAATGGAGAGTGGCTCTGCTACTCTTTCTCAGAAATATCGAAATTATTTGGTGAGAAAAAAGTCTCAGAATGGCTCAGAATATTATCAATGAGGATAAGATATGGAGTTCCTGAGGAACTACTATCTCTGGTGACCTTGAAGGGGGTGGGTAGGGTGAGAGCTAAGCTCCTCTACGAAGCTGGCTACAGGACCGTTAGGGATATAGCTGAAGCTGAGCCAGAGCAACTGGAGAGGATAGTGGGTATAGGGAAGCAGCTCTCTAAGGAGTTAGTGGATCAGGCGAGGTCGTTGGTTTATGTGGGTCCATCCGATAGATAGTAGGTATGGATCTGAGCGTATGCGAGCTATATTCAGGCAGGAGAATAGGATAAAGCTGATGGCATCTGTTGAAGCCCTCTACGCTAGAGCTTTAGCTGAGAGAGGATTTATCCCTAAAGAAGCAGCTGAAGCTATTGAGAGAGCGGCTGAGGAAGTCACACTTGAAGATGTGAGGAATGAGGAATCGTTGGTGAAGCATGAAACGATGGCTCTAGTCAGGGCTATCTCTAAGAGAGCTGGGAAGTACGGGGAATACTTGCATTTAGGCCTCACATCGAACGATGTACTGGATACAGTCATGGGGATCCAGATAAAGAGGGCTGGATCCATAATATTGAGGGAAGCTGCCTCCCTCCTTGAGAAGATAATTGAGAAGGGGGAGGAATCCTTAGATATCGTTTGCTTGGGTAGAACTCATGGAGTAGTAGCTGATCCCATCCCCCTCTCAATGAAGTTCGCTCTATGGTCTTACTATATAAGGAGATCCATCAGAAGATTCATGAACTCCTTGAATGAAGCATCAGTCGGTAAGCTTAGGGGAGCAGTAGGCACTGCCGCAGCCTCAATAGAATTAGGGATTGAGGACCCCCTTGAAGTTGAGAGCGAGGTCCTAAGATCTTTAGGATTGAGCTCTCCTGAGATAACTACGCAAGTAGTCCCCAGGGATAGGTTAGCTGATCTTATCCTCTCCATGTCCCTCTTCTCATCAGTGCTTGATGCGATAGCTAATGAGATAAGGAACTTGCACAGGACTGAGATAAGCGAGGTAAAGGAGCACTTCGAGGAGGGGCAAGTGGGCTCTAGCACGATGCCCCATAAGATGAACCCCATTAACAGCGAGAAGGTATGCGGATTGGCTAGGTTGATGAGATCTCTAGCTATAGCTGCTTTAGAGAACGTAGTGCTGGAGCATGAGAGGGATCTCACTAACAGCTCGGTGGAGAGGATTATCCTACCTGAAGCCTTCCTCATCTTGGAGGAGCAGATAAATACTCTTCGAGCTGTCATCGAGAACTTAGAGATAGATAGAGCTAGGATAGAGGAGAACCTTGAGAGGTACGGTGATATAGCCCTTAGCGAGAGGCTAATGATATCCCTAGTTAAGAGGGGATTGGGAAGGCAGGAGGCTCATGAGATAGTGAGGAGGATATCCTTGAGGTCCCATAGGAGCGGTAGAAGGTTCATCGATGAAGTGCTGAATGATGAGCTCTTATCCAAGATATTGAAGCGTGAGGAGATTGAGGCCATATTCCTACCTCGGAGTTATATAGGATTGGGGAGGGAGCTATCGATTAAGGAGTTCAGGGAAGCTAGAGAGTTCCTGAAGGAGGTGCTTCTAAACGGGTGAAATAGAGCTTAGGTTCTTGGGAGGAGCTAGGTCAATCGGCAGATCAGGTGTAGAGATCATCTACAAGAGCCCCATCATACTCGACTTTGGCGTTGATTTAGGGGCTAGCTCCAAGCTCCTCCCATCCGAGCCTAGGTCGGATCCTGAGGCTTTGATCCTAACTCACGCTCACCTAGATCATTACGGAGCTAGCCCCTACCTACTGAGGAGATGCAATTGCGATACTTACGTAACGCCTCCTACAGTCGATGTGGGGGAGATCTTATTGAAGGACTTCATCAGCCTCTCCTCAGAACACGCTGAGAGACCTTACTCCACTCAGGACATCCAGCTCATTAGGAGGAGGGAGAGATCCGTTAGGCTCAACGATTACTTAACTTTAGATGGATGGGAGCTCAGGACATTCAACGCTGGTCACGTTTTAGGATCGATAATGATACATCTAACAGCTGAGGATGGACCGAGCATCCTTTACACTGGAGATATAAACACAGCTGGCACTAGGACACTTAGGGGAGCTGAGACTGAACTCCCTAAGGTAGATTATTTGATAATAGAGGGGACTTATGGCGGGGATGAGGATATACATCCCTCCAGGAAGAAGGTGGAGAGGCAGTTCATAGAGGATATAAGGAACGTCATAGCTAGTGGGGGAGTCACTATAATACCTACTTTCGCTCTAGGTAGAGCTCAGGAAGTCCTATTAACTTTGATAAGTCACATGGAATCTGGTGTCCTCCAGGAAGTCCCGATATTCGTTGATGGGATCGATAATGTAGTATTAAAGCATAAGGATGCGAAAGATGGGATAGATGAGTCGAATGTTGATGCTATATTCTTAGATATCCCCGATCCATGGGAGGTCTTACCTCAAGTGCATGAGAAACTGAAGCCAAATGGCACTTTCCTAGCTTTCCTCCCTTCATGCGAACAAGTAAATAAGACAGTCTTGAAAGCTAGGGAAGTTGGATTCGGGCTCATCGAGATTCACGAGATTCTGGACAGGGAATATGAGAGCAATGAGAGGAGGACCAGGCCAGCCCCATGGATGGTAGGGCACACTGGCTTCATCGTGATCGGGAGGAAGATCTCGATTTAATTATGATCTCGTAAACCCCGGGCTCGAGTTCAGCTATAGCTACATCATCAGTCGATATATCTATCACGTATTCACCTTGAGATACCTGCTTTATGAAAGCCTCATTCAGAAGGGGCTCAACTCTAACTTCCTCTCCAGTAACTCCCTCAACTTCCACTTGGAACTCCAGTTCCCTCCCCCCGCAAGATGGGCAAGCATCAGGAATGGGGAGGTTTGATCTCTCAGCATCTATCTCGAAGCCACAGCATCTGCACTTGAGGATAGTCCTTATAGGCATCTTTCACACTATCTAGCTAAACTCACTATGGCCTCGTAAAGGGAGCTGATGTTATCCCCCCTCAGAGCTGATATCGGAATGACCATATCATCTGGAAATACCCTCTTGACGCTCTTAGGTCTAGCGTAAGGCAGATCTATCTTGTTAGCTACGACTATGTAGGGGATTAGCCTGGCCTTAAGGTTACCCGCTATTACCCAATTTACCTGCGAGGTCGCGTCCTTACTCGAATCTATGACTAATAAAGCTAAATTAACCCTCTCCATACTTCTTATAGCTTCAACTACACCCCTAGCTGCTTCAGCAGCTCTCTCAATAGCCTCATCCTTCTTGAATCCATATATCATGAAGCTCCTGTAAGATATCCTAGTCGCTATCCCAGGAGTATCTATAACATCCATGATTATCGAGGATCCGTTCTTGAGCTTCAAGATCACGTTCTCCATCACGTTCACAGACCTAGTCTCATGCGGTACTCTGCTCACGGAGCCCATCTTCCTACCGGCGAAGTCCATGCATATCCTATTCGCTAGAGTAGTCTTCCCAGAGTTGACTGGACCATATATACCAAGAGAGATCTTCTTCCTCTTGTGTACAGCGGAGAATAACTTAGATAAGAACCCATCCTGGTGGAGCTCCTCTACGCTCTGCATCCTTATCGCGTCACTCCGAGAGGGTAAGTTAAAAAGGAGCTGAGGCAGATGTAATATCAGAATAATATCACTTTATCCTCAGTACTTCACCTTCATAAGGTATGTAAGCCCTTATTCTTCTCGCTTCCAACTTCCTCCTCAGTTGGGTCAATTTATCAGGTTCACCGTGAACTAATATGACTTCCTTGAGCCCCTTACTAGCTACTTTCATTATGAAGTTTATGAGATTGGGCTGATCAGCGTGAGCTGAGAAATCGGCAAATTTCACATCGCACTTCACCTCTATAATACCATCTTGCATCGGGATTTGCCTGATCCCGTCTAAGAGCATCCTCCCCCTAGTTCCCTTCACTTGATAGCCCGTCAGATATATCAGATTTCCCCTCTTAGTCCCGAAGTGCTTCAAGTATGTCAGTACAGGACCTCCCTGAAGCATCCCTGATGTCGTGACTATTATGAAGGGCTCACTTATCTCCAGAAGCTCCTCCCTATTCCTAACTTCCTCTATAGCTCTGTGATCGAAGAGCCCCCTCTTGCTCTCCCTTATCATCCTCTGTAACTCCGGCCTCAACCAAGACCAGTAAGCGTTGTAGTACTTCGATATCTCCCTTATCATCCCATCAACGAATATCGGGACTTCCTGGAGGACACCAGATTCCATGTGACATTTGCCGATTTCTCAGCTCACGCTGATCAGCCCAATCTCATAAACTTCATAATGAAAGTAGCTAGTAAGGGGTGCTTCATTAACTTCATCGCCACCTTACCTACCTCTATACCATTAGCGAGGTTTATCACGTCCTCATAATCTAACACATTTGCTAACTCATTGAGGTCATTATCGCTCAATCTTTCGAAGACCCTCATCGCCCTTAAGCTATCCTTTATCCTCTTGATCCATCCCTCATACTCCT
>JAVCBY010000046.1:0-11623 GCA_037917625.1 Thermoproteota archaeon | reverse complement strand
GCATGATGTATAGGAGCCGATAAGAGATCTTAAAAACTAAGGAAATTTGAAGAGGAATCGGAAGCCTTATATTTGCGAGTACTTGATTGCATCCCGATCAGAGGGGATTGTAAGTTAACATTTTTAACTTAGGCTGCGCAAGTCACACTTAAATAAAAGTTAGTATCGGTAATGGTTGATGATTAGAGATGCAAGGAAGCAAGTGGAGGAGGAGCTCATAGCCATTTATAATTCGGGCTTAAACTTCTTCGAGGAAGTAAACAAAAAGCTCAAGAAATTCTTAATAGAGGGGATAGAAAAGGAGTTATTCCATAGCCTCTTAAGGATACGCACTTATCCTCCTCTTCTAACGTTATCTCTCTCAAAAGATCCAGGGAGCGATCATTGGAGGGAGGCAAGGCTCTCCTCATTAAAGGCTGTCGCTGAGAAAGAGGGATTCAGCAAATTAGCTGAGAAGATAGGGGATACAGATTACTACAAAGAGGCCAAGAGTTTCTTAGATTCCATAGAGGAGGGTAACTGGGAAGTCACGATACAGCTTTTAGAGGTAGGTTCCATCAAGGAGCTAATAAGGAGGAATGGTGCTTTCAAGGAGATGAGAGGTGCTAGTCTTCTAATTGATATAATCCCGAGGTATGCATCAAAATATGTGGCTGAGAGGCTGGGAGAGGAATTCATATTGACAAAGGAAGCTGGAGAGCTCGTATTTATCTCCTCTTCGGATTTCTCAAGGGAGTTAGAGGAGGGGATAATTGAGCACTTAAAGGGAATACCTCTCGCGGATGTCATTGTTCTTAAGGGGAACGGTAGAAGCCCCCCGAAGCTTAGAGCTAGAGATCTGATAAATAACTTTGGATCGTCATATAGACTAGCTCTAGCCTCCGCTAAAGTTATAGAACATTTAGAGGATTCAGTGGAACTGGATCCAAGTGATATCTGTAGGAGTTGCAGGACCGATCGGTGCTTAGATGAGCGGTCCATCGATAAATTGCTGAGGTCCTTCGCTAAAGACGGGAAGGCGGAAGAACTGAGGAAAAGCTTAGTGGAGAGGGGTGGAGGTAAGATATGCCAGAGCTGCCTCGTCCTCTCTATATACGGGCATATCCTCATGAATATCCTGAATGGAAACACTGAAGGGTGGAATGAGAGAGTATCGGAAGCCGTTAGGGAAGCCTCATCCTTCACTATACTCGATAGATTGAGGAAGTACTTCCATGGACTTAAAATCGGGTTCATATCCGATCTGGAGGATTATGATTATTCTGAGTCCTCAAATGCACTAATCGCTATGGTAAGTGCGGATGGGGATGGCTTCGGTAGTCTTAAGGGCGAGTCTAAGAGCATAAAGGACTTCCTCTCCCTATCCATTCTCTTCAGCGCGCTGATGGAAGAGGGGTTAATTGAGGGGGCAAAGAACTCCTTGAAGATCGAGGAAAAATTGTTAGAAATGAGAGGGACAACTGAACCGAGGAAGTACGACTTCTTCTTCCCGATAACTCCCTTCTACGTGGCTGGGGATGATATGGTGCTCATTCTTAGGGCTGAACACATAATCGGATTCATAGAAGGTCTCGCTCATGTTGAGGGAATACTTTCAAACGCTATTGGGCTTGAGATAATCCCAAAGGATAGGAAAGTGGGAATCAGCATGGGAATAAGCGTGGGAAGGACGAAGATACCTGGCGTATACTTATATGAGACCTCCCATCGCATGCTCAGGTATACGAAGGATGTAGTGAAGTCTATCGGAGGGAATGGATTCACAGTTCAGGCCTCCCTCCTCTATTCAAAGTCGAGCGCATCTTGGAAATCGATTGAAAGATTCTATTTCGATAAAACTAAAGTGAAAGCATCTCTATGGAATTCCTTGATATGGAAGGGGAGGGGAGAATCCCCGGTCCTCAAAGCGTTCAAGATCGCTATAGGAGGGGATAATGCGGTCAGATCCTCTGATCTCAGAGAAGTTCTTGATGATCTACTCTCCCCCGGAAAGTTGCATCCCGATCTCACTGTGCTCAGGTGGTTGAGCGATATAGCTAGGGGTATGGAGGAGAACGAGGAGATATACGAGAACCTCAGGGAAATATTCAAAGAGCTAACTATAGGAGGATCCGATGAACTCTGGAGGTCAGTTTATGCACTTGCCTCCCTCCTGGATATCTTAGAGGACAGGATGAGGAATGAGATCGGTGGTGTGGATCTCAGGAGGAAACTCTGTGAGGTAGGGGTTGTGATATGAGGGGATTGAGGCTGGAGATCAAGCTGAGGGGTATGAGGTCAGTTCAACCCTCGAGTGAGATAAGGAAGGAGGATTATGAGATAATGATCTACGAGAAGAAAATTGGGGACAAAATAGTGACATGCCCTATATCTCCAGCTCAGTTCAAAGGAGCGCTCAGACAAGTAGCGTGCATAGTGGTGCAGAACTACCCTGAACTCAGGCAAGCATATGAGGATCTCTTCGGCACGGACGTGGCTGGTAGGTGCTTCGAGAGAGATAGAGAGATAGCTTCTCCTATCTCTAAGGAGGGGAAGCTCAGCTTTGAGATCGAGAGTTGCGATTTAAACTTGGATGATATCATCGAGTCAAGACCAAGGATTAAAATTGATAGGGAACTCGGGGTAGTGGAGAAGGGAGCTCTTCTCTTCTCCCAAGTGATATCATCGGAGCTCAAAGTAACTTTTCTGATAGAATCGAGTGAAGATCTAAACGAGAAGGAGATAGAACTTCTGAAAAAATCTCTAAATGCCCTCAAAGGCTGGGGAATAGGAGGATGGACCTGTTTAGGCTACGGGAATGTTGAGGAGGTGAGATTCGATGGGATTCGATAGAGTCGCTCTTTTAAGCATAGAGGCCATGGAGCCCCTCGCGATAAGGGATAAATACAGCAAGGGAGCTCATTATTTTAGCCCATCATACATACCGTCATCAACACTCTCAGGGGCTATAGCATCAGTTTTCTTCGGTAAGAGGGGCTCGAGAGGTAGCATAGGGGATCTGAACCTTTGGATGAGTCATGCTTTTCCCAGCGATAAGCCATTTGAGCTTTGCGGACCACCTCCTCTACCGCTCTCCACATTGGCGAAGAGGGAAGATGGCAATTACCTCTCTGTTGCCCTTCTTTTTGCTAGTGCGATGGAGGAGGGGCCTCATATACTCGATAAGATGGGGAAGCTGGACAAAAAGGTGGGGGAGGTTTTCATAAGCCCCTCAGGGATCTTCAGACCTCCGAGGAAGGAAGTATTCACACAAGTCGCATTGAGCTACGATAGTAGGACTCATTTCTATATAGAGGTAGATGGAGAGAGATATGGACTGCTTTTCACGCAGGAAGTCATAAGGCCTGGATCAAAGTTTCACTCCCTCGCTTTCCTAGATGACTCCCTATATGAGGAGCTTAAAGGGGGGACTGAAGTGAGGATAGGGGCTTTCAAGAAGAAGGGATTCGGGCTCGCTGAGATCAAATTGGAGAGTTCAATGGACTTTGATGGGTATAGGAATGAGAGGATGAGGAGATTGAGACCCGATCATAAGTTCCTAACAGTTGATGTAGTGACATTTTCCTCAAGGGATAGAGTCCTAGGGCTTGGAAGTCCCATATATGAGAAGTTGAGGATTTCAAATTTCAAGGCATGGCTAGATGGCAAGTTCTATATCTATAGAGGGATGATCGGGCCTGGAAGCGTCCTCGTCTATCCCAGAGGAGATCTTGACCCGGAGAAGATCATTCAAATAGAGCTTACTCCCCCCTCCGATGTTTTGAGGAGGTTTCACGGTCTTGATATGATCTTTTTTGATAATCCCCTTCATTTTAGCTCGGGAGGTGATATTTGATGAGTTCGAGTTCCCTAGAGGAGGTAAACCTCCAGAGGAAGGCTGTTGAGATAGCGAAGAAGCTCTTTATAGGCGTCCGTATACCCACAGAGGAGGAGGAAGAAGGGAGAGAGGAATCAAGTATCACAATGACGAATCTTAGGAATATGTTGGATGCAGCGATCGATTGCGAGAAAAAGAACAATTGGGATCTCTTCGGGCTCAGAATAATTTTCATAGCTAGAAGAGCATCTAAAGGAGATGATCTATATAAATTCGTCAGAAATCTCATAAGAGAGATCATTGAGAGCTCTAAAGACACCAAAGAGAGGCTGAAACTGGCGAAATATACCTTGACAGCATGTATCTACATCTTCACTGCCTACAGGAAGGAACTTAGTGATCTTTTGAGGTGATCTTATGAGCGGGGTTGGAGGACTTCTGACCTTGAGGAGGAGGATATGGGCGGATTGTGAAATAGAGTTACTTGAGCCCCTGAGAGTCGGCGCCGGAAGGGATCCGACCTCCCCGATAGATCTTCCGGTCCTCAGGGATTCTAGGGGGAGACCTGTGATACCGGGATCAACTCTCAAGGGGTTCTTCAGATCCTATCTATCCCGCCTCCTCCTCGCCTATAAGATCTCCGGGAGCTCCTCCATCGAGGTAGATAAGATAAGGGTCGGATTAGAGCCTTGCGTAGATAGTATCTCAGAGAAGAGGGATGCGAAGAGTTTAGAGGATCTTTGCATAATTGATAAACTTTTTGGATACTCTGGGAGGAATTTATCACTCTCCTCCCTGATAAAGTTCACGGAAGCCTCACCAGTTTATACGGTAGACACACTCTCCAGGACACATGTCTCAATCAATAGGGAGAGGGACGCCGCTGAGAGGGGAGCTCTTGTGAAAGTGGAAGCGATAAAGGAGTATGAGGATAACCCAACTAAATTCAAGTTCACTATAATATTCAATGAGCTCAGCGACCCCCGGTTCTCGGATGCGAACAATTTATTCATATTACTACTGAAAATGCTACACAATGGCTTGGAGGAGTTCATAGGGGGATGGAGGAGCAGGGGATATGGGAGGGTTAAGATAAAGCTGACCAGCATAAAGGTAGCTGATTTAAAGGATCTTTTCGAGGGGAAGGTGAGAGAAGTAGATCTAGCGAGTATGCTCGGGGGGTGAATGAGATGCATGAGATTAAAGAAATTAGAGGGTTCGAAGCCATCGTGATCTCAGGGAGTATGAAGTGCGAGATAACGACGAAATCACCTCTAACGATCGGAGCCGGTAAGAGTCCCATAGACCCTCTCTCCCCGGACTTACCCCTCCTCAGGGATTCTAGGGGGAGACCTGTGATACCTGGATCAACTCTCAAGGGGTTCTTCAGATCCGGAATAGAGAGGACTCTATCCTCACTCAATAGAGAGGGATATGCGGGACTTCTGGAGGATCTCTTTGGAACTGCCAGGAGGAGGGAAGCCTATGGCTCTAGACTTTTTTTCAGTGATGCTCAAACGGAGAGGAGTGATGCTATTGGAACGAGAGAGCACATCAAGATAGATCCATCGACTATGGCTGTGAAGTACGGACCCTTCACTCAAGAATATATAAAGGAAGAGACCAATTTTTCATTCGAGATCTCCTTCAGGAACATCCCTCCATCTTTCCTCTCGCTTCTTTCCCCAGTGATCACGCAGGCAAATGCTGGAATCGCTAGATTGGGAAGATCTAAGAGCAGGGGATACGGGTATGTATCCATGAGTTTATCAGATATCTCCCTAATCATCCCATGGCCTTCAGAGAGGAAAGAGCTCTCTTTCTCGATGAACTTTCCAAGTTACGGGAAGTACGTGAGGTTAGACCTGAGGAAAGCGGATAAGATCTCTATCCTAGATTCTATCTCAAAATGCAATTTGAAATGCGAACCTGAGACAGAACCGCCTCTCCTGAGGGCTAAGTTGAAATGGAAGGATGTCGAGGGATGTCTAAATTCTCTGATCGAGGGGTTGAGCAAATGAGCACTTACAAATTCATAAAAGTGGATGGTGTGAAGAGAGACACTATGAATAAGGTCCTATACTCTTACTTAAAAGAGACTCGTGAGCTACATCACTCTAGCTTAAGAGAGGCTCATAAGATACGAGCATCCATCAGGACGGAATCTCCAGTGCATGTTGGAAGTGGAGAAATTGAGCTTTATGAGGGACTTCCCCTATTCCTCAACGCAAGAAGAGATGATAAGCTCTTAATACCTGGTTCCACTTTGAAGGGGGTGATCTCACACTATTATTTAGCGATCACTGGAAGCATATCATCAACTTCAATTCTCTTCGGATTCCCCGGCTATATGTCGAGAGCTCTCTTCTCAGATTCATTCCCGGAGGGACAGATTGAACCTCAGATACTCAGCGTAGGCCCGAGTTGGCAGCCAAGGAGGAGGGAATTTGGAAAGATAAAGATATATAGGAGTGATATTGAGTTTAAAGAGGAGACAAAGCAGTATTACTTAGAATGCATTCCCAAAGGGGCAATTCTGCATACGGATATCACCGTTCTGAATCCACTCAAGATGGAAACAGCGAAACTTATCTTAGCGATGGGATACAATCCCCAGGAGCCTAAAATACTGCTTCTAGGATTCGGAAAGCCGAAGGGCCTGGGGAAAATCAGGATCTCAGATTTGAAGGTGTTCTCTCTCGATAGCCTCGGAAGGGAGAGAGAAATTACTGAAGAAATAATGAAAGATGTAAATAATGCTTTTCAGGAGCTTAAGGATAGGTTTTTGGAGGTGTTCGGCGATGGTTAGATGCGAGGATCTCGTCCAGCTCATAAGGATGAGCAATTCCTTGAAGCAGTTAAGCGGGGACCGTGATGCATATGACTTGAGCTTCAAGCTACTGAGAAAGTATGAGTACATATTGAGGAAAGGATACGATCCATCTAAGGATAGAGATATTTTCATAAAGGGAATAATAAGCGAGATAGCATCGAAGTTCTCGAGTAAGAGAATTCAATTCTCTCTGCCTGATGCAGAGATAATCTCATCAAAGATCCTCGATATATTAATGAGTATGGATAGGGATCTCAAATCTCTATGCAGTGTGTACTTTCAGTTGAAGAAGTTAGGAAAGTGGGAAATAAATCAACTGATTGACTTGGTAAGGGGATAAGTTGATCCCGGATATACTACTGGTCTCATCACTGTTTTGGGAGGATGGGGACTTAAAACTACCCAAACTCAAGTTCATGGATCCGATATATGATAAAAAACTCTTCTTCATATATGGAAAGTTTTACGAGATAGAAGGAGGGATACCTAAGGAGAAGAGCTTAGAGGAAGTGAAGAGTAGTGCGGAGTTAAAGGGTATAAAATCCATCGGGATTCTATTTCTTCCTACAATCTCAGATGAAAATTCAGTTAGATTTATAGATATCATCGACCGCGAGTTCAAATATCTCGTAAAGCATCTAGAGAAGGGACCCCTGAGGGACTTGAAGGGACCTCTCATTAGAGCCGCTCTCCATATATTCCTACATGATAAACTCTCCATCGATATGAGAGAGGAAGTTCAAACAATATTAGAAGGCGTCCTATCAGAAGACAGTATCTTATCAAATATCCAGTATTTTCACGCGATTAAAGAGGAACAGACAGGAGGATCGATATTACAGAAAATAGAGCTTCCAGATCATTCAAATAGGGAGAATTATGTAGAGTCACTAATAGAATCACTAATAAATATAACCTTAGATATATTATCGATCTTTCCTCAAAATAATGACACCAAGGAGCTTGTTTATCGGTTTTATAATATAATAAACTCATTAATCTTAAATCAGTTAACAATTTATATACAAAGTGTGTATAGAAGTGAACAAGCGACCCATAAAATAGAAGAATCCATAATGAATACAATAGAGCTCATAGTGAATAAACTCCTACTACCGCATCTAGATCTCGTCCAAAGCGTAATGCCAAGCTATACTAATATTAAGAATCTGAGAGAAGTGTTCTCCTCAATAATTGAGATTTATGGAAAATATGTAGATAAGATAACGAAAATGGAGGTTTTATTCAAGAGTTTAGGGGAATTGAGAGTGAGTAAAAGCTCAGACAGGGGAGAGGCAGGCGATGATTTTGATGTAAAATTCTTCACCCATCTTGTGAGGAACTCCGGTATAGCGAGTCTCATATATGCAAATAGTGTTATAATTCCTTACCTTCACTTCATTGTAAGTATATTTCATTATCTAATGAGAGCAGATATGGTATATTTCTTTACGAATCTTTATAATTTCGTCAATATGATGGATCAAGTAGATAGGATTATGAATACGCTTCCCTACTTCCTCGCGATCCCCTCGGATAAATATGAGAAAGAAAAGGAGAAAGAAAAGAGGGAGTTCTTATCCAACGAGTTCTTACCCAAATTGCATAAGCCAGGAAGGCTGGACACTTTGAATGAATTAATAAAAAAGATCCACTACTTCGAATTGAGTCTTAATGATGAAAAGAATAAATTTTATAAAATAAAATCTGGAAATTTAGAATATCATTTAAAAAATTTGAGGAATAGTCTTTCTATAACGCATGGAATTCTACCCGTTATTCCTATTATGATAAGTGAAGAAATATTAAATGAAAAATTTATACGTTACTTGAGATGCTATTATGGCATATCCGTTAAATTGAGCTATTCAATAAATAAAATATCTTCTATTCTGGAGAGTACATCCAAGATTATGCTCAACATCTCGAGAATTTAGTAGATACCTTGAGGACTGATCTAGAGGAACACGATTCTCTTAAGGTTCTAGATGATCTTCTGGATAGTGTGGAGGAGATTCAAGGATATCTGGGATCTCTAGCAGAGGATATCTCAGAACTGCATAATAAGATGAAACAAATTGCCGAAAACGAGGATAGCTTTGCAAATGAAATAAATAAAATAGTGGAAAAAATGTACATATATATACCCGAGTTCTTTATAATTAGTAGAATACAAAATGGAATCAGCTCGAGTGAGGCCAAGTAATAGAAGAAATTCCAATCCTTGTAAGTTTCATACATTAATTAGTAGAAGTAGATCCTCTTAAAATCCCTATTTTGGTGCTTATTTCATCATATTCTCTCTTTAACGTCTCAATGAAAAGAGGATTGAAAGCTTGGGGTGAAATCTCGCAAATGCGGGCCTGTTTGTAGCTGAATAACGAGGGTCTCAATGAAAAGAGGATTGAAAGGGTAGAGAGAGTGATAGAGGGAATGAAACGTCTCTTATCGCGAAACCTCCGAATTCGGGAACCTTCACGATCGAATCTCGGAAGTGGATATCACATTTACTTTATCCCTCGCTTTGCTAGAGAGCTTTTCATCGTCCGTGACGAGCATAAGACCATTCTCCATCGCATAAGTTAGGTAAGATGAGTCATATACAGTGATACCGTACTTTACAGCATTTTCCAAGACTTTGTCCTCGAGTTCCATCACGCTCTTGACCTCTATTGCCCTGAAGAGTTCCGAGATTATGTCGATGTACTCCCTAAAGACATCCTCGCTCAGCTTTTTCAGGAGGAAGTGCTCCTTCCAGAGCGCATTGAGGGACTCATATAATGCTAAGTCGAGTGTGCATCCCTCAATGAATGCTGACAGCTTCCCCTTCTTCACGAGGTTCACGACAGCTGATGAATCAAATATATCTCATCTCCCCCTATCCTCCCTGATCAGCCTAGCTATCTCCTCATCCGAGATTTCAGGCAGTTTTTCAAGGAGCTTTCTCGCCCTTTCCTCCAGCTTTTCTAGAGTTCTTCTCCTGACTTCCTCCTCCAGAGCTTTCCTGATAACTGGACCCGGCTTTACCCCCAGCTCATCCATCAGATCCTTGAGCTTCCTCGGGATCTTCGCTGCAATGACTACGTAATCCCCCACGATAAACTCCAGGTAGGATAACCCTAATAAAGTTTACTCACAAACTCAATCTCTCGAGTTGTCAGTGCTGCATCTCAATGAAAAGAGGATTGAAAGAAAAAATAGAGGATGAGATCTCGCAAGATGCCTGTTGCTAAAAAGGAGGATACATGGCTCGCCCGACCAAAGCGTTCCGCCTGACGTATCATTTGGCGCATTCCAAGAATATAAGAAAGCGGAGAATAAACGTGAGAAGATAGTGAAGCACGCTTCAAAGCTTTTTGTTCACATTAGGAGCAACTCCATAGGTACTAGAACTCCCTTCACGGGATCTACTTTCAATCCCAGCTCCTCTAAGGTCGTTAAGCCAAGCAGGTAGACATCCTCCTCGCCGAACACCACTATAGTGTGCGTAAACCTGTCCTCAACTTCAATACCTATTAAACCTATGTCCCTCTCAATCGCTTCATTGTTTGCAAGTTTAAACCTTCTTCTACCTATTGCTCTTATGCTGAGCTCCTCTAGTAGTGATGAAGGTAAGACTGTGTAAATAGCCCCCGTGTCAGCTAACAACTCTAACTCTCTCGACAACTTTGGGTTCTCAATATTCCAGACCCTAGCCCTAACCCTAACGAAGCCCATCTCTCAAGCAACGCGTTATATGATTTTAAACTTTACGGTTCATCTCAGTACGGTTAAATTCAGCTAGGCTCTTCCCGTTAATTGAACTAGAGATGATAGCTAACTCCCAATGTGAGCTTAACAAATCATCGATGAGCTGATGAGAGTCGGCTCGGGAAGGAGAGCATTGAAATCCCTGCGGGAGACAGCTGGAGAAAGGTTATGGCTAAGAAAGAGGTACTTTGAGGTCCCTAAGGCTGAGGGAAGTGAGCAAGATAAGAGGGAGCTTATCTTGAGAGAAGATGAGTCAGAGGGGAGAAAGTTGGATGTACTCAAGGAATGAGCGGTTATAAGAGCTTTAATCTAGCTCATAATAAAAATTCCCTTCACAGAGATTGATAATCAGTTCGATCGAGCTGCAAAGAGGCCCGTAGACTATACTTAGCTCTTCAGACTATTAGCGAGCTCTACAGCTTCGAGGGACCCCTTAGGCTGAGAGATCCAATTAAGCTCTCACTCATCCTCTGGCTGCTTCCGGAGCGAACTCCTCTTGATAGGCCTTGAGGACTGAGAGCTGAAGAAAGAGCTTCTCTCCATGGCTTATTATGCTGTAGCTGCTGAGCGGACGGGGAAAGTTTACTTGAGAGTAGAGGATGAGATGAGGATGGGGAAGCAATCCTTATCAATTTCCTCCTGATGCGCTCATCGGCTGCTCTCGAAGATCTTTCATCGTAAAAGTTTCCGAATCTAAACCTTTAAGAGCTCTGATCAAGCTCAAATGTGAGTGAAGATCCTTACAATTCCTTCCCATCTCCTCCAGAGGGCTCTCAATCATCCGGAACGGAGGTAAAAGGAAGGCTTAGGAGTTCGCACCACCTAGGGGTCAGCGAGGCCCCTCAGCAGGGTTCCCTTCCTTAAGTCCATAATGCGTTCAATCTAGATGCGAGTCTCTCGAGCTAATCCAGTGAAGCATGCATTCCCTCAGGAGTTAGCCTCAGTCCGCATTATCTCACTCAAGAACTTGAGCAACTTCCTCCCGTACTCAGTCGGGATAGTCCTACCCCCGCTCACCTGTATGAGGCCGAGCTGCCCCATAAGAGCCACCATGTTGAACCTAACTTCCTCCTTCCTAGCCCCTTCCAATACCCTCACGACCTCCTCGAGGACCTCATCCGGGTAGGGGATGGATGGTATCCTTATGACGCTATACTCACTCCTAGGAGGCCACATCAACTTCTCAAAATCCTCTACGGACCTGTAGAATGATAAGGGATCGC
>JAVCBY010000005.1:0-11836 GCA_037917625.1 Thermoproteota archaeon | reverse complement strand
TCAAGTACCTCACTAACTGGGGGACGAGGCCCTCCTTATCTCTGCATACCTTAGCTCTCACTCCCTCCACGTTCACCTCTTCTTCTTCTCCGGGATGATATACAGCGAAGATGGATTTCCAATTGAGGGGAAAAGCCCGATAGTCGCTATTTCTTACTCAGTGGATGATGGTCCTATTGAGGTGATATCAGCGAGCGATTTAGACGATTCCTCCGTCATAAGGGAATTTGCCTCAGTGATAAATAAGGAGAATCCGGATGTAATAATAGGTTATGGCCAAGATGCTGATGAATTCAAGCACATGATGGCCCGTTCTAAGTACCTCGGGCTTAGGTTCCCGATTGGGAGAGATGGATCCGAACCTATGGAGACCGGTAAGTTCTTCAGGGGTACCATCATAGTGGAGAACAGGATCAGAGGGAGGGCCAATCTCGATCTCTTCTCAGTGGCTTGGAGGGATTTCCCCCAACTCCCCGAGAGGACTTGGTACGAATTAGCCGATGAGCTCGGGGTCGACAGACCGGAGGTCATGATGAAGTTCAGAGTGGCCGAAGCTTGGAAGTTGAATAGGGACAATGCTCTAGATTATATGAGGAAGAAATTAAGCACGATAATTGGAATATACTCAAAAATAATCGATAATCAGGTCGCTTTATCTAAGATGTCGCTGATTCCCATTCACAAGCTACTCAGGAGCTCTGTCGGGGAGATAGTGGAGGCGATACTCCTCAGGGAGTCGAGGTCAAGAGGTTGGATCGCTTTCTCATCGCCTCAAAGGCTTGAGGAGAGATATGAGGGAGGGTTCGTTTGGATAAGATCTCCAGGGATTTATGAAGACATCTGTTATCTGGATTTCGCTAGCATGTATCCCTCTATAATGGCTCTACATAATTTGAGCTTCGAGACAGTCAATCCTGAGGAGGGCCTCTGCGATGAAGTAGAAGAGGTGAACGTGGAGGGAGTGAGAGCTAAGGTATGCAGAGATAAGGAGGGCCTCGTCCCCCAGTTAGTGAGGAAGTTGATAGAGGAAAGATCAAAGATTAGGGAAAGTCTCAGAAATTTGAAACCGGAAGATCCTGAGTACAAGAGACTGGAGGCAGCTCAAAGAGCAATAAAGGTAGTTACTAATGCGATCTATGGGTATATGGGATGGGAGAGCGCTACATTCATGAATACATCTGCAGCCAGGCTGACATCGGCCTACGGAAGGCTTTACATAAAGAAGGTCAGGGAGATACTGGAATCTAAGGGTTTAAACGTGATTTACATAGATACAGATGGTATTCAATTCATCGGGAAGGAGTGCGAGGACGTAATCGATGATATAAATTCGAAGATAACCCCTCAGGCTAGATCTCCGCTATAGAGCATTGAGAGGAATTTACTTAGCGAAGAAAAAGTATGCACATTTACTGGAGGATGGGAGGATTATCGCCAAGGGGTTCGAGTTCATAAGGAGGGACTACCCTAAGATAATCAAAGAGGCTCAGAGGGAGGTCGTTGAGGCTACCCTCAAAGGGAAGGGGAGTGAAATTGAAAAAATATTCAATAAATTCAGAGATAAAATAATAAGAGGAGATGTTAAGAGGGAAGATTTAATAATATTTGAGACTATTGGGAAGGAAGAAGAGAGATTTGAGAGAATGACGAAGGGCCTCAGGGTCTCGACGTGGCTGAAAGTTGAGAAGGGGATGGAGGTCCATAGGGGCCAGGTCCTGAGGATAGTAATAGTTAAAGGACCCGGAAGTGTGACGGAAAGAGCAAGACCGGCAGAATTCTTTGACGTAAACGACGCGGATTTGGATTATTACTTGAGCTTGTTCGATCAGGTTACAGAGAGGACTCTCTCCCCTCTAAAGGTTCAGGAAATTAAGAAGGGTGGGTTAGAGGAATGGTTCTGATTAGACCTTGAGGAACTTGAGCGGTAGATTGGATACCTGTTTCTTTGTATAAGGTCTATTTATTGGCAAGGCCTCCTTCCTCTCCTCCTCCGCCCTCGGTCTGACTATGCCCAAGTAGACTGCACAGCTCACGCAGTAGTACCTGGTCTCAAGTCTCCTAGAGATATAGGCCCCTTGCCTCTCCAGATCTTTCCCTAGGCTCCCACCTACGGGAGATGTCCATCTAGTTACCTTCACTGCCTTATCAGCCGGTATAACCCTCCCACATTGTGAACATTGAACAGTTCTCTCATGACCAGATCCTCCCAACTTCCTGCCCCTGTTCTTTCTCTTTTTTGGCAATACCATCACCCGCTCAGCATACCACCTCCAGAATAAAAGGTTTCCTCTGGGGGGTAATCCACTGCCGGACAATAGGAGTGATTATGATAAAATAGGAGAGTTTATTTAAAAGAACTCAATAAGATCTTCCTATCCAACACCTGTGCCTGGCCTCATCACCGCAAATGATACACTTCTCCCCTCTGCCCTTCAGAGCATCCTCCTCATATCCTAAGAGACCGTAGCCGCCCTTCTCCTCAACCTCATGGCCACACTCCTCTTTACCACACCATGCGAACGATACCACCTTCGTTTTGACGTTCTCAATGAGCTCTTCCATATTCCTAGCGTGGAATATCCTTTCCCTAAAGTAGCTCCATGCTTGCTCAGAGAGAACTCTCTCCATATCCTTTAAGATCTCGGAGACTCTCTCGTTTAATTTATCAAAGGGTACAGTCTCCCTCTCCATCTTATCTCTCCTGAATACTGTAACTTCCCTTCTCTCCAGTTCATTTCTCCCTATCTCTATCCTGATGGGGATGCCTTTCATCTCCCATTTATAGAACTTGTAGCCCGGTCTCTCCTCACCCTCATCCAGATGGACCCTGAAGCTCCTCTCGAGCGTGGACTTCACTTCCCTAGAGTAATTCAGTATCCTCTCCTCATGATCCTTCGTCGGAATAGGGACTATGACTATCTGTATCGGCGCTATCTTCGGAGGGAGCCTCAGGCCTCTATCATCTCCATGTATCGCGATGACGGCAGCTAGGGATCTCTCCGATATCCCGAAGGATGTGGTGTTAACATTCTTCCTCTTTCCATCCTCATCCATGTAAGTCAGATCGTATGTCTTAGCGAATAGATCACCGAAGTTTATCGCGCTCCCTAACTCCAGAGCCTTTCCATCTGGCATTATCGTAACTATATCATAATTGTAAAGAGCCCCCGGGAAGGTGTCCCATGGCATCGTCTTGACCACTATGTAAGGGATGAGGAGCTCATCGTAGAAGCTCTTGTATATCCAGACCTCTAGGTTAACTTGTTCGACGGCTTCCTCGTATGTCGTGTGGAATGTGTGACCTTCCTTGAAGAAAGCAACTTCCCTAACTCTCAACATAGGTCTCGTGGCCTTCGTCTCATACCTGTATATGGGGGCTATCTGATAGATCCTTATCGGGAGATCCCTATAGCTACTTATCCATCTAGAGAGGACCTCATACATTATAGCCTCACTAGTGGGCCTGAGGGCGAGCTTCTCGGGAGCGTCTTGTCTTCCGAGCTTAGTTACCCAGAACACGGAATCCTGGAATCCCTTTATGAATCTGAACTCCCTACTAAGGACGCTTTCAGGGACTATTGAAGGGAAGTAAACTCTCTTATGCCCAGTTTGTCTTAAAAGTCTTTCCATTATGCTCATTATGTTTTCCATAAGTTCATACCCGTAGGGGAGCCAGACGTACATCCCCTTCACGGGATATCTCTCATCGAGTATCTCCGACTTGAAGATCACCTCATCGAACCATCTAGAGAAATCCTCTCCCTTAGGCACAACTTCGTATGCCTCTCTCTCAGACATGTTATCACCTTATCACTTCCGATTACCGAGCCCCATCGCTCTTAAAAAATCTGCTCTCTCCAAGAACCTTAAAATATTGAATCTGATCCCCGGACTCTCCTCCTCGAGCTCCTCCACCATCCTCATATAAGGATCTCTGACCTCATATCTGGGGCACCTGCGGAGGACTGATAACTCCTCAATTGGTATCTCGATGAAAGGGGCAACGAAATTGCTTAGCTCATTTAAGAGGAGGTGAAGTCTACCTGATATTATTAGGAAATCTGGGGAGCCAGTGAATATTGACCTCAAGAGTAAGGAAACAGCATCGTCAAGGATCAATGGAAGGACCACTTTTTCCTTAGAGGAAATGAGATTAGTTGATACTTCCCGGAGCAACTCAATTATCTCATCCCTAGACTTAAAATCCAGGTCTATCGAACTTATTTTAACGGGGAATTTAGACTCCATCTCCATGAAGAGATCGAAGAGAGCCTCGGTATAAGGCAATTTCGTCCTTAAGAATAGTATTTCATCTTCCCTCGATAATAAACGATATTTGCTGATAGTACGTTTCATACGGTTTAATAGAGAGTCCTTTAAGCATTTCTCACACAAAATCTCCCCCGAGTACCTTCTGATCAAAACCGCGTCAGGGGATCCGCACCTCGAGCATATCATATTTTTAGGGGAATCCATCATCTGCATCAGGTGTACGAATCACTCAATATAAAGCCTGAGGGCGAGGAAGTCTACGATGAAGGTAGATGGGAGTTGCTCAGGAAGAAGAGGGACAGAGGGGCTCATGTCCTGAGGACTCTGAGGAAAATTGGCATCACTGGGTTCATTTATGGGAGTGTCGCGAGGGGTGATGTGAGGGAGGAGAGCGATCTCGATGTAATAATATTGGATTATTCCCTCCCTCTATCCTTCATAGAGGATATTCTCTCCAATGAATTGGGTAATCCGTATTACAGGGAGATAGTTCAAGCATCCCCCAGAAGTATACCGAAATATCATATACACTTCGATGAGGAGCTCGTCGTCTCTATCCCTCTGGGATCCATCAGAAGGAGCGAGAGGGAATTCTACGATTTCGGTGGTAAAGTGAGCTTGGAGGAGATGGAAAGAGGTATTAGAAAGCCAGGAGTGAATAAAGAGCTGAAACTTATTTTCCCAGTGGAAACTGGTCATCTAATATTCCCCGTCATTGGTTATGAGGGTGCTGCAGCGAGGATATTGGGTATCGACGAGGGAGTCGTTAAGGAAAGGATAACCATCCTGACCAAGAGGAGGGTCGTGGGGAAGACTGGGTTGTACATATGTTATAAGCTTCTACCCACTGAAGCCGTGGAGGAGGCAATCCTCAAGCTGAAGAGTGTCAAGAGATGGTTTGATGAGAGGTTAAGCGGGGAACTCTGATATCTAACACTCTCCTATATTCTTAATTCGTTATGCTCTTAGTCAGGGGTCCGCTCGATGAAGCTCGAATAGGGAGAATTATCACTGCTATGAGTACGAAAGATATTACTGTCAGATGCGGTACCTGAGCTTAGCTGCTATCCCACCTATGGCATCTAACTTCTCTCCCGGTTCACTTGTCGAGTCAATTATCCTGAATTCAGCTCTCGTCCTCTCGCATCCCTCGATCAATGAGAATACCTCATCTCTCATATCCGGGTTGAAGAATACTGAGGATGAGATGAGGACTATCTCAGCAGCGCCTTGATTCACTGCCTCCATTACATCCTCAACTCCGTAAGTTACTAAATCGGAATTTTTCGATAGGAGCTCGAATATCTCATCAACAGCAGCCATATCTTTGGCGAGATCTAGCTCCCTCAGCACCTTATCCGCTTCCCCTCTCCTTATCATCTCCAACACCCCTGAGAGTGTAGCATTACCAGCATCCCCCTCTCTCATCTTCTCCCCTATCTCCGGGTCCTTGGCCCTCGCGTAGGAAAGGAACTTACTTTTGAAGAAGCCGGGTCCTCCTATCACTATCGCTCTGGGATTTATCTTGGAGTGAAGCTCCCTTAAGGTATCTAGAATTTCTGAGAAGTACCTCCTCTCCTCCCCCTCCCTTCCTCTCGTATCCATCTTAGATGGTAACCTAGATCTTATGTAAGTGATCTCCTCGACCCTCATGGAGCCTGCCTTCGCTATAGTAGCACCTTCATCGTCCATAGCTACTAAAAGGATCTCTCCCTTCTCAGACATGCTCTCAGCTCTCTTCAGCATCTCTAAGTGAGTTTTCCTCCATTCCTTCTTTATTATCGTAAGAGAAGATCCCTCATCAATGGAAAAGGTATGATGTTGCCCCTGGATTCCGAATTTATCCGGACCAGCCCTTACAACTCCGGATATCCTCAATCTCGATGAATATGGATCTAACTTCACTTTATCGACCTCTATAGTCAGTATCATGGGAATTCTCTCACCGCTATCAGCTCTTATCCCCTCCTGCTTCACTCTCCTGAGTGTTTTCATCGTAATGAGGTCTCCCCTCTCAATTATAGAGGCCAACCAATAGATATCGTTCAAGCTATCTACTCTGAGCTTAATGAGACCTCTCTTGAGGTCCTCCTCCAATATCCTCACTTCATCCACCTATCACTGTATCGTGTAAATCGCGAGACCAGCGCCCTTCCTCACGATATCCCTAGCGACGTTCCCAACTATCGCCTTAACACCGATCTCGTAAGCCTTATCAACTATCCTCTGGGTGACTATCCTGTCATATATTATGTATCTCACACCCTTCATCTCGTTCAACTCATTCAGGAGCTCCGCGACCGATGTCTCCTTGAGGATTCTGAGATCTTCATCTAGGAGGAGAACTTTATCAGTATTCATGACTCTCTCGTAAAATCCCCTGAACATCTCTGGGACTCTGATTATCCTCTCATTTACCTCTCTAGCAGGCCCCGTTCCACGTGCCTCATGTCCAGCAAAGAGCTTCGCTTTAGGAGGAGATATCTCGAGCTCCCTTCTCACTTCTTCTGCTGGTACAGCAGATGAGAGAGCTTTTCTTATCTCCTTAGCCGTCAATTCCTCCACTACCTTTCCCTCAGGCGCTCTAGCTACATAATCTATATCTGTTTGCTCTAAAAGAGTCCTTAGGACCATTTCACCACCTCTATCTCCATCTACGAAAGCTATGGCTTCTTTCTCTTCTATTAATTTCTCTAAAGATTTAGGAACTCTCTCTAAAGCCCCTCCCATGGCTATCACGTTATCAAAGCCATACTTAAGTAAGTTCATGACATCGGCTCTTCCCTCTACTACTATTATCTCCGATGCCTCCTCTACCCCTCTGCCAGCCGGTAACTGCTCCTCTCCGTAGAGTATGAAGTTGGACTTAGCGCTCTCCTTCTCTACAAATTCTATGAGCCTTCTGAAGCTATCTTCCTTCTCTATTGACCAATTCCTCAGTATTTCGGCAGCTCTTCTTGCTATATCATTCCTCCTCTCCTCCCTCTCATCCACTATCTTTATGAGCTTGAAGCTCGCCTGGTACGGACCGACTTTGTCAATCGTCTCCATAGCTGCGACTAGTAGGGCAGTTCTTACCTTATCTAGCCCCGAATAGAGCTCAACTATTCCCTTTGAACCCTCACCCTCTCTCCTCAGCCTTATATTTATCCTACCGATTTTTCCAGTCCTTTGAAGGTCTTTAAGCTCCAATTCAGGGCCTAAAAGACCCTCTAACTGCCCGAATATCGCTCCTATGACATCGCTAGTCTCCACAACACCATTTACCGATACTTCAAGCTTAGCAATATATTTAGGGTGCGTAGCTTCCTTCTTAACCTCCATAAAGCTAATCCTCCCCTTTAACTCAATGTCCGCCCGCCAACTAGTCCCCAGAGGTCACGGATCAGCCCACGCTTTCCTCTCTACCTCCGGGGTCATTTGGTGGCGGGCGGTATTAATACGTCACTTGTCGCTAAATATAATCTCTTCGCCCCCTCATCGGTAACGCTTAATAATGACTGATGCTCCAACCCGAGGATCGGTATGGGGACGGTAAGAGAGAGGGCGATAAAGAGAGTGGCATACAAGCTCGTTAAACAGTACCCTGACCTATGGACTGAGGACTTTGAGCATAATAAGATGATCCTATCTCAGATAGCTGAGATAAAATCTAAGGTGTACAGGAATAGAATAGCTGGCTATATAACGAGACTGAAGGTCAGAGAGAGGCAAGGGACTCTCGTATAATGGATTAATACTCCCTAAAATATCGTTAGAAAACGATTTCATTGATTTCATCTGTTTCAATAGCACCATTTTTGAGGGAGTCGATGGCTCGTATTTAGGACCTTAAATGAATCCCTGTGAGCTCAAGGATAAGATATTCAGTAGGGAGGCCCGTATATCGGTGATAGGCCAGGGATATATAGGCCTCCCCCTCTCGCTCCTATTGGCGGATTCAGGGTTCAGTGTCATAGGTTATGATGTGGACTCTAAACTCATTGAGGAACTATCAAACGGAATAACTAGGCTAAGAAATGAGAAAAAAGTTAGAGATCTCTTGATAAAAAACTTAGGGTCTAGATACTTCCCATCTGATGACAGGAGGAGGCTGAGGGGATCCGATGTAATAATAGTAGCGGTCCCCACACCCAAGGTCAATGGGACTATGGAGCTAGGGATGCTGATAGACGCTATAAGGCTTGCATCATCTACGATAAATAAGGGAGGACTAATAGTAGTTGAGAGCACTCTACCTCCCAAGACCTTCGATATCCTGCTCAGCGAGATAAGCAGAGCTGGCCTTAGGCCCGGGAAGGACGTTTTCGTATCCTACTGCCCCGAGAGAGCGATGCCCGGGAAATTAATAGATGAATTGATATTCAATTACAGAGTGATCGGTGCGAAGGATCCCACATCCGCAGAACTATCAAAAATATTATATGAATGTTTCGTTAAAGGTGAAATAGAGATGACAGATCCTCTCACCGCGGAGATAGCTAAACTCGTCGAGAACGCTTATAGGGATGTGAACATAGCTTTCGCTAACGAAGTAGCGAGAATTTGCGAGGCTCTTGGCAGCGATGTCAGGAAGGTCAGGGAGCTCGTCAATAAGCATCCTAGAGTGAACATGCTTTTACCCGGTATAGGAGTCGGTGGGAGCTGTCTCACGAAGGATCCTCTGTTCTTGTCTTGGGTTTCGAGGGAGAATGGATATTCACCCGAGTTAATGAACGTAGCTAGGGAGTTAAATGAATCGATGCCCATTCATTATGCAAATCTAATAGATGACTTCCTCAGATGGAAGAACTCAGGGAGCGGGATCGTCTGCGTTCTCGGCGTGACCTATAAAGGGGATGTGGCTGATACAAGAGAATCCCCCGCTAAATACCTAATAGATGAGTTGATGAGGAGAGGTTATAGAGTGAAAGTCCACGATCCTATCGTGAGGGAATCTTTCGGGGCGGAGTTTTATGATAAACTCGAGGAAGCCGTGAAGGAAGCTGATGCGATAGTGATAGTGAGTGATCATAGCGAGTTCAAGGGGATGAATCTCAGGAGAATGAGGGAGTTGGCTGGTAAGGACCCTGTACTGTTCCTAGACGGAAGGTTGATAATAGATGAGGAGGAAGCGGAGGTTTCAGGATTCGTTTATGCCTCTGTAGGCAATTCATCGTCCCTGAGGCGCATTAAGGATGAGGCGTTCGCTCTCAGTGAAACTATTTCAAAAGCTCCATTATAAATCCGGATATATGTGAAATTTTTATCCCTTTAAGCCTTCCTTTTGTTTGCATAGTCTCTGTTATCATCGCATAACATCCGACATCTTCTATTACTATGTGATTCGCCCTTAGTTCCTCTGCCAGCGATAGCACCCTCTGGACCCACCTGGAGAAGAGATTCCTATCGGTCCTATAGATCAGGGTGAAACCGCAATCACAACAGAGCCATTCTGGAGCCTCGAGGATCTTCATACCATTGAGATTCTTCAAAATCTCCAAGAGTGAGTTATCTCTCCCGCATGATGGTATCGGTAGTATAATATCCTTTCCCTTCATCTTACCGAACTTTATCTTTTCGGAGCGTATAGCATCGAGGATGTAAGAGGATAGATTTATGAAATCGATATCTGAGTAAATCCTAGCCGTGAGTGAACATCCGGAGACAACACGCTTAGGGTTGAGCTCTGAGAGTAGACCCTCTAAATTCCTCTTCGAGTCATCAGCGAGGTCCTTCTCCCCTAGTATATATAGAAGAGCGCCTGAACAAGGTTCAGTTGGGCCCATAGTCGTGACGTCCTCGGAAATCTTTCTGAGGAGTTTCATCGTATCCAAGGCAACCTCTATGGCCTTATGCATCCAACATCCAGCGAAGAATAGGATCTCAGAGTTACTCTTGGGCTGGAAATCGGGTGGTAGCCAGCTGCCCTTAATGAGCTCATCCCCTATAGGAGTTCCCACTCTCCTGAAAGAGTTCCTTATATCCACAGTTACCAAGGGGACGTAGCCCATGTCGATGAAAGACCCCCTAGCCCTAACGAGTAAGTCGAAGGGGCGTAATCCCACTGGACAATAATCATTACAGACTCCACAGTTAGCACAAGCGAACACATGCCTAAGGATACCCTCTGTCAGTTCTACTTTTCCCTTAGAGAGCATTGATAAGATCTTAATCCTTGATCTCATGCCTGAGCTCTCGATCTGGTCCACGTTGAAGAGCGGGCAGGGTATATTGCACCCACCACAACCTATGCACCTAGAGAGGTCCGAAGAAAGCTCTTCTTCGAATTCTATCCCCAAGGGATCACCTCATATCAACTTCTCAGGGTTCATTATTCCATGGGGATCCAGGACCTCCTTTATGGCTTTCATTATGCTTAGGTAACCCTCATCATAATTCTCATCCAATTTGTAGATGCCCACGCCTGTTCCGAATCCCAGGGATGCACCGAGGGAAGTCGCATTCTCTATTAGATTGGATGCAGCTCTCTCAGTCCTCTCAACTTCCTTCGGATCCCTTGAGTTGTAGAGGAATATCGCGGTTACCCATCCCAAAGGCGGATCTATCACTGTGATAGATGGTATCTTCATCCTAGAGCTCGTCCTATCTATCTCTTGGACGATATCCCTCACTAAATGTTGATATGATAGCATACTAACCACCCGCATGGAGACCTTTCTCCTCTTACAGAGCTCATATATCTTCTCCCTCCTCACCCAGATGCCCTCTACTTCCTCAGCTTCCGCCTCACTGTACTCCAAAGCTGTCTCAGCGAGTATACTCTCGACTTTTCCTTTCCACCTCTCAACGCATTCACTAGCTCCAGCTATCTCCAAGAAGCCTATGGCCTCAACTCCGGCGAACTCCCTCTCTTCAATGAGCTCCTTATAGTTATGATAGACCTCAAACCCGTAGATATCGATACCCGCTCTCCTAATGGCATCATATATAGCGAGGGAATCCGAGACGTCATTAAGTTCTATGGAATATGAGATTCTGGCCTCGGGCCTGTAACTGAGTTCTATTAAGGCTGAAGTTATGACCCCCAGAGTCCCCTCAGACCCGATTATCAAATCCATAGCATTCCTCCTGCTCGGGGGTCCGGGCTGCTCTAACGATATAATTTGTCCCCCAGGTATCACGACCTCTAAACCCCTGACGTGATCTCTCATAGTCCCATATCTCACTGAGAGGGGAGATGCGGCATCCTCAGCTATCATCCCGCCTATCGTCGAGAACCCAATGCCATCAGGATTTATCGGCAAAAACATCCCGTTTATCAATCTATTGATGTCCCTGAGTTTAATTCCCGCTTCCACTCTGATAATGCCCAAGCTATCATCTTTCTCTATGACTCCATTCATCCCCTGCATATCCAAGATGAAACCCCCTTTAACTGCTAGCGGTCCTCCTACGAGCGAAGTGCCGGAGCCCCTGGGAGTCACAGGCACGCCGTATTTATCAGCGACCTCCAACACTATAGAGACTTCCTCAAGTTTCTTTGGCCTTATAATAGCATCTGGAACATATTCAACCCCAGAGGAGTCATAAGAGTAGGCATATCTATCAACTTCTTCCCTAA
>JAVCBY010000029.1:0-12618 GCA_037917625.1 Thermoproteota archaeon | reverse complement strand
GGTCTATCTCGAAGTCATCTAAGGATTCAGGGATCCATCTCAATGGGTTCTCCCTTATCCTTCCTCCATCCTTCCAGATGATATTAGGCGCCTTCTCAGGTCCCTCCTCTACGTATCTGAGGAGTGGGAGCTCCGCGCTATCTCCCGTTAATATAGCATCGATGAAGGGGTACCTTATCACCTCATACCTGAAGTAAGTGGATGAGAGGCCTCCCAGTACTACCTTACTCTCCGGATGAATCTCCTTAATGATTCTAGCTATCTCCATCGCTCCTTGAGCATGGACAGCCCAATGAAAGTCTATTCCGAAGATATCAGCCTCTATTTTCTTGATGTACTTCTCGACATCGAAGGAGCGGTCCTTCAACATCTTAGCGGCTAAGTTGAATGTAGCGACATTGAGGCCGTTCCTCTCGAGGTATGTGGCTAGCGTCAGGAATCCATATGGCATCATATCGAAGACATACATGGAAGGAATTACCTCACTGATCATACTAGCGTAAGATGGGCTCTTCCTGAAGTCGTAGACGCTCGGAGGATGTATGAGAGCGACGTCCAGCCTCAAGCTTCTCCCCTGGTTCAAGGGTATTTTATTTAACTTAACTCTTTCCCATGTGTGGGACTGATATGAGTGAGCTCGCTCATGGTCTGAGGAAGCTCAGGCTCTCAACGATACCAATGCTTCTCTCGGGAATCTCCCTAGCTTTAGCTTACTTTCCCCAAATAGTGCCGAGTGAGTATTCTATTCCAGTCCTAATAGCTTCAGCTCTCCTCTGCATAGTATCGCTAGCTATCTTCACTATAGGACTCAGTAGCATATGCGGATCATTAGGGGGAGTCTTCTGCAAGTTGAGGAAGCTCTTCAAATACTTAACACCCGCTCTCGTGATCTTCACTTCGATCTCAATTTTCTATGGGGTAGAAGGACCCGTTGGAATAGAAGGGCTGATGTCAAGACCACCCCTACTCTTAGCGGCGTTATTTTTCATAATTCTCCTCATCTTGATGGCATACTCATTCATCAAGCTCAGCTCACTATTAGGATCGAGATCCATGATGATAGGATCTGTGACGATAATACCATCCCCCTTCGCAGTTATAATTAGTTATGACACTAGTGCGATCGTAGGATCAGCATTGGGAATAGTAGGTTCGCTAATACTCATGCTCTCCCTGACTAGACTCATAAGAGCTGAGATAGAAGTTATAGAGACTGAGGAGGAAGCTCCGCATGAGTATGAGGGAGGGCCTGAGGAGGTCTCGAGGTTGGAGGAAATCCCAGAGAGGCCATTTGGGGTAACCAGAGGAAAGCCAGTAGAAGCCCCCAGGAGGGAAGAGATATACGAAGGTATTCGAGTAAGAGCTGAGGGGAAGAGAGCTAGATTGCTGGGGCCAAATGGATTGACAATAGATCTTGAGCTCGGTGTCAGAGCTTTCGGTAGGAGGGATTTCGTGGGCTATGTCCCCGACGATGATCTAGATTACATATCGAGGAGGCACTTCGAGATCAAGGGGACGAAGGAGGGGTACTTCATAAGGGATCTGGGGAGTTTAAATGGGACTTGGGTTAACGGGAATAGGATAGGAAGGGAATTCGTTAAGCTCGTCAATGGAGCAGTCATAGATGTCGCTGAAGTCGCTAGACTCAGGTTCTCATATGAATCGGAGGACCTGGGTGTGCCTGAGATATGAGCAGAGGATTGGGGAGGATCGATAAGTACACACTGGTAAGGATGTTGAGAGAAGGGGGATTCTCCAAAGTTTTCCTAGCGAGGAGGGATAAGGAGCTCGTGGTATTGAAGCTCCCTAGGGACGATGAACTATCGAGGTACCTCCTAGTTGAGGAGGCTGAGATACTCGAGGAGGTCTCAAGGCCAACGCCTCACGAAAACATAGTCAGATTCATAGAGTGGATCCCCAATGCTCCAGCTCTAGTTGAGGAATACGTTCCAGGCCCAACACTGAGGGAAGCATTCTCAGGGAGAATTGCAACGCAGGGAGATGCTATTAGAGTAGCTTTAGGATGTCTCTCAGCTCTTGAAAGAATACATTCATTGGGGATCGCTCACGGCGATATCAAACCGGATAACATAATACTCCCGAAGCCATTGCATCCTGTCCTAATAGATATGGGGGTCGCTAGGAAGTTCGGGAGCAAGTCTCTAGCCGCTACGTTGGGATGGAGCGCCCCTGAATTCCTCAAGGGGGAGGTTTCCCCGGAATCCGATATATATTCAATTGGAGCGCTCCTCCTCTTCATGTTAACAGGCAAAGATCCTCCCGAGGATCCCTCATCCATAAAGATCCCAAGCAATATTTCCGATAACCTCAAGCACGTCTTGGAGAGGTCCCTAGATCCGGAGCCATGGGGGAGATTCGGGAGCGCCAGTGAGATGTCCTTAGCCCTAATGGGGAGGAGGCTACCCAAAGGGGAGGGGCCGAGGCTCGTCATCCAAGGTAAGGTAATAAATTTGACCTCAAAGGTAACGATAGGGAGGATAAAGAGACAGGGAGGAACTGGAAATGCTGATGTCTGCCTCCAGGAGATAGGGAACAGGAGGCTCTTACCCCCAGGCCCCCCTCTCGGGTGGGTGGAGATATCCAGAGTAGGTGGGGAGTTCTGGATAAGCGATATGGGGGCGCCCGGAGGAGTCTGGATTCAAGAGGGGGCTAGTTGGAAGAGGGTGACGGATTGTCCCCTCAAGCACGGTCAACTGATATCGATAGGGCTGAGAGTCAAGGGGAGGATAGCCCTTCCTTATGTGTTAGGTAGGTTTTACTCACGCTAAATCTCCAAAAAGTTTTTTCGGTGATATGGGTCGCTGAGTTGGTGACTTCGATGAAGAGTGAGGGCTCGAAACCACAACATAAAGAGTTAGAGAATCTGAAATATGTCAAGAGAAAGATAGCTGTGATTAGCGGAAAGGGGGGAGTCGGTAAGACTACTGTCTCCGTGAACATAGCTGCTGAGCTTGCTAGGAGGGGTCATTCCGTCGGCATATTGGATACTGATCTCACGGGGCCCAATGTCCCTAGGGCCTTAGGCCTACTGGGCTCCCGGGTGTATGTCGAGGGGGATAAATTAATCCCTATCGAAGGCCCCTTAGGGATAAAGGCGATCTCATTGGGCTTCATGATAGAAGATGAAGACGCTGTCATATGGAGAGGACCTCTCAAGGCCAAAGCGATACAGGAATTAGTGGAAGGTACGAAATGGGGGGACCTAGATTTTCTGGTCGTAGATCTCCCGCCTGGAACAGGAGATGAACCATTGAGCGTGATGCAGCTCATCCCTCTGGATGGTATCGTTATAGTGACCACTCCTCAGAAGATCGCCCTGATGGATGTCAGGAGGGCGATAAGGATGGCTAAGGCAATGAACATAAAGGTCCTCGGTCTAATCGAGAACATGAGCTACTTCATATGCAGGAGTGAGAAGATCAAGATATTCGGGGAAGGCGGCGGCAGGAAGCTCGCGGAGGAGGAGGGAGTCCCCTTCCTCGGTGAGATCCCAATAGACCCCAAAGTGGTTGAGCTAACTGATGAGGGTAAGCCCATAGTGATAGAGGATCCCGAGAGCCCTGTGGCTAAGGCATTCGGCAAAATAGTTGATAATATGATCGCTCAGATCGGATAGCGGCTACTTCAACTGACATAGATCTATAAATTCATTTTTATATATCATCTTATCTTGAAATGTTAAGAAAATTACATGAAGATACGTTAAGGAAAAATAAGTTTTCATTTTTTAGATATAAAAATATCCAATGAACATATCTATCCTCAATTTTTTATCTATTTGCTGAATTCTCAGATAATCATGGCATATGAAACGGTTGCATTAGTAAGTTAAGAATTAGAGCATGTAACGTTTATTTAGGTGATCCCGGAGTTATCTTTCGATGAGAGCAACGAAGATGTTAGTTTCCACAGGCTTAGCGTTAATTCTGCTCATGGCGATGAATGCTTCGGCAGATACCGGATGTGAAGCAGTAGCATCTTCGCTCCCTCCACCTAAGATAATCAGCGTATCATATACGGTGAGGGGGACTACTGTCTACTTCACCGCTGTGGCAGCCTTCAATAAAACCGCGACTGAGGATAACATGCCAAAGGAGTGGATTTGGGATTTCGGTGATGGGCAGACTCTCAAAGAAACTGGCGGTTATAAGATAAATGAGACGCAAAAGGGGGCTTCTATAATAGCTTATTATGGTGTGGATGTATCCCATACCTATAAGGATTACAGGCAGTATACAGTTAAGGTAAGCGTGAAGAATACGTGGTTGAAGGAATCAAACATCTATTCTGTTACAATAACTGTCAAGAAACCAAATTATCCGCCCGTAGTGGAGCTTAAGGATGTTTATCCAAATCCAGCGCAACCTAATGAAAAGGTTACGTTCGTGGCAGAAGCTTCAGATCCCGATGGCCGCGTAACTACCTTTTATTGGGATTTCGGTGACGGTAATAAGCAGCAGGGGGCTAACCTAACTAAGGTCACTCACGCTTACTCGAGGGAGGGCACTTACATCGTTACTGTGAAGGTCGCTGATGACAAGGGGGCTATCTCGAATGAGACATCCGTCAAGATATACATTAAGTCTAAGATGACTGAGACGAAGCCCCCGAATAGAGCGCCTGTCATAACTTCAGTGACGTTCAGTCCACAGGATCCGAACCCCGGGGCTACTATATCATTCAGGGCATCCGCCTACGATCCTGACGGCGATCCGATAACATACGCTTGGGATTTCGGTGATGGTACTGTGAGGAAGGGGGATGCTGAGATCAAGTATGCTTACTCAAAGGAGGGCGCTTATACTGTAAAGGTGAAGGCTATCGATTCAAAGGGACTTGAATCTTCCTATTACACTGTCAGCGTCTCTGTAAAGGGCAATAGGCCGCCTCAGGCCTCCATCATATCTATAAAGACACTCGATAATGTTACGTTCTTATTCCAGGGGATGGGCGTAGATCCTGATGGTAACGTGGTGGCTTACGAGTGGAATATGGGAGATGGGAAGATATTCAGTGGAGAGCTCAAGGGGAACTCCATACCTCACGACTATCTAAACTATACATACTCAAAGAGCGGGAATTATACCGTGAGCTTCAGGGTTAAGGATGATAAGGGTGCTTGGTCGAACTGGGTGAGCAAGAGGATAACTGTCAAGATGCCGGAGGTAGCTTCGGCTTCCCTATCCTGGATAGGGCTGGATAACCTCTGGATGAGCGCGGGGATAGGTGCATTCATCGTGATCTTCGCGAGTTATCTAGCGGTGAGAGATTCCGATAGAAACGGTTTCGTTGAGAGAGCTAATAATAGGAAGGTAGTCGTGAGGAAGGATCTGAATAGGAGAGGACAGGGGTCTCACGGGAAGTACTACAGGGACTATAGGACTTACGTGAGGAAAGGACCGAAGAAATCCCCCTGGAATTAATTTTAATCAATCACTCCAGTTAAGCACTTTATTAACTTAATAATGTTCTCTCCTTCCCCTATCTTGTACACCCTCACCCTCCCCAGTCTCACTTCCTCCAGTATACCAGCTCTGCTCAAAGCCTCTAAGTTCCTCTCAGCGCTCGTGTAAGAAATTCCCAACTCTCTCGATATCCTGCTTATGTTAGCTCCTCCCACCTTCATGATGTATTTTAGGATCCTGATCCTCGTCTTGCTCTTCATAGCTTCTATGAGCAGATCCTCCCAATTCAACTCGATCACCTAAGGGATTACCTCCATCGTGTTATTATAGCGGGGATAATAAAGGTCCTCAGCGGATATCACTCCCTCCCTGATCAGAGATCTTATCTCCCCTCCGTTCTCTAAAACTATCTTTATTGTCTCCTTAGTCACATCACAGACCTCCCTGAACCCCTCCTCTCCCCATAGACGTTCCATGTAAGCGTAAAGGCACCTACCTCCGCAGTATTTGAAGTAATCGCAGCTCTTGCAGGGCTCTCCTATCCCAACTTTTCTGATACCACTACCGAGCTCCCCGACGACCGCCCAACTGGAGTCAACAGCTATAGGGCAAGCTAAGATCTTACCGTTAGGCAGTAAGGTGAAGCTCTCGCTACCGGCCCCGCAGGGAGGGGAAGGCAGATCCCCGAATAGCTCGGCCCTCATTATACCTAAGAAGGGGGCTATCCCCAAAACCCTCCCTTTCCTCATCTCCTCCAACCATAAGGAGGCTAATTTCCTAAGCCCAGGTAGATATGAGCGTTCTGTCCACTCCCTGAAATTCCATCTCTCAGACCAGATGACGTTGAGCTGCCAGTGTATGTGGTCGAATAGCCCCAAGCTCAGGAGATGAGCCACTTCCTCATATATATCTGTCCTCTCCCAAGCGGTCATTCTAGCTATTAAATCTCCAGAGAATCCATATTTTCTCAAAATTTTCGCTACTTTTATGACTTTTTCATAATTTCCCCTCCCTCTACCTTCATCATTCACTTCAGGCCTCCCATCTACCGAGAGGAGTATGGAGTCGAAGGATAGCCAATAGCTTAGAGGCAGATCCTCAAATAGGGTAGCGTTCGTCTGTATTATGAACCTTCCTCCCCACTCCCTTGACTTCAATGAGTCGATCACATCCATTATTAGTTTGGAGTTGAGGAGAGGCTCTCCCCCGTAGAAGACCACATCGCATCCAGTCCTCACTATCAAATCCACGAGATCCTCCAATTTACATTCCTCTGACCAAGGTACGAGCTTCGGATCGAAGCTGCCACCGCAGTACAAACATTTCAAGTTGCATCTCCCAGTGGTGGTCACTATTAGGATCAACTAGTTCCACCTTCGAGGTATCGGTTAAGTGGAATGTTTATTTATTTCATATGATCGATTTCCGTCTGATGTCATATGACCTCGTTGAAGGTTTCCCTCTCTCGCAGGCCTCCCGTCGACGAACAACCCATAGAGATAGTTGAGAGAAAGGGTATCGGTCATCCGGATACTATAGCGGACGGGATAATGGAGAGAGTTTCCCTAGAGCTGAATAGGGAGTACCTGAGGAGGTTTGGAGGTCTACTTCACTACAATGCGGATAAATCTCTGCTAGCAGCTGGGGTCACGGAGCCAGCCTTCGGGGGAGGAAGGGTAATAGAGCCCATGCTGATCGTTTTCGGGGATAGAGCAACTACTTCATTCGAAGGGGAATCTATAGATCTTGAGGAGGTAGTGAAGAGAGCAGCAAAGTCTTGGATAAGGGAGAACCTGAGGTTCGTGGATCCGGAGCGTCATGTGAGGTATCAAGTGGAGATGAAGCAGGGAAGCGCTGAGCTGACGGATATATTCAGGAGAGGGGGCAAGATAATGGGGGCTAATGATACATCAGCAGCCGTGGGTTATGCTCCTCTTTCCAGGACTGAGAGGGTCGTTTTAGATGTAGAAAGATTTCTGAATTCTAGGGATTTTAAGAGGGATTTCGAGGAGACGGGAGAGGACGTTAAGGTGATGGGGAGTAGATACGATAATAAATTGGACCTCACAATGGCTTTAGCATTCATAGATAGGTTCATATCGAGCGAAGACGAGTATTTCAAGAGGAAGGAGGAGGTCTTAGAGAGGATAAATTCCTTCCTAAAGGAGAGGTATGGCAATGCCTTCGATTCCATAGAGGTCCACTTGAACACGCTGGACGTCAGGGGTAGAGGGGTTGGAGGGGTTTACCTGACCGTCTTAGGTACCTCAGCAGAAGGAGGCGACTCCGGTCAAGTTGGAAGAGGGAATGGGGTGAATGGAGTGATATCCCTGATGAGGCCTAGGAGCTCAGAAGCCGCAGCTGGGAAGAATCCGGTGAGTCATGTGGGGAAGATATACAACGCTTACGCATACGAAATGGCTAAAGAGATAATAGAGGAAGTGCCATCGATAAAGGAGGCTTATGTGTGGCTCCTCAGTAGGATAGGTTGGCCCATAAATGAGCCAACTTTAATAGCCGCCGAAGTACATACGGAATCAAACTTCGAGGACATAAGGAAGCAAGTGGAGGAGGTGCTACTGAGGGGGATATCTAGGATAGATCGGTTCGTTGAGAAGCTCATAGATGGGGAGGTCCCGGTCTATTAACTTCCGTCCCTCGACTTAAAGCGAGGAAAGTTAGGCAGATAGCCTTAGCTCTCTCCTCAATAATATTTTTCGATTTTTCCCTGAGATACTTCGTATATCTCTCCCAGTTTGCCCCTTTTTTCTCCTCTATCTCCCCAATGGACCTTTTAGCTTCCATAATCACGTCCTTTATGGAACTATTTATCCCCCAGATCCTCCTCGCTACTTCCTCTAGGGATACGGGGCTCATGTCGAGGAAATCCTCGACTAGAGGTTTGAGCTCGAAGAACTTTCCCTCCTCCCTCAGGCCCTGAAGTACGTAACAAAGAGTCCTCTGATTCATCGAGAAGAGGTCCTTCAATAGGGAATCGAAGTCCCAGCTGACCATGATGAAGCCCTCGTTCACACACCTCTCGATTGGCGAGAGATCCACTCCTGTAGAGTCGAAGAACTCCTTGACTACAAGTTGCGTCTCGATACTCTCCCCATCATAGAGCCCTAGGAATCCGATCGATATTGAATCCGATAATTTAACTCCGATGAAGTCTAGAGAGAGAACTTTATTTGCTCTGGAGGGCCTTGGAATCATGAAACTCTTCCCTTCTAGGACGAAGGGGATCATCTGCTTAGCTAAGATGTAATCCACAGCCCTTCTAGCGAATCTCTTCGCTAGTTCCCAGTTGAGGCCCCCGATCACGAACTCATAGTGAGCTTCCTCATCTATCAGCATCATCATTATCTCTGAGAGGTCATCGGGCTTGAAGAGATCGATCTCCCTAGCGACCTTGAGCCAGTCCAACCTCTCTATCAAACCAGCAGATTCCGGTTCATGGAGCATCATGACTTTCTTCTCACCTAAGCTAGCTACCTCGTAATAGAGGGAATCTACGTGTATACCGAGGGAGAGCCTCAAGACGAGCAAGAGAGTGGCCAATCCTATCCTGAGCCAAGCTAAATCCTCCTTTGGATCCAGTTCCATCGATATACCGTATGTATAATCCCTGTAAACTCCCCCCGTTTGTGCTATCACGGGGAGGGACCAGCTCTCCCTGAGCAATATAGTGCTCTTCCCTACGTTCACGGGCCTCACCTTAGAGGAACTGAGCTTCCAATAGACCCTATTTGACACTTTAGTCCTGAGACCGAATCCATCTATGGGTGGATCGACCACGCAAACTACCTCAGATCCGATCCTACCCCTGTAGTAATCATCTAATATATCGGGCCTCTCCCCCCATTCCGTCTTTATCCTCTCGTACTCCTCTAGCATGAAGGCTAGAGCGTCGAAGGAGTAGATAGTCCCGTAATTGAAGGGCCCCTCGATAACTCCAGTTATTATCCTACCCTTCCTCCTGAAATCGAGGACTATGGAGTCATTCCCATAATCTATGCAGCCAGGCTGGAACCTCTCTACTAAGTCGCAGTGGCCTATATCCTCTAAGTACCTGAACTCACTATCCTCCTTGAGGATCCTCTTGAAGCCATAAGGAGGACCGAACTCGTAGAAGTTGATCATCTCCCATACTCTCTTTCCCCTTTCCGTTAAGTTACCCTGTGATATGAGCCCCAACTCTGTGAGTAATCTGATCTCCTCCTCCCTCAGATTATCCCTCATCTGAGGGTTTATCACCTTGAATAAGCCCTCAAAGAGCATGGAGTACTTATTAGATGGGTTCACGAGGGTTATCTCAAGCGGTAGTTTGAGCCATTCAGTCATGGCATCAGCTCCTCTTGAGAGGAGCTCCCTATCCCACCTGTACAACGGGAATATCACAGTCTCGGTCCATCCTACGTCCTTCCTACCCTTCCTTCCCTCCCTCTGCTTGAACTCCCTCAAGCTATCTGGGAGCCCCAGATGAACGATCCTTATGATATTCCCTATATCTATCCCTTGGGAGAGTGTCTTGGGGCTTATCAATATCTTGAGCTCCCCAGATCTCGCCGCATCCTCTATCCTCTCCCTCTCATCCTTAGGTACTAAGTGGTGATGGGAGGCCACTCTAGTTAAACCAAACTCGTTGATCAACCTCTTCCTCAGATTCTCAGCGCTCCTTATACTGTTCGTGAATACCACAGTCACTCCCTCATCTCTCTCATAATTCGATATGATCTCAGCGGGATCCATGAAGGGTTGGGGGCACTCTATACTTAGAGATCTCGCGATCTCCACTAGTTTATACACTTCCCTCTCGAATGACTTATAATCCCTCAGGGAGTTCTTGACATCCTCACCTACATCGCTCGAAAGGATCTCAGTCTCATGAGCCTTGAGGCAATCCCAGATACTCCTCAGATTCTTCCCCAATACGAGGTAGACATCGTTCCCGGGCCTGAAGGGATCTCCCCTTATTATAGAGGTCTCCCTTTCATTGGTCGAGGTGAGGAAAGAAGCCAGATCATCCGGATTCCCGAGCGTCGCAGTGAGCACAGCTATCTGAGGCTTCCTCTCTGAAATCAGGGAGATTATCCTGATCATCGATAGAAGAAGAGCGATCTCCCTCGGCCCATAGAAGTCCAGCTCATCTATGACGAGCATTTCCAATTTCCTGAGGAAGCTCAACAGGTATCCTTTGGAGAGCCTCTTCAGATCGACCAGCAGGAATGCGGGATTCGTTATAACTAAGTTAGATGAGGCGATCAGCTCCCTTATGCCATGAGCCCCGCGTGAAGATAAGAGCAGCTCCCTCCTCCTAGCATCCAAGATCTGCGGGTTCATACCTAAGGCCCTCGAGTAATTCTCCAACCTCCTGATCTGATCATTTGCGAGTGCTAAAGTTGGATAGAGGGCTAAAGTCCTCTTCCCCTTCGCGGTATAGAAGAACCAGCCCTCTGTCTTCCCGCTACCCGTTCCAGAAATCAATATAACATTCTTACCATCCTCAAGGGAATTTAGAGCCTCCATCTGATGTAGATAAAGCTTCTTGTCTGCTATCTCCCTACTCTTCCCCTCACCGATATATAGTCCAGGGAAGAGATCTCCGAAACTGACATCAACAGTTTCCGGCCTTACCCCATCCTCAGAATAAGTCTCAAACTCATAACCTAAGGACCTGAATATGTCGGAGGATGAGATCCTCGTCAATTAGCCTACCTTTTAGGTATCCTTATCTCCAAAATCCCGTTCCTGTAAGTAGCCCTTATCCTCTCGGAGTCAGGCTCTATAGATAGCTGTATCCTCCTGAGGAGATCCCCTGCCTTTATGGTTATCTCCCTCCCCTTCAGCCTGACTGAGATATCCTCCTTATTTATGCCAGGAACTTCAGCAACTATGAGGATCTCATCCTCCAGATCTATAACATCAACGAGTTGCTCCTCTAACTCCAAATCCCTCCCCCCCTCTGATGAAGTATCGGGCTCGGGGGGAATATAGACCCCCTCTCCCTCATTAGCGTAATCCCAGGATATATCACCGTTGATGAAGCTAGATAGATCCTCATCCATCTTCCTAAGTAGCTCCATCACGTCCCTTATGAAGCGATCGAAGGGGTCATCATAAGGGGTCTTCTTCTTATCTCTCAACCAACCCCCCAAGCTATCGCCCGTAACCCATATTTAATCGCTTACCATCACCTCCTCTAAAATCTCAATATTTGAAATACCATTCACCTTACCGACGAGTATGGATCTAGACGCTATGTCCCTGAACCTAGGGGAGTGAGTCACCACTATTATCTGAGGTATCTGGAGCGATGAGAGGGCCTCGAGCAGAGAATCTATTCTCTCATCATCCAAATGTATGGTTGGCTCGTCTAAGATGAAGCACTCTATCTTAGTTGAAACCAGATATCTAGCTATAGCTAATCTCAGAGCAAGAGCTAAGGAGATCCTCTCCCCACCGCTTAGAATATCGAATGAATAAGCTCTCCCTCCTCTCCTCAGGATGGGGGTGAAGTTCTCATCGAGCTCTATTGAGTCGTAATCGAATCCGAATGAGCTGAAGATCTCATTGAGCTCCCTCTCTATGATTGGCTTAGCTCTCTCCCTGAGAGAAGCTTGTATACCCTTATCTCTACTGAATATCTCCCTTATCTTCAATATTTTCGATCTGAAGCTCTCATATTTCTCTTTTCTCTCCCTAAGCTTCCTTAACTTCTCCGATTTCGTTGCTAACTCATTGATCTTCTTCTTCAGTTCACTCAAAGCTCCTTCAAGTTCTCCTCTAGCTTTAATTATCTCTCTCATTCTTTCCTCTGCTTCATTAAGCTCTCTTCTAGCTTCAGATAGGGCAGCCTCTTCGAAGCCCAGGGACGCTATCCTCTCTGAGAGTTCCCTAGCCTTCTCACTATCCAAAGATATTTCCTCCGAAAGTCCATTTAAAATGCTTGAAATTCTTTCTCTCTCCCTAAGAAGTCCATTAAGCCTCTCAAACTCTATAAAAGCTTTTTTTGATCTCTGGTATTCCTCCTCGATGTCCACGACATTTAGCTCCTTCGTTAGTGAGCTGATCTCCTCCTCTAAATAGTTTATCTCTTGCTTCATCTTATCGAGAGAGTTGAAAAGCTGAAGGAGAGGGCTGAGAGATTGAGGTCGCTACTCATCGATGTGGACTTCGATAAGATGAAGAT
>JAVCBY010000077.1:0-12630 GCA_037917625.1 Thermoproteota archaeon | reverse complement strand
TATCACTGTTAGCTCGAATCCGATGATAGGCTTATCTTTCGTCGTGGTGATGTTATAAAAAGCGTAGAATATGTCGCCCGCTATCACATCAGTTCTAGAGACTCCGAGTAGAGCTGGCTGGCTGTTGGCGGTATTGATCAGCAGTAATACGATGACCAGAGATACTACTGACAATGAAAGCTTAAATAACCTCATCTCAAATTCCCGAAGATAAAGTATATAATAGTGAGGGTCATTCATGTCCGCTATAGAAGTAAGAAATCTTTCGAGATCCTTCGGGGAGGTCAAAGCTGTTAATGGTATCTCGTTCGATGTCGAGGAAGGATCTATCTTCGGTCTGCTGGGGCCGAATGGAGCGGGTAAGACGACGACTCTCAGGATGATCTACGGTGTCTTGAGGCCGGATAGCGGATCCGTGAGAGTGCTCGGGATCGATGTCTGGAAGGAGCCTAGAAGAGCGAAGAGCTTAATGGGAGTCATGCCGGAGGATACAGGTATTTATCCCAGGTTGACTGCTGAGGAGAACTTGATATACTTCGGTAAGATGAGAGGTATGGATGAGCGAAAGCTCAGGAAGAGGGTGAGCGAACTATTAGGGATCTTGGGACTTGAGGAGAAGAGATTCACGATAGCGGATAAGCTCTCGAAGGGTCAGAGGCAGAAGGTCGCTTTCGCTAGGGCGATACTAGATGAACCGCCCATCCTAATACTCGATGAGCCTACGCTAGGCGTGGATGTGATGAGCGCGAGGGAGATAAGGAATATGATAGTGGATTATGCGAGAGCTGGGAGGACAGTCATACTGTCCACTCACAACATGTGGGAAGCAGAAAAACTCTGCACTCACGTGGGTATAATAAGCGAAGGCAGGATGAGATATGTCGGTAAGAGAGAGGATCTAGAGAAGCTATATGAGGAGAAGGAGTTTGAAGAGATCTTCTTGAGGATGGTCAGGGGTGAGGTCGTTGAGAAGGTTGTTTAAGGGGTCTTCAGGGATAGTCAAGTTGACTAGAGGCTTAGGTCAGATGGGCTATGGTCTCCCTGAGAGAGGCTGGATTGTCGTAGCCTGGAAAGAGCTTTTAGAGGCCATTAGGGACAGAAGGACGATTTTGAATGTCATAATATTGCCTTTGATACTGATGCCTCTCATAATAGCCCTCCCCATAGTTATGATCAGTCCGAGGACGCTCCCTCCTAAAGTTATGATCGTCATATGTGATAAGAATGCCACCGATCTCGTCAGTTATTTCAATTTTATATCAGAAGAAGCGGATTTATCTATCAGATTTGATTTTAAGGGGAACTTCAGTGAGATGATATTGAACGGGGATATCGATTTAATAGTCGAGATACCTCCAGGGTTCTCGGAAAATTTGAGCAAGGGCAGAAGCTCTCAAGTATTCTATTACTATGATCCGCTCAGCACGAAATCCTCTTCAGCAATCGGAGTAGTTCAAGGGCCTATATCCTCATATTCTAGGAAGGTGTTGTTGGATAGGTTGAGAGAGGTCAATTTGTCCATCGACTACGTTAATCCAGTGGTCGCTGTAGCTAAGCAAGTGACCAGATCGGGCGGGGAGGTCGGGGCTGGTGAGATGATAACAGCTATGCTACTGCCGATGATGGTAGGGGTAATAGCGATAACCGGAGCGGGGACGTTCGCGATAGATATGGTAGCGGGCGAGAGGGAGAGGAAGACTATAGAAGCCTTACTCACGAACCCGATCAGTAAGATGGAGATACTCATCGGTAAGTTCTCCTCTCTAATAATTCTATCGATTATAAGTGGTTTATCAACACTCTTCTCAACCTTATTAGGGATCAGCCTGTCCCTAGAGTTCTCCTTATCTGAAGTAGGATCTAATCAAACCGTAGCGATGGGGCTCCCCAATCCAGTTTACGCGATACTCGGCATACTTCTGACAGTGATATTAGGAGGGCTTACGGGAAATGCAGCACTAGTTGCTGCATCTTCGTTCGCTAAGACATTTAAGGAGGCTGAACAATATGTAGGAGCATTATTCTTCATTTTAATGCTGCCTATGATTATTGTGCCTTACGCACCAACTTCCCTGCATCCACTCCTCAGACTTCTCCCGATAACAAGTCTCGCGATGTTCGCTAGAGACATGATCTTGATGAGCGATTTAATGGCTATCGCGACATCGTTCTTCTCCTCGGTTATCTACTTGATGCTCTTCCTCGTGTTAAGCGCTAGGCTCTTCGGGAGGGAGTCCGTCATATTCGGGTGATCGCTCAGCCCCTCCCAATCTATCTATGATCTTCTTAGCTGCTAGAACCATCATATAGGCTCCCTTCATGCTCTCATCCCTCAACTCCATTTCCTTCACCTCCTCTATTGTGAACCAACCCCATCCATCGTGCTCCTCTCCCCTTATCCTCGGCTCGAACTCCCCGACTTTAGCAGAGTATAGAGGTATTATGAACTCAACTCCCATTTCCGGGTAGAGGAATCCGAATGTATCCACTGGAATTATGGATAGAGGATTCAACCTCATCCCAGTCTCCTCCATGAGCTCCCTTATGGCTCCTTTCCTGGGGGATTCACCGTACTTCAGGCTCCCCCCGGGTATCTCCCACTTTCCCCCGTTCCTCTTGTTCTTAGCCCTCTTCAGTAAGAGGACCTTCCCCTCCTTATTGAATATAACTACGCATGGAACGACGTGTATCTTCGTTCCCCTCAACTAACTTCACCGAATTCAGTACTTCTTCTCCTTCCCCTTCGGCGTCCTTGAGTATATACTCACTATCAACGCTGGTTGCTGGCACTTAGGGCATTTATCCTCTTCCGAAACTGCACCGACGAAATCCCCCTCCTTGAAATTCCTCACAATCTTTTCCCCGCAATTCTCACACTTCAACTCACTCAGGACCTCGAAAGCTTCCTCCTTGAATGATATTCTCGCCCTCAACATATCGTATCCGACTTTAGCAGCTATCCCGAGGCCGGCGATACCCATGGTCACGTTGAGGATGGACTCCCCCATGTTACCTCCGTTGAGGCTCATGAACCCAAGATATAAGAAGACCACAGATATTATCAGTATCCCGGCTAGGGAAGCTATCCAGAGAAGATAGAATCCAATTGGTATCTTTTTCTTCTCTTCAGACATGTTCATGCACCCCCTATTCTATTCCCTATACCCATAGTGTTCCCTATTCCCGCCACTATTACGTAATCTCCGGGTAGGGTCTTCGATAGTATAATCGCCCTCACCCTCCCTATGACTTCATCAGCTGATCTCGCTATCTCCTCACTCATACTAGTTATAGCATCGAGTTGATCCTCCTTTATCGCGATCGCATGTAGAGGTATAGCGTATTTAGTAGCTACTTCCTCTATCTTATACTTTTCAGGTCCAGGATCGCCTATAGCTGCCCCTATGCCCTCAGCTATCTCTGCTGTGGGCTCTCCCTCCAACTTAGAAGCAGCATCTATCGTTATTATGAGTGAAACATTGCCTTCCTTACTTTCCACAATTCTTTCTATCGCTAAACCGGGCCTTCCAACTTCAGAACCTGGTCCCCTCGCCTTTATCACCATCACCCTCCTCCCCTCGATATCGACTTCAGCTCCCACTATGTTTTCAGCTATCTCCGTAGATTCAACACCGTTCATCAATTTCAAAGCGACTAAAGGACCTATCCCATCGCCTATTGGTATTCCAAGCCTGAAAGCATCACCTGCCTTCCAGTAAGCTTTAGCTATCCTCATTATCTCGGGGAGGAGCATCTGTATTTGAGCTATGTATATTAAGTTCTGGGTCTTCCTCCAGAGGATGAAATAGTGCCTTATGATCCTATATATCATGTCCAGAGTTAATGCGCTAGCCATCTGATCCCTTAAGTTGGATCTCTTCCAGCCATCCGCATTAGGGGCTATATCCATCATTAACGCATTTAGGTGATCTCTCATAGTATTTAAGAGGTGCTCAAGCCTCCTTATAGCTCCGTATGGATCCAGAGTGACTGGCTCTATTAAGAAGAATCCCTTAACTTTGTTGTAAATGGATTTTACCTCCTCCTGAGATCTCCCGTACTTAGATGCCTCCTCTATGAATTTCCTGGCGGAGTCGTTGCTATATTCCTCCAGCTTAGATAAGGCCCTGCTTATCTCACTTATCCATATCTGAGCCTGTAGCCTATTTGCGTAGAACTGCATTATCATAATGAACATTATGAAGAATATCCAGGAGAGCCAATCACCCTGACCGACTTGCATCAATCTCACATCGTTTAGGTCGCTATGCAACCCACACCCTCCTCACCCAGCGACCCAGTAGCGTTTTAAATAAATTGGCCCACTCATATTCCATTTATTGGAACATATTGACCCAGCCCAATTAAATAGTAGACCTGTAGAAGCAACTCAATGAGGTACATGGCCTGCTTCGATATGGATGGAACGCTCATTGAGATAAAAAGTTCTTGGGAGTTCATTCATGAGATCCTAGGGACTGAGAGAGAGGCTTACATCTATAGGCGGATGTATGAGAGGGGAGAAATAGATTATAAGAAATGGGCAGAGCTCGATGTATCCTCTTGGAGGAAAAAGGATTTCTCAGAAGTTCTGAGGAGAGTGAATTCCATAAAGTTGATGGAGAACTCTGAGAAGTCTATAAAAATGCTTAAGGATTCTGGTTTCATTGTTGGTGTCATAAGCTCCGGCTTAAACGTGATCGCTGATAGGGTCTGCGAGAGGCTTGGGATGGACTTCTGTAAGAGCGCCAGGCTCCTCTTAAAGGAAAATGAAGTAGTGGGGTTGGCTGAGGATCTCCCGCCTGATGAGAAGGGATCCGTCCTCGAGGAAGTCGCTAGAGGTTACGGTATACCTCTTGCTAGAGTGGCTTTCGTGGGTGATGGGGATAGCGATCTCTCCATATTCGAGATGGAATTGGGTCTGAAGATAGCATTCAGGCCCAGATCTGAGAAGATAGTGAGGCTTGCAGATCACGTAGTAAATGATCTTCTTGAGGCATCTGAGCTCATCCTGAAGTGGTCGAAAGGTGCGAGATGATTCGAAGTTATTAGAATGATTTAAATCTGGGGCTCCCATAAGTCTTGAGGAAAAATGGAGTGGGAAATATTCACATTGGAGGACGAAAGACTTAAAATCTTGGGTCAAGAGATATCTAGCGATATCGGCAGGAGGATCCTAGCCCTCTTGAAGGAGAGGCTGATGAGCCCCAACGATTTAGCGAAGGAGCTAGGTCTTCCAATAACCACGGTAATATTCCACATAGATAAACTTCAGAGCGCAGGCTTAATAAGACCTGTAGCGAAAATGGCAGGAAAGAGGGGCCAGAAAACTCTCTACACACTGGCTTCCTCAGCATTCATCATAATGACATCTAGTGAGGAGAGAGATAAAATATATGAGGCCCTCAGGATGATTAGAGCAGCACCTAAGGAGGTATTGGTGAGGAGCGCAATAATTGGCCTTCTGATAGGCATTCTGATGCTATTCCCATGGTATCTATTCACTACGAACTTATACTCGAAGCATGCCCCTGAGCTCTCTCCAACTAATCTGACCCAGAACGCTACAGGACCCCTCATCAAGGGAATGAGATATCCAAACGAATCTATCGCTGAAGTCAGTAGCCATGGGGGTCAATGGGATCCTCTACCGTTCCTCATCCTCGGAATATCGGCATCAATAGCATCTGCAATCATAACATCCCTCATGATAGCTAGGAAATCGAGGAAATCCGAAAGGTTATGATCTCTCAGGGGCTATAGGCTCCCCCTTACAGTGAACCACCCCCTTGAATCTCCTGACGTAATTAGGGCACCCCATACATATCAAGAAGCTCACAGTCTTCCCGAAAATAGGACATTCTACAGAATCCTTGGAGAATTTAGAGATTATTTTATCCCCATAAAGCTCCTTCATCCTTTCTTTGTATTCCTTTTCGACTCTCACAGCCCTATTCTGCCTGATTATTTGAATCTCAAATTTATGATCTCCGTGCATGCCACTGCCCACTCAATATAAACTAAAAAAAATATTTAGGTTTTCTCATGCACAAGGGGAGCTGCTAGAATCAACTAAAAAACTATCACATGGTATTTAAGCTAAATATTCTACTTCTGAGTGAATTTCGCTTTAGAACGATCTCTGCCTTAGGGGCTTTAGTGATGGAGCGAGAGCTGAGAGGCTTCGATTCCCCAAGATCAATAATATATAACTCCTTTGGGTTGGGGGGTTCCGGGTGATTGCTTGAAGAGGAGACTCCTGGATCTACTCGCATGCCCCTCATGTTTGAGCTTTCCCCTTGAATTAATAGTAGAGAACGAGATAAGAGAGGGCGGACTTCCTGTCACACCTGAGAGACCTTTATGCGAGAGATGGTGTGCTTTCATTAGTTCTCAACCTGAGGACCCAGATAACTGTATTAAATGCATGGAGCTCGAGGTTATGAGCGGAAAGCTCTATTGTAGGAGCTGCGGGGCTGAATACAGGATAGAGGGTGGCGTGCCGAGGATGCTCAGGCCTGATGATACAAGATTATAAAATCCCACCCCATGAGATGTGGGGATATTATGCCAAGACTGATCCTCGTGCTGGGGGATATAACGGAAGTCGAGTCCGATGCTATCGTCAACCCAGCTAACGTATTCTTGATAATGGGAGGGGGCGTTGCTGGTGCTATAAGGAGAAAGGGAGGGGAGGAAATAGAGAGGGAGGCCATGAGAAAGGCTCCCCTAAAAATAGGTGAGGCTATAGAGACCTCGGCTGGGAAGTTAAAAGCGAAATACGTGATTCATGCACCTACCGTAGAGAGCCCAGGGGGATCTAGCAGCCCTGAGTACATAAGGGCAGCTGTCAAAGCATCTTTGAAGAAAGGGGAGGAGCTTGGGATTAAGAGTATAGCATTTCCAGCGATGGGAGCTGGAGTTGGGGGAGTTCCGGTGGAAGAATCAGTTAGGATAATACTAGAGGAGGTAAGGGCATCCCCTATCGAGGAGGTCCTATTAGTAACTAGGAACGAGCGGGACTTCGAGGTATTCAAGAGAGTTTCCGAGTACATGGGAATACCCTTCGAGGTACGAGGGGTTTGAGTTCGCGATAGGGAGGCAGTAACGTTAATATATTACTTATGGGGGTTATGGGTGGCGGGGCGTAGCTCAGCCTGGTAGAGCGGCCGGCTGTAGTGGGCGTCTTTTGACGCTCCGTCAGCGGCAGCTCCCACAGAAACCGGCAGGCCGGGGGTTCGAGTCCCCCCGCCCCGATTCAATGTATCCTTCTCAATATGAAACCGCCTAGCAATGTCCTCTCCAAGTTCTTAGCTATTATCTCCACAGATGCTCTCTCGAGCTCCTCAACACTCATAGATCTGACGGCCTGATAAGCTTCCTTCCTCAGAGAATCATGCTCCTCACATGCTAAGAAGAGATCTTCATCTGCAATGAGAATTCCTCTAATTATAATCCTCCTGAGAGGTATCTTATTCTCCTCCGAGAGTATTATATGAGATATCTCATGGAACCTCTCACGAAGTTGTTTTAAGGCCTCCATAGTCTCCCTATCATCAGGCTCCCTGCCTAGCCTCATCTCACTCAGTAAGTTTAGTAGATCGATCATCTTGACTTAGAAATAATTCAAGCCTATAAGCCTACCGGGGAAACTCTTAGAAGTGACTCGACTAGATACTACTTTCCCTCAAAATTTCTTAAAACTACTTAAAATTATGATTCAGTATCCATTCAGAAATTTTTATTCTTAATATTCAGTTAATAATTAATTTTTTCTCGGCGGATGTTGCATATATTTTTTATTTAGGCTCGTCCGCTTCATGAAGATGAGAGGGAAAGTCGTCAGTTTAATAATCCTGACTTCTATCGCGATAATCTCACTGTATACATACTTTTACTTCAGGCCCGGACTTAATGAGTTTCTCTGGTTAGCCATCTTAGTTGCATGGATACTCTTAGTCATCTTCTTCGTGGCCAAGAGGGTGGAGAGATGGCAGAACTTCTATGTCGCAAGGAAGATAATACATATACTCACTGGAGGTGTCGCAGCATTCTTAGCTCCTTACATCTTCAATTCACCAGCCATACCTTTAATCGGAGGATTGGGGATGTTCGCACTTACGTTCATCCCTAGACTTGAGGGGAAGAAATTCGATTGGTTCCAGGTGGAGGGAAACTGGGGCGAAGTTTGGTTCTGCCTGACTTGGACACTCGTCGTATGTGGATTCTGGTACTTGGATCTGAACGCTGGCATAGCCTCAGCGCTTTTCATGGCCGTAGGTGATGGGGTCACTGGCATAGTGAGGAATAAGGTTTACGGAAGGTGGAGTAAGGGTCTCGCTGGAAGTATAGCGATGCTTCTAGTTTGCTTACCTATAGGATGGTATTATAAGGGTCTCTCTGGGATAATCGCTTCTTTAATTGCTACGGCAATTGAGAAATTGAAAGGTGTAGATGATAATATAACAGTGCCCCTTATATCAGCCCTAGTGATGCTCTTACTCTCTCGGGGGATTGGATGATTGGGGAGACCATAAGGAAGCTTATCCATATGATCTTCTCACTCCTCCTGGCTATCCCTCTATTTTTGAAGGATTACGTAGAGCCTGGGGTGATTTACGGAGTAGCTTTAGCCCTAGGAGGGATAATCTACTCAACTCAGGTTAAGGGCCTCCCCGAATGGCTCAAAGCTAGTATGCAGATCCCTCAAGTTAGGCACTTGGAAGTTATGGTGGAATCCTTCGAGAGATTGATAAGAATGGTCGAGAGGGATTACGAGAGGAGGAGCGGATGGCTGGGTATGATGTCAGGTCTCGTCGGAGGGGCATCCTCATACTTCGTATTCGGGCCCTTCATGATCTACGGCGTTTTAGCCTTGATATTCGTTGATGGAATTTCCGCAATTTTCGGGATGAATTTTGGGAGGAGAGGCATCCCGTTCAGCAATAAAACAGTCGAAGGGACAATTTCCGGCTTCTCATCCTTCTATATAATTTTGATTCTCGTAACCGGAAGATTGATTGAATCATTGATATTAGCAGCTATTTCTTCTATATCTGAGCTCTATGGTATCGAGGACAATATCTCAGTACCCATCGTCACTTCAGCAGCATCTTACCTCTTGAGCCTGCCTATCTTGATATAATTCTTAGGTATGTATCAAAATCACTCCCTGAGATCCCTTCAACACAAATAACTTTATCTATCAGGAGAGGGGCAATGAGTCTTTAATATCGACAATGCCCCCCAATGGGCTATGAGGGGAATTCGACTCTTGTCATAGCACATTTATCTAAACTTGAATGGTAACTCTAGGGGATCGCTTTGATACCGATATCAAAACCGTGCATAGGTGAGAGGGAGATCTCAAGCGTATCTGAGGTTTTGAGATCCGGAAAACTCGCTCAAGGAGAGCTCGTTGAGAGGTTCGAGAGATCCTTCTCCTCCTATGTGGGGAGTAAGTATGCTATCGCTGTTTCCAACGGTACAGCTGCATTACATGTAGCGCTCATTGCGATGGGCATCGGACCGGGGGATGAAGTCATAGTCCCCAGTTACACGTTCTTCGCGACAGCATCGACCGTGATACTCTCGGGAGCTAGGCCCGTCTTCGTTGATGTCGATCCGAGGACAGGCACGATGGATCCGAGCGATTTAAAGAGGAAGATCTCATATAGGACTAAGGCAGTAGTACCTGTCCATATACATGGGCATCCCGCTGATTTAGATGCTATTAGAGACGCTTTGGGGGAAAGGGAGATCCTAATTTTGGAAGATTGCGCTCAAGCACATGGAGCCCTCTACAAGGGCCGGAAAGTTGGGGCTATAGGTGAGGTGGGGGCCTTCAGCTTCTATCCAACTAAGAACATGACGACGGGAGAAGGAGGTATGATAACGACGAACGATGAGGAGATATACTCGAGGGCGAGAGCCATTAGGGATCAGGGGCAGATCTCAAAGTATGAGCACCACTTCATAGGATTCAATTACAGGATGACGGAGATAAACGCTGCAATAGGATTAGTTCAACTTGAAAGATTAGATGAATTCAATAAGAGAAGAAAGGAGATAGCTTCAATTTACACGGATGAACTATCAGGTTTAGTCGAAACGCCATATGTCGCTGAATGGGCCGATCCCGTCTGGCACCTCTACCCAGTGAGGGTGAGAGGGAAGAGGGATAAAGCATTGAAGCTCTTGGCTGAGGAGGGCGTTATGGCCAGGGCAGCTTATCCGATGCCCCTACAAGAACAACCTGTGATCTCAAAATTAAAAGATAGATATTACAACTTCCTCAGCATACTATTTGAAGATTTCGAGATCTCTGGAAATACACCAAATGCAAAAGCCCTCTGCAAAGAAATATTATATCTGCCCCTCTATCACTGCATGACGGAAGAGGAAGTTGAGGAAGTTGTCAAAGTAGCTAAGTCCGTCTTCAGATCCCTTTAACGATTTCCATGAATGAGACATACGTAGGGCTGGGCCTCCCGGGCCTAGATTTGAACTCCGGATGGAACTGAACCCCGACGAAATATGGGTGCCCTTCAACTTCGAAGGCATTTATTATCTCCCCAGAGGGATCAACGGCTGTCACTCTATAACCCGCTCCTTCCATCCTCTCAGCGTACTCCCTTATTATGTGGTACCTATGCCTGAACCTCTCCACTATCCTATCCCTCCCGTAGGCAGCCCTCAATTTCCCTTCCAGCAATATGACCTCATGTCCTCCGAGCCTCATCGTCCCCCCTACCTCCTTAATTGCCTTCTGCTCCGGAAGAAGATCGACTACGGGCCATGGAGTGCTCGCATCTATCTCAGTAGAATTAGCGCCCTTCCAACCCATCACCTCCCTAGCGAAAGCTACAGTAGCTAGTTGAGCGCCGAAGCATATGCCCAAGAAGGGCTTCCCATTTTTGAGCGCCCAAGAGGCAGCGTATATCATCCCCTCGGTCCCCCTTGATCCGAAGCCAGGTGTTAAGATTATCCCATCAGCACCTTCCATTCTCTCCAGCTCATCACCCCTCTCTATACTCTCGGAGTCCACGGGAATTATCTCAGGGAGGACCCCTAGAGAGGCTCCAGCGTGCTTAATTGCCTCTAATATAGAGATGTAGACATCTGCCATCCTCCAATATTTCCCGACCATCGCTATCTTTTTCCTGATACCTACCTTGAACTTCCTCACTATCTCCTCCCACTCGCTCAGATCAGAGCTGCCATCTATGTGGAGCTTCTCGGAGAGTATCTTACCAAATCCTTGATTCTCCAGGTATATAGGTAGCTCATAAGTGACACTCAAGTTCGGATCGTCGAAAACAGCATTTAAAGGAACGCTAGCATAGAGGGCTAGCTTCTTCTTCACATTTTCCGGTAGAGGTGATGAAGTCCTAGCGATAACTATATCCGGTGGTAGGCCTGCCGCTAAGATCTCCCTGAAGAAAAGTTGAGCTGGCTTCGTCTTGAATTCTCCTACTGTCTCAACGAAAGGCACGTATGTGACATGCACATGTAGGGAATTCCCGCTACCTAGCTCCAATCTGAGTTGCCTGAGGGCCTCGACGAAAGCCATAGCTTCGTAATCTCCCACAGTTCCACCGAGTTCTACGATCAATAAATCAGGTCTCTCTCTTTCAGCCACTCCGTATATCCTACTTTTGATCTCGTTAGTGACGTGAGGGATCAACCTTATCGTCTGCCCGAGATAGTGTCCCCTCCTCTCCCCCAGTATCACGCTCAGCATCACTTGGCCGCTCGTTATATTATTGGAGGGGTGCATATTTATATCGAGGAACCTCTCATAATGGCCAAAATCTTCATCTATTTCGGCTATCTTGAACTCGACACCTCCCGGACTGAAGTTCCAGACATCCTCGGTTATGAATACCTCTCCATGCTCTATAGGATTCAAGGTCCCAGGATCCGGGTTCAAATAGGGATCTATCTTTATCATTGAGACAGATAAGCCCCTAGATTGGACTATTTTCCCTATTGATGCAGCTACTACGCCTTTACCGAGCCCGCTTATCACACCACCAGTTACGAGTATGAGCTTGAAGTCCACGGGGCATTTCATGATGCACCAGAAATAAATAAGTGATGAGAGCAGGACCTCTCCATAATGGATATTCTTTCATAGAATTTCGAATTTTTTGAATTATTTTTTAATAGAAGTTGGATATAACTTCCTTATCTCCTCCAGTTTATCCAATCCTCTCCTCAATCTATCCTCCGAGATCAATCCCATCTCGAGCCACGACCTCAAGTTCTCGTCGAGCTGAGCGATGAGTTGATCGAGCGCTTCAGGTGGTAACTTTGATATCAGATCCCTTATAAGATCCATATTACATTCAGAGCCTTGAACGAACCCCCTGAGCTCAGACATTATGGCATTATATACGTGCTCGAAGCTCGGGCGATCCAGCATGGTTATCTAAGTATTACGGGCGAGCTAAATTAAAAGCATTTCGTTCAACATGCTTTATCAATACGATCTTCGGAAAATTATGTCAAAAATTTTAAAAGTATGCTTAAGAAGGTGCTGCCGGCGGATTGAACACGCTATCCTGAACGGAGGGGGAGATGGTCTTCGCTATTGCTTCAACTCTCTTAGTAATGATATTATTAGCC
>JAVCBY010000021.1:0-13141 GCA_037917625.1 Thermoproteota archaeon | reverse complement strand
ATGTTCCCTATACAGAGCTCAGCGATTTCTACTACGTCTGGTTGAAGAGAGCTTTGAGCGATGTCGTTGAAAACAAACTCGCTCCGAGATTCATACCGGAAGCATTCTTCGAGAGAATAGGTGAAAGCTATGTAGAAATTCCCACTCAATGGGAGAAGTATGCCTTGAGTGAGGTTAGCCTCAACCCACCTAGGCTAGGCCCCGATGCTAAGAAGGAGGAAGGCGTAAAACACTTTCAGAACCTTTTAAACCTCTCCTTCAAAAACATGACCTCTAGGCTCAAGGAAGATGGTATCTTAGTGACTTTCTACGCTCACACGAGCCCCGATGCATGGAAAGCCCTTCTAGAGGCCGGTTGGGAGAGCTCGGGGCTGAGAGTCACGAACGCGTTCCCATTAGTCACAGAATCTGAGCAGAGCGTTGTGAAGAGGGGGAAGCTCTCTATGGACACTAGCATCATCGTGGTGTGGAGGAAGGGATCTGAGGGGTCGATAGATGCATCTGATCTCTATGAAGAGATGGTGAATGCCTCAGCGAGGAAAGCGAGAGAGCTCATAGATCTGAATATAAGCGGGAGAGATCTCATAATAGGGACTCTAGCGGAAGCGCTCTCAGTAGCCACTAAGTACGAGGAAGTCAGATCGATGGGGAGGGTGGATGTGAGGACGTTAGTAGACAGTTACATTTATCCAGCCTCCCTCTTGGGCCTAGCGAGGGCTCTAGCGTATAAAGCGGATCTGAGAGAAACTGTCAAAAGCCCTGAGGCTATGTTCTACCTCATCATAAAATTTGCCCTCAGCGGAATGAAGGAGAAAGTGATAGAGAGCACTGATGCTAGGATATTCTCAATAGGGACTTCTCTCGATCTAGGGAAAGCGAGGAAACTGAAGATAGTGAAAGGAGGGGAGAGCGAAGGGGCTAAAGTAGCTAGAGCGAAAAGCCTCATCCTAATGGAGCCCACATCCACGGAAAAAGCTAAATTAGAGGAGCTCCTAGAGGTCAGAGGGGTGGGTGTGAAGGAGCCTGAGATAAGGTGCTCGATAGATGCTTTGCACGTCCTCGAGTACTACTCAGTCTCACTCACCTGTGGGGAATTCAAGAAGAAACTCGATGAATTGAGATCGAAGTACCCTTCTCAAGTCGAGGAGGCGATTTTAATGGCGAAGATGATGGCTAAGGTCCTATCAAAGGACGATAAGGAGAAGGCACTATGCGAGAGGATCTTCGGATGCTTAGAACCGGTGCCTAGAGCAGCACCGCTCGATCTGGGGTGATCTCATGAGACTAAAGGAATACGTGCGGAGAGGGGATGTGAAGGTCTGGGATGACGTTTACGATCCGAGCTTAGATGATAAAGCAGCCCCTAATCTATGCGATGTCTACTTTCATAGGGAGGTCTCGCTCTACGCAGACCCCAAGGAGTTCTTCAAGCACACTTACCTCACGAAATCGATGAAGGAGCTTATAGAGGAGATAGCAGATTCTCTAGAGGGGAAAAAGGGGAATAGGATATTCCTCTTGACCTCCCTCTTCGGGGGAGGAAAGACTCATACACTAATAACGATATACCATGCTTTCGAGAGCCCGGAAAACCTGAAGGATCTCGATGAGAAGCTCGCCGCTAGGATATCGAGGTTAGGTAGGACGAAGGTTGTGGTAATGGATGCTAGCAGCATAAAATTAGTCCCTCACCCAGCGGAGCCCTATGAAGCTGAGGGGTTCACAATAAGGACGATATGGGGTATGTTGGCTTATAAGCTAGGCAGATATGCTGATATAGAGCATCTGGATAGCAAGGGATCTCCGGCTCCCGATGTCGAGAAGCTTAGGTCCATCCTGTCCGGAACGAGGGATCCCACGATAATACTGCTGGATGAGGTAGTCCCCTACGTGTTCAATATGACCAGATCTGAGGATCTCAAGGATTATGGGGAGAAGGTCATACTCTTCTTGGAAAGCCTGGCTAAAGCTATAGAACCTCTTGAAAGGATAGCTCTCGTGATCTCCATCCAAGCGGAGTACAGGAAGGGAGAGGAGCCCCGCTACGAGGAGCTTTACAAAGACGTAGCTGGAAAGATACTGAGACACATCCACAGGGAGACCACCAGGGTAATAGTTCCTGTAGCCCCTGAGGACATGGTGATGGTCCTCAAGAGGAGGATATTCTCATACATATCGGAGGAAGCTGCATGGAGAGCTCAAGAGGAGCTTCAATCCGCTTATAGAAGCTATGAGATATTCGGGACGGAATCCGATTGGCAGCTATCACTCGAGGAGGGAGGCAAGAGAATCGCAGCTAAGGAGACCTACCCATTCCACCCCAAGTATTTGGAAGTACTTAGCGAATTCGTCACGAGGAATAGAGACCTCCAGAAAACGAGGGACGCGATAAGGATAACTAGAAAAGTCGTAAGGAGGATCCTCAGTGGAAGTGAGGATTCAGAGTTCATAATGCCGTGCACATAGACCTGAGGGATAAGGATATAAGGAACTTGGTCCTCACCGAAGGTTACAAGGATTTCAGGGATTTCGTAAGCAGGGACATAGTATCTGAGGATGGAAGCCTCGGCTCCATTGTGAACTGTTCAAGGCCTGCGCTCGCCCTCAGGATAGCTACAGTCGTATTACTGAAGACTTATACTTACGAGACATTCAAGGAGCCTCTCAAAGTATTCCCAGATCTGAAGGACGTAGCCTTGATGACTTACGATCCCGAGAGCTTCTCCTCAAGCGGGCTCCAGCCACCCGATATAGAGGCTACGATAGAGGAGATGCAGGCCAAACTCCCCCATTTCACTGGAGAGGAGAACAGGTTCTGGTTCACACCCTATCCATCCGTCCTGGAGTATGTCGAGAGGAAAGCTGATGAGATGTTTAGAGGCACGACCATAGATCTCCACAAGAAACTGGTCGAAAAGTACGCTAAAGAAGCGATCTTCGGAACCCCTAAGAGGGGAGAGAAGCCAGCGGATGAGATATTTAGCAGGAAGAACGTGATTATAGTGGGATATGGGGACAATATCAAGAGAGAGCTGGGGGACGAAAGATCGCTGAGGCTAGTCGTACTGATGAAACCAGATGTTAATGAGGAGGAACTGAGAGATATAATACTGAAAGAGCCCGGAGGAGGAAGAAGAACTTATGCAAATACGATAGCTGTGATCTTCCCATCGAAATCGGATTTAACAGATGTGCTCAGGTATGTAGCGAAGATAGAAGCGGCTGAGGAAATAAAGAGCTCCCTGAATGAGTACTACACAGATAAGGACATAATAAAGATCCAAAGTAGTAAGTTGGAGAACTACATTAAGGAGAATACGGAATACTTGATGCAGCAGATACTCTCCCTCATGACGAAGATTGCTTATCCATACAGGGGTAAGGAGGGGGACGATATAAAGATCGTGAGAGCAACTCCATCTTCCTCACTCATATCACAGGTGGAAGCAGCGCTCAGAGACCCGCAGACTGGGCCGAAGCTCAGGACAAAACTAAGATTCAGAGATATCGCTGAATTCCTTAAGCTCAATCTGGAATGGGATTTAACAGAAGGAGAAAGGCAGTTCGAGTTCAGGGAAATCCTGGAGATATTCTACACGAATACAGCAGCTCCTTTCACTACACAGAAAGCGGTTGAGGAAGCTCTCCTCGAGGGCTTGGATAGTTTGAGCATAGGGATGAAGATCGAGGGGAAGCTCTACTGGAAGAGGATAGGATCTCCTGGCGCTGAGAGACCGAGGGGATTGAGAGATACTGCTGTGATACTCCCCTGGAGGAGAGCGGCAGAGCAGATGAAGGAAGAGCTCCTCTCTAAGAGCGGTGTGCGGAGGAACGGAGTCACGAAGAAGATCTGGTACGAAGTAGAGATAGGAGGGATCGGAATACCTCTCGAGGACTTAGTGAAGCAGGAAGGATGGGAGGAGTCCCTGAGGGCTGGAGTGGTAGAGGAAAGGGAGGAGGAGCTGAAGAGAGGTTTCGTTCTAGATGTGAAACCGAAGCGTGTGGAATTGAATCAGGGGGAGAAGGCTGTATTCAAAATATCTATAGAGCCCATAGAGGATTATTCGGAGGAGATAGAGCTCCAAGTAGAGGAAGGGGAGCTCAGCCAGAGCAGAGGCAGGCCTCCGATGGAAGTCTCATGGGAGATAATGCCTAGAAGAGCGGGGAGCTTCTCCATAAAGATAAAGGCAATGAGCTCAGATGGGCAGCTCAAGGAGGAATCTGTCTATATCATCATCTCGAGTCCGGAGGAGGAGAGAGACGTAGATAAGATAGACCAAAGCCTTTCCGGGGAGAAGCTCCTATCAATAAGTAGCTTCGATCTACTTTCGCTGAAAATAGCGATAGAGAATGTGATCAAGCTGGGTATAAAGGCTAAAGTGAGTATCGATGCGAGTTTCGGAGAGAGTATACACTTCTCAACGGAGAGAGTGGACATAGATATAGCGAGGTTCCTGATCCAGAAGTTAGATGAGATATCGAGACAAATGAGCCAACTCGGATTAAAGGCGCGTACGGAGGGGAATATAGAGTTCGAGAAGCATGTGATGTTAGATGATCAGAAAATAGCGGTGCTATCTCAACTAAATGGGAGAGCGAGCTTCAAACTCCTATTGAGGAGGAAGAGTTACAAACAGACTGAATAAGTATCTCGAAGCAGCAATATGAACTCCTCCGACGATCTGCTGAGGGGCTCAAAGGTTTTCATATAGAGCTCATCGCCGAACGCTGAGAATGGGAACGGTAACCCTTCCCATAGATAGTTAAACTTTTAAGTTAATTTTCCTCAAATTTATGATACTAATGAAACTCGAGGATGGGGTAATCGGCTTTATCTCAGGCTTCTTAAAGGAGTTGAGCTACCATCCCCTCATATATCCTTATCTCCAGACTTCCACGGAAGACCCCCCTCAGCACTACCTCCATCAATGCGAAGTACTCGCGAGACTCGCGCTCAGGAACCCCGTTAGAGTTCTTATAGGGGATGAAATAGGGCTTGGAAAGACGATAACAGCTCTAGCGGTCTCTCGATATATGGAAGGGATGGGTAGAGTATCTAAAGCATTGATAATAGTCCCGAGAGTCCTCATACCGCAATGGAGGAAGGAGCTCAACAGGATGGGTATAATGAAAGTTAATCAGATAGAAAGGGAGAACTTAGAATTTCTAAAAAAGCAGGGATTCCCTAACGGATACTATCTAGCTTCAATAGACTTCATAAAAAGAGAGAAGAGGATAAGAGAAGTTCTGGATGTCCCATGGGATATAATAATCGTAGATGAAGCTCATAAGCTTGGAATGAAAACGAAGAGATTTAAGAAGGTAGGGGGAGATCTTATCGGGAGAAAACCCAGAAGGAATGTGATTTTCCTCTCAGCGACACCTCACAGAGGAGATCCAATTGATTACATAGCGAGACTTCAGCTCCTAGATCCCTATCTAGTTGATAAATGGAAATCCCTAGATAGGAGACAGTTCTATGAGCTGACGCATGAAGCTATCATCTTCAGGAGGACGAAGGAGGAGATAAACACGATATATGAGGGGAGAGAGATATTCCCAAGGGCTAAATTCTATGCAACAGTCATAGAGGCGAGGAAGGATGAAGAGAAGTTTATAAATAGGCTTCTCGATTTTCTGAAGTCTAAACTCAAAGATCTAGCTTATGAGAAGGGAATACTCAGCGAGAAAGCGCTTCCCCTCCTCATAGTTCTCATATTCAAGAGGGCATCTTCAAGCCCTTATGCTGCAGTGACGACCCTCGAGAGACTGATAGCGAGGAGGACAGCTCCTGAAAATATGAAGGACCTGATACACAGTGTGAAGACACTCTTAGGGACCGGGTATGAGGATCAAGAGTATTCGGGAAGGGATCCTGAGGAGATCATGGAGGAATTCCTCGATGCCACGTCTCCCCTCATGTCTGAGAGGGATAAGGAGGAGATGAGGAAGCTCATTGAGATGGCGAAGGGTATAATGGAGATGGGGGACAGCAAGCTCAATGCACTCATCTCCCTGTTGGATGAAGTAAGGGAGGAAAAGGACTCGAAGGTCATAGTTTTCACTGAGTATAAGGATACACTTGATTACATAATGGAAAAGCTTCTGAATGAGGGGTGGTCTGCGAATTCAATCCTCAGGCTCAGTTCCGATGAAACAGCTGATGAGAGGAAATTCATGGAAATAAGAAGAGCTTTCGAGAATGATCCGAATGCCAGAGTTCTCATAGCCACGGATGTCGCGGCTGAGGGCCTAAATCTGCAGGTAGCTCATATTCTGATAAATTACGAGGTCCCCTGGAGCTTGATAAAGCTGGAGCAGAGGATAGGTAGAGTGTGGAGACTCGGACAGAAGAGGGAAGTCGAGATATACACTCTCTTCATGACGAATAAAGCGGATAGTGCCGCACTTAGATCTATTTATGAGAAGCTCCTCAATCTGAAGAGGGCGGAATTGAGCCCGAGGCCGATAACAGGGCAAGAAGTGATCCTTTATACGGAAACAGGGGATCTCACGAAGTTACCTCCTTACGTCGCGTTGAAGAGGGAGAAGAAGTTCCGCAGGGTGACTGAAGCTGAATTAATAGAGACCTATCTGAAGAAAGATGAGAAAGGCCTAAGCGATCTCATAGAGTCCATAATAGCTGCCAAGCAGGAGATAGAGAGAGAACTGAAGTCCAAGGGAGTGTTATACAGCCAAAAAACTAGAGAAACGATAATAAATACGGTAGCTCAGATCGGATTCGAGAGTCATTATGACTTAATGGACTCGATGAAGAAGCTCCTCAAGTCAGCATCGAGTTTCTCCGGGTTGAGGGTCCTCTCAGAGGGGGATGAGCTGAAGGTTATCAGGGGATCGGAGATGCCTACAACGATAACAAGCTTAAGAACTATCTATGGTGCGCTTCTCTGGGAGGAGAGGAGCTCCTCTCCGGTGAATCTAGTGGCCTACGGTCCCAATGGGAGGGTGGTCATAGAGCTAGTGGAGATAAAGGACAAGAGGAGTGGGAGTTTGCTCTACAAGGAGCCTGTTGGGATAGACCTGAAGAACGAAAAGATCCTTAGAGGAGCAAAGCTCATTGACTTAATCTCATCAGCGATCTCAAATTTAGTTGGAATCGCTGAGATACCGGATGCGGATATCTCCACGAAATTGAGAGCCAGAGTGATAAATGAATTTAGGAACTCATGCAATAATCTACTCGCTACTATCACCCTTTACTCCAGGAATCTGCAGGAGGAAGGGCTCAGGGATCCAGATAACTGGACGAAAGCGGAAGACCTTGATATATTGATATCCAAGCATCTGGGCTCTATACAGTTCATCGAGTCTCCTAAGGGGACTATAGATATCTCCGAGGAACTCAAAAAGGAGATAGAGAGGAGAGCCCTCGAGATCGTCATGAAGGTGGAGAGGGATGAGGGAAGAATCCCTGAAATCGTTCTTGAGGAGGAGCATTACGATATAAGGAGCGTCGATCCATCTACGAAGGAAGCGAGGATAATAGAGGTGAAGGGTCATCTAGGGCCTGAAGTATACGGGGAGTTGACTCCTCACGAGGCTGAGCTCGCTGAGAGGGAGAGGGAAAGGTACTGGCTCTACATAGTGTACAATATAGGGAGCAACCCAGAATGGGTCAGGTTCAGGGATCCAGTCAGCACGATGAACTGGGAGGCATTCGAGAGGGTGGAGAGGAGGTACATCCTGAGGCCGAAGGAGGGGAACCCTTGATAGAGATATTATCTGGTGAGAATAGCATAGGGGGAAATTTTGTCAGGATAAGAGATGGAGATAAAACTCTTGTATTCGATCAAGGGATCAGATTCGATATAATGAACAGATACTACTCAATGCACATAACACCTCAAGGGATAGCTGAGCTCAGGAGACTCGGGGTCATTCCGAAGCAAGAATGGTACGGGGATGTAAGTAGCATATACATATCGCACATGCATTTAGATCATTTAGGACTCCTGCATAACATACCATCCGAGGCTTGCGTATACTTACCGAGCCTCTCGGTATATGAGGATATGAAGGAGAGATGGGAGAACTCTCCCTCATGGCTCTCCCTCATCACAGGGAGATACTTCCTGGAGATAAGAGAGATAAAGCCTTTAGAAGAGGATGAAAACGGGGTGATTTCGCTTCCCGTATCTCACAGCGCTTATCCAGCTTATGCATTCCTCTACTTCGGCAGGGAAGAGACGATTTTGTACACAGGGGACCTCAGAGTCGACAGTTTTCTCAAGAAGGAGAGGTTCCTTGAGCTTTTAGGCGAGGATCTGCTCAAGTATTTGGAGGAGAATCCTGATGTCAGAGTGGACACTCTGATAATAGAGGGGACTAATATAGGGTCCAATAGGGCGCCTATCTCACCTGATGATGTCGTCAATATGATAAGGAGGATTGCTCTCTCTCAAAAGCCCTCTCAAGCTCCTCTGCTATTCACACTCCATAGCCTCGATCTCGAGTATGCTTACCTCGTTCTAGAGATATCGAAGGAGCTTGAATTTGAGTGCTACGTAGCATCAGCTCAAATAGCTAAGCTTCTGGAGAGGATGCCTGAGCTTCCTATGGAGATGAATCTAGTGGAGGATTTTGTGAGATACCCGACGATAAGGGAGAAAGTTCCCCTTGAGGAGATAAGTGGAAACTCCATCATATTGATCTCACACAGGGATATAGTAGACCTTATGAGGGATCCAAGTTTCCGCTCTGCCATGAAAAGCCCTGTAGCTATACTCTCCGAACCGGAACCTGAGATAGAGGAAGCATTAGAGTATGATGTGATAGCTAATTGGCTCTCAGCTATGGGAGTGCAGCACTACAGGATGAGGGCATCGGGCCACTACTATCCCTACCAGCTGGCGCACATAATGAGTGTAATGAGGCCCAGGAATGTAAGACCAATACACACGAGATTTCCAGATCTACTGAAAAGGCTCGTTAGTGCTTCTTATCGATCCGCTTGAATCCATCTTCTTGGAACTAGTAGAGCAGATCTATTTGGGATTAGTAAGCTTAGGATCTTCTATAGAGGGGACAGGAAGGGCAGAATTTCTCTCAACATGGAACAAATTCCATAAGAAAAATATTATCTTGCTCCTATGCGGGTCATTTCTTTAGCAAAGAAGGGGAGTAGCTCGTTAAGTGTGTCTACTTATATCCGTAGCTAGTACTCTACACTTCCAGATTCCTTTCAAGAAATTCCAAGACAACGCCTCTCTTCAGTAGGTCATGGCAGAATTGGTTTTCATAACTTCGGAGGCATCCGTAACAACTGGTTTCAAGCCCACATGTGCAATTCTTGACTCGGGCTAGAGAGCTCTTAAGAACTTCATACAAGTTTCTCCCATTAATTATGCGTTTTACATGCCCAGCTCCACCGGGAACATTATCGAACAATATTAGCATAATTCTGCCCTCAGATGAATGAAGACATCCATTCAGATCCTCTCTTTTTATTCCAAGGGCCTGACTCGCGCCCTCGAGTACTGCGTACAAGAGGGATAACCAGAAACTTTCTACAAATCTATTATTTGTCTTAATAGACTTGGATCTAAATATCTCTTTGATATATCTTTCATCTATATTTGGTTCTTCAAATGAAATAGAAAGCACATCAGTCTTAAAAGTATGTCCAAGATGAAACGGGCCTTTCAAAGGTGATGGACAATCCATCCCGTAAGGCGTTATATGCTTTCTTCTTCTCTCCGGGAAAGCTGCACCACAATCAAAACATATCCAAAATCCACCCCTCTTCCCCTTACAGATAACGGCTAGTTCTCCATCAGAAGAGTACTTACATTTAATCTTGAATCTGCCAATAGTGAATGTCCTTTCCTCCGGTTTCTCATAACTGAAGAAATATGGTCTTGTAGTAAACTCATGCTTTGGTCTTGATTCGCCCGGTTTCTTTGGCTTAAAATCCTTAGAGGTCACAAAACCAAATATTGGCGTGATAAATCTATGTATATCTGTCCGTGAAATGGGTCCATGAACATCACATGAAAAAGAGGGTGGGCTTTCCTCTATTGTTCCACTTTGTATGAAAAATTTATTGCATTTAGGGCAAATAGCATACCAGTAAATTGGCCATGTCCTATTCCTCACAACTTTCAATCCTTCACTTTCCCAAATATATCCATTTGCAACTACCTGACTTCCCGGCGCAAATTCTGAAATAGCTATGCTCAAGTCTCTTTCTAGTTGGATATTCTTAGCATCCTCCTGATGCGATAGAATGTCCAATTCAACAACATCTACTGGAAAACCATACTTGGGGATAACTGTATGAGATGCCAAGAAATCTATGAGCTGTTTTCTCTTAATTGTTTTCATTCTATTGTCTGCCCATCTCATATCATCGTTTATTTTGTCTCTTTTTTGCTGATTTGGTGCTTTAATCCATTCTTCATACTTCAATCTATAAAATTCTTTAAGTCGAGTAAATTCATCCCTTATTTTCTCATCTGCTTTCGTAAGGACACCTTCTTTGCCGACAAGACCATCAACCCATTTCCAATCATCAACTCCAAAGACTTCCTGCAAGTCCTCAGGTACGACTCTTTTTGATGATTTCAGGATGTATTCAGGCTTTTTGAGAAGATACTCCTTTACTCTTTCTGTGCCAGAAATGCCTTCTTCAAATCTGAAAAATGATTCTACTGTCCCAAAATAATCGCTAAATTTTCTGAAGAAATCTGCCATCGCAATAGAGTGAAGATGGCGTGAAATTATCTTCTCATTTTTGAGTTCGATGACAGGTGGTTTTATTCTTCCCTCAATCATTTTTTCTGGCTCTTTAAAGTATGTAAGGTCATGAGAACGAAGTTGAGCAAAAGTCAGGATAAATCCTATGGTATCAAGCCTTCTCCCTGCTCTTCCTGCGCGTTGAATATAGTTTGAGGGTTCTGGTGGGACATTACGTAAAAAGATAGCTTCCAATTCTCCGATATCCACTCCTAGCTCGAATGTAGTTGAACAGCTCAGAATATTGATATCTCCTCTTATAAACTTTTGCTGGATGTTTGGAAGCATAGTCTGGTGAGCTGTGCTGTATGCTCATAGGGAGTCATTACTGTGGGTTCCAAATGAGTATATAGATGACGGTAATAATTTCTTTCAAGATCTTCAAATTTTTGGTTATCTACTGGAATTAGGTTTCCATTACAGCCAAACGTTGGACAGACCCCTCGTACGCTCGAGGGAACAATTACGCCGCAGCGATCACAAATAAACCAAGAGGTGTTCGGCTGGATTATCCTCTATCTATAATCAAGCTTGTAAAGGACACCATCTCTTGGGTTGCTAAATCTCCGAATACCTCTATCAATTCAGTTATCTCTCAAATCCTCCCATATTTTCCCTAATAACTTTCTACACTCACCATTTTCATCTTCCTTTTCCGTAATCTTCTTATACAACTTTATAAATATTCAAGTCTTGCATTAGTTCTGCCCTGAGATGGTATGAAGGAATATATCGAATATATCCCTCTTATATTTTGTTGGTATTATTTACCTCTAGGTGATGTTTGTGAATCATGAACGCGGTTTCGGAGGGCTCTTCAACGCAGTGTTAGTGAGGCCCCCTTCACGCGAGTTCCCTAAATGCATCTCAACTCACCCACTCAGGGGCACTGTGGACCTGAGTCTAGCGTTAAAGCAGCATGAGGATTACGTTAATGCATTGCGAGAGGAGGGGATAGAAGTGAAGGAGCTGCCGAGCCTTGAGGGGTTCCCCGATTCAGTCTTCATACAGGACACCGCTTTAGTGAGGGTCCCTAGCGGGAAGGCGCTCATCTCCAGGTTCGGGGAGCCGAGCAGGAGGGGTGAAGAGGCTAGCGTCAGAGAGTTCCTGAGGGGGCTCGGGTTCAGCACTGTTGAAGTGGAGGCACCAGCAACCTTGGAGGGCGGTGATGTGATGATCACTGACTTAAGTGTCGTGCTCGTCGGGGTCACGACTAGGACAAATACGGGAGGAGTTGAGGCCCTCAAGTCATTCTTCAAGGAGAAAGAAGTCATCGCAGTACCTACTGAAAGGGTGTTCCACTTACTCTCCGCGGTAAGTTACGTTGGCAATAAAACAGTCGTGATTGTGCCTGAGCTCGTGGATCAGAAGTACTTCAGCGGTTTCAGGCAGATTCTCTTGCCTCTAGAAGAAGCATATGCTGCGAACGTCCTCTACCTCGGGGAGAACAGGGTCCTCATGCCCCAAGGGTATCCTAGGACAGCTGAAAGACTGAGGAGAGAGGGCTACAGAATAGTAGAGGTGGATGTATCCGAGTTCAGGAAGTGCGATGGGGGTGTGACGTGCTTGAGCCTACCGCTCTTCCTGATATAGATCCAAATAGTGAACGCCGACAGGGAGCTGATTATATAGTTTGACATAGGAAAATGCTTAAGGTGATTAAACAGAATTACGGTAATTTCTCTTCACTCTCCAATATCTTAATGAACTTTTCTAAAATCAGCTCAGCTTGCGGTTAAATTCTCTCGGTATATGCGGGTCTTCTAAGTGATCTCTAATCCTCCCCTTCACTCAAGCGTAGTCCCCTTTCCGCAAAGCGTACTCTAATTCCTTCTCAGGCGCTGCATAATGAATTTCGTAAACTAGCGTTCTGGGAGAGCCCACAATAATGCTCTTGCGAATTCTAAAACACCTCTTCCACTCATTTATCTCAGCGAGCTCGTGAATCAAGTAGTACTTTTTCTAGGACATCCCTCAACGTGACTTCGTCCTCCGTGTAAGTCTCAGCGGACATATAGCCCATAAGATCCCGGGCAGAGACATCCAAGTGATAATTGAGTGATTCTAGAGTTCTTCGAGCTCTCTCAATCTTACTCTCAATTTCCTCAAGCATCGATCTCACAACCAATACGCGTCAGCTTAACGATTATAGAGCTGCTCATACTCGCAGCCCACCTGATTAAAAAATTCACGCTTAAATCATCCCTCCGACTGAGCTCCTCTCTGGAAATCCCCATAACACCGGATATCATTTTTGGAGAGTTACTTGGAATAATCAAATAATACTTACAGTATTGTAGCGATTTCCCACTACTGCTCAGAATCTACGGCCTTACTGAGCTCCTTCATAGCCTTTTAGAAGGATCCTCTATCCCAATTATTCCCT
>JAVCBY010000092.1:0-13292 GCA_037917625.1 Thermoproteota archaeon | reverse complement strand
TCCCCTCCATCGGCTTGCTCAAAAACTTTAAAATTTAAATTTTAAGCGAATTTATTAGAAATGCATTTAGTGAATGTTCCCCGGGGATCGCTGCGAAGGTTTTTTAATGTGGAATTCTAATGAGCGAGGGCCCGTAGCTCAGGCGGTAGAGCGCCGGCTTTGCAAGCCGGAGGTCGCGGGTTCGAGTCCCGCCGGGTCCACTCAAAAAATTAAGATCTCCTCCTCTTGAGGATTATCAGTATTAGGAGCAGTGTGAGTAATGCTATCGGGATCGCTAATGTCAATTCCGTGGAACTCATCACGGGTTGAGATGCTTCGATAGTGAAACTCACCACATAAGTGTTATCATCTGTCTTAGGGTCGAAGTAACCCCTGGGCCGCACTTCTATCGAGAGTTCGTGACTCCCCGGGGGAATCTTAGATGTATCTAAGTTGAATACGAAGGAATTAGAGGCTCTAGACGGCAGATCCTTCCTCCCGAACCCCGGTGGGATATTGGAAGGGCATACACTCTCGTTCCCGATGCAAATGAACTCCATTGAGGAGGGGACCCTGGATCTATCTACACGCATAGTCACGTTTATGATCCCCGAGAAAGGCTTGTCCTCATTATTCCTGATATAGACAGCTATCTTGAGGAGATCACCTTGTCTCACAGTGGTGGAGGCTAAATTCACTCTATCTATCCCTAGATCCCATACAGGTTGTGAGAGAGAGCTCAGCGAAGTCAGGAGCAATACTATAACTAGGTTGAACGCTATAGGCATAGACTCAGTTGAGACAGTCGCTGTGAATACTGATGCGCAGCACTTACTAGTGACGGTTGCGGATAGGAAGCTGTTGATAGGCAAGGAACTATGCGGTGGCAATGGGTCAGGAGGGGATCCCCATATAGGAGAGGAAGCCGCTAGAGAGAGCGCTGATGAGCTAGAGGATTTCTTAAGCGGTAGCGATCTCTTATTCATAATGGCAGGTTTAGGAGGCGGGACTGGGACTGGAGCTTCTCCTGTCATAGCTGAGATAGGTAAGAGAGTAGGGGCTGCTGTAATATCCATAGTGACGCTCCCGTTCACTGCTGAAGGGATGAAGAAGAGGGAGATAGCTATGAAAGGATTGGCTAAGCTATCTTCTGTCTCAGATACTATAGTAGTAGTGAATAACGATAGGATCCTGGAGATAGCTAAGGAACTACCTCTCTACCAAGCCTTCTTCATATCGGATGAGATAGTAGCTAGAGCAGTTAAAGGAGTGGTTGAGCTCGTCGTGAAGCCTGGTCTCGTTAACGTGGATCTAGCTGATCTGAGGAACGTTATAGAGAGCGGCGGACCCGCTGTCCTGACCTTCGGGGAGAGCGATGGTGAGAACAGAGCTATGGAGGCTGTTGACGATGCTCTAGGCAACCCTCTGCTAGATGCCGATATATCTGGAGGGAAGGCGGCTATAGTCAACATAACCTCAGGCCCCGATTTCTCCCTAGAGGAGATGCAGCAGATAGTTGAGACTGTAGTGAGTTCATTAGATCCTAACGCTAACGTAATCTGGGGAGCTAGGATAGATGAGTCCCTGAAGGGCTCTGTTCAAGTTCTATTGGTGGTGACTGGAGTAATGTCGCCCGCCGTAGAAGCGGCTCTCCAAGGGGAGCTCAGGGAACCTTATATAGAGAGAGTGACTAAGCCCAAAGTTGAGAAAGCTGTTAAAACACCCCTAAGGGTTACGGAGAGGAGAACAATACCTATAGCTAGGGAAGTCAGGGAGAGGAGCGACTTCGGTATAGATGAGTTATGAGGGGATGAGATGCCGGAGAAGGAGAGGAAGGAGAGTTTGCTCGATTACATAACCCAGACATTGAAAGTAGCTGAGAAACCTAGATGGGATGAGATCTGGGCTACTTTCAAGGTAACAATAACTGGATTCTTACTAGTAGGACTGATAGGTTTTCTGATCCAGTTAATAGCTCTATACATAGTGGGTGGATGAGATGGAGCAGAGATCATCCTTATTCTTCCCAGTGAGGGTGATATCTGGGAAGGAGATAAACATAGTGAGGCTCCTCATGAGCAGAGTCTCATCTACGGGAGCCAAAGTCAGATCAATAATATTCATCCCTAAGTTCAAGAACTACCTCTTCGTGGAAGCTGATAGAGAGTACGAAGTTAGGAAGCTCATAGCTGGCCTCAGCAAGCTCAGATTAGCTTCATCTAGCCCAGTGCCCCCGCAGGAGATAGAGGACATATTATCCTCTGAGACAGCTGGTATAGAGATAGAGCCGGGCGATATAGTGAAGATTATTAAGGGGAATTTCAAGGGCTATAGGGCTGTAGTAATAGCCACACCTGAGGGAAAGAGTAAGATGCTGACTCTAAAGCTCTTAGATATAGATAGGGATTGGGAGGTGAAGATGCCAGTGATCAACGTCAAGCTACTGGAGAGGGGTAAAGGAGGTGGAGAAGTTGCCTAAGAAAGTGGTGAGAGTCCTAATAGAGGGAGGTAAAGCTACACCAGGCCCTCCAATTGGACCAGCTCTAGGGGGGCTCGGTCTGAACATAGGGCAGGTAGTTAAGGAGATAAATGAGAAGACGAGCAGTTACTCAGGGATGAAAGTACCAGTGGAGATAGAAGTGGATACTGAGACTAAGAAATTCGAGATAAGAGTGGGTACTCCTCCGACTTCCATGCTAATATTGAGGGAGCTTAAAGTTGAGAAAGGTTCCTCAGATACTAGATCGAAGAGGATAGGGAATTTGAAGATGGAGTCCATCGTCAATATAGCTAAGATGAAGTTAGCTAACTCGAACGCTCCTGAGCTCAAGCAAGTAGTGAAGCAGGTCCTCGGAACTGCGCTATCGATGGGCGTCACTGTGGAGGGTAAGGATCCAAGGGAAGTCCAGAGGGAAGTGGATTCAGGAGTTTGGGATGAGTTTTTGGGTGGTTGATATGTCCAAGCTACTCATCGAGGGTGATTCCATAAAAGCAATTAAGAAGATCCTGGAGGGAAGCCCTAAGAGGAGGTTCAATGAAGCTGTAGATCTGATAGTCATCTTAAGGGGAATAGATCTTAAGAGGGATCCTAGCGCTAAGATAAATGAAGTAGTGGAGCTACCTCACTCGCCGAAGAACAGGAAAACTAAGATAGCTGTCATAGGTAAGGGAGAGTTCCTCTCTAAAGCTAGAGAGGCTGGTGCTGATAAAGTGCTTGAGCCAGAGGAGATAGAGGCTATAGCCGCTAACAAGAGGGCCCTTAAGAAACTAGCTAATGAGTACGATTTCTTCATAGCTCAAGCAGATATCCTGCCCAGGATAGTGAGATATATAGGTCCTGTCCTCGGCCCCAGGAATAAGATGCCCATAAATCTGCCTGCCATGGCGGTATCCCAACTCCCGGATCTCATAGAGAAGTTGAGGAGGTCCGTTAGGATAAGGGTGAAGGATCAACCGGTGATACATACGAAAGTCGGTTCTAGGAATATGAGACCCGAGGAGATAATTGAGAACATAAGGGCTGTGCTCTCCACTATAGAGAGGAAGTACGAGGATCCATCTAAGATCTCTAGGGCCTACGTGAAGACCACTATGGGCCCAGCTGAGGAGCTCCCGATAGCCACTGGGAGGAGGTGAGCATGTCCCTGGAAACTGTGAGGAAGAGTAGTGCTAGGATAAGGAAGGAGGAAGCTATAAATAAGTTCCTGAGGTTCCTTAAGGAGTACCCGACTGTGATGATCGGAGACTTCTCGAGGATACCAGCTAATTATTTTGAGAAAGTGAGGAGAGAGCTCTCCCCTGATGTCAAGTTCTTCGTCATGAAGAAGACAATCTTCAAGAAAGCTTGTGAGCTCTCAGATAGGAGGGGCCTCAGGAAGCTCTCGGATGCGATGCCCCAGAGCTTAGTAGTCATATTCAGTAGGAAGGATCCCTTCGATACTTACAGACTCCTCTCCGAGAGGAAGACTGAGATATTCATGAAACCAGGAGATTTAGCTGAGGAGGATGTCGTGATACCGGCTGGCCCAACTGATCTAGCTCCGGGTCCAATATTGATGGATCTGAGGGCTATGAATATACCGACGAAGATACAAGGAGGAAAAATAGCGATAGCTGAGACAGTAACTCTCTTGAAGAAAGGCGAGAGGGCCTCAGCTCAGATAACTGACTTACTCAGGGCCTTGAACATAAAGCCCCTCAAAGTGGGGTTCAAGGTGACCGGAGCTATAGATGAGAGCGGCCTCTTCTACTCCCCAGAAGTGCTCTCAGTCACTAGGGAGGACATCCTCAGGTTATTGAGGGAAGCTCACATGAGGTCCTTGAACCTCGCTATAGAGTTGGGAGAGATAAACAGGCATACTTTAGCTCCTATGGTGCAGAGAGCTGCTGCTAGAGCTATAGCCCTCTCAATGAAGTTGAACTGGGTCAGCGATCTGACTATACCGTTGCTCATGAGGAAGGCAGTGCAACTAGCTAAACTGCTCGGGGAGAAAATAGGGTTCAGCTCTTAATCTCCCCTAAATAAGGTTTATAGGACCTCAATACATCCTTCCACTCCACATCCCCGAACAAACCCCTCTCCCTCTGCCATTTTTGAAGTTTGTATAGTGGCTCTATCAACTCCTTCTCGCTCTCGAATACCTCCCTAACCTTAGAGAATTCCTCTATTAAGTAGTTAGCCACTAGCTCCTTCAGATCCATCGGATGGACTTCTCCATTTATATACATCCTCTCCAATTGCTCGTAGCCCGTTACCTCCACTTCCCCTCCACCAACAGCCCTGCTCCTCTTCACAACAATACTCCCGACTTCAGGGAGTATGAAATGCTTCAATATAGCTAATATCGGATTCTTGAGCCTCCCATCCTCATCGTATTGATCGCTACCTGGAGGGCAGAATGCGCTCATCACTTTCTCCCTTATGAGCTCAGGTGGATCGTGAACTGCTACATGCGACCTAGGTATGCTGCTGCTCATCTTCCCCCCGGTGAGTCCTGGGAGTAAGGGCGTGTGTATAGCTGTCGGCACGTACTTCTCTACCCTGAGGGGGACATCTGAACTGAATACCTCCCTAGTCAGGGCGTGTATCTTCCTCTGATCCGTTCCGCCTATAGCTATCTTCACGCGTAAGTAGAGTATATCGAGGGCTTGCATCAGAGGATATATCATGTGGGAGACCAGAGGATCCTCCCCTCTCGCTACCATGGTCATAGCCCTCCAAGCCCTCCTAGCAGTGACTCTCTGCGATAAAGTGAGGAGATCCATGACGTAATCCTCAGATAACTCGAAATCAGTCCCCAACTTTATCTCTATCTGCTTAGACCCTAGCTCGTGGAAGACGGTCTTCCAGTAAGTCATAGAGACCTCTTTTATCAGATCCTGAGGGCCCTTGAGATTCAGAATTGCGTGTATGTCAGCCATCAGTGCGATAGAATGGAAGCCAGCTTGTATCATATCCCTCAGTTTCCTCACCGTCACGAGGGTACCCACGTGTATGGGTCCTGAGGGCTCATATCCTACGTAAACGTTACCTCCCTTGTTCAGGAGCTCCTTGACTTCATCTAATGTCATGACGAACTCATCCAAGGGTTCAGCTAGGTTCCTCAAGACGAGCTCTAAGTTACCCGTGTTATCACCCGAAGGGCCTCGAGGGACTCAAATTAAATCATTTGCTCTAATCGGATTGTACATGGAGGGCCTCAGCTCAGGTCAGTGAGTTCACAGCTCATTGCCGTCACCTAACATCATAGGCCCCTATTGATTCTCATCTCCTCCCTTTTTTCCTTTACTCTCGCTAACGTCTTGAGCATCTTCCAGTAGTGGGAGCCGAACCAGAATACCTTCCCGCACTTCCTACACAATAAGAACTTCCTATGCCCCCTAATAACCTCCTTAGGCAGTTTAATATCTATTTCCCGATTTCTGACTATTGAGAGGGGTTCATCGCAGAAAGGACACCTAGTCCCTCTAGGGTCTATCTTCAGCTTGATCCCTAGATTCGATACATAGACCATAGCCCCTATTAAGTCCTGAGGCACCTCATATGCCTCTAGGCCCATCTTCCTAGCTCTCTCTAGGAGCTCATGGTCCCTAGTTATGAGCAAAGATCCCTCAGCGAGCTTCAATATCGAGGAGTCATCTACCTCAGGTGATATGTATTTAACGCTGTGGCCGAGGATCCTGAGCCACTTAGCGAGCTTCCCGCTCATAGAATCCACGATGAATTCCATGGGGATCACTTTATGGTAGCCCCGCCCGGATTCGAACCGGGGTCTCCGGGTCCAAAGCCCGGCGTGCTTGGCCGCTACACCACGGGGCTCCCCTTCATTAAGGGCTAGGAGCTATTAAGCTTTATCATCGATCCCTCAGTGAGCGGATGCCCAGCCCCGATCCATCAGCTGGGAATCCATGTGCTTAGGACTGACTTTAAAATATTTTACTATACAACTTTCCCGATATATAGCTCAATGCTAAAGTCCCAGAGTCCCTCTCAAAACTGATCAGATCTGGATAAGCTATCTCGAGGGCGGAGTGCGGGGGGATTTACGCTTTTTTACCAGAGAAATATCTTGAGGTATGCTTGGCAGGAGTTCGAATCGTGGGCTATCATTAAACCGTCAGGACGACTTTCACACTCTTCAGATGCTTAAAGCAGTAGTAGGTCTTAACATCACCAAAAATCAAGCTGTGCGTTGCTTCTTTATTGCAATCGAGATATTCACAGTATTTCATGGAATCAGAGAAGTTTTTAAGAGGTAGGAAAAAGCTCTTCCTCTTTTCGCTTCAAAAATTGTGATCGATTACAGAAAACCTTAGGGATGTTATACGTTAAATTCAGATAAAGATCATGTGACTATAAAGTTCTCTGGGGTTTCTGTTTGTGAAGGGGATGAATTGAGTAATATTTCTCAAAGAAGCACGTTATTTTGCCTTAGTTAACGCTGTGAGATTTAATTTCTTGGCGAGAACAGCTAACCTCAACTCGCCGATGTCTGTCATCCCTCATTCCTCTTTCATCTCAAGAACCTTAGCTCCAATTTGATTCAGGGTTTCTTTTATTTTAAGGTCTAGAGTATCTCTGCTAATTCCTTTTTGAGATTCTGCCTCAATCTTAACTTCAAGTGATACTTGAGCGCCTTCCTGATTTAGTGGCACAAAGACACCGCGAACAATGTCCGATACTCTGTCCCACGGAATCTCAGCTCTTAACACTATTTTTCTTATAACCCTCTCAGGAGTTGGTTTCCTTACAATCCTCTCGGGAGTTACCTGTGTCGGGACCACTTCAGGAGTTACTGTTGGAGCTTCTACACTGATTGGTACTTCTTCTATTTCCTCTTTCATTTTTTGTGCAATTTCTTTTCTTATAATGAGGGCTTCCTCTGTAATGATGTTGGGAGAAATGGTCTCCATATAATGAACTTTATTATCAATCAATAGCCCAAATATTCCGCTTTGGACCCCCTGAGCAACGACATTTTTAAGAACCTGTATACTTTCAAGCATAGGCAGTTCGGGAAACTTCAGGAAGGCTTCCCATACTTCAGCAATCGTTTTACGTTCATCTTCCTTAGAAAAGGTTATATCAAATAACACCTTTGGAGATATCCTCTCTAGCAGTATTTCTCGGTCCTTTAGATATTCTTTTATCCTTGCTGTGAGGCTAAGTCTTTCTCCAACAGTGGGGATGCCCAAATCAAATATTTTAAATCCATCTTCCGAAGCTTTAGCTACGTAGCGATATAGGGAAAGGATCTTAATTGGAATGGAGGAATCTATGTCCTTTAACTTTTGTTCCACTCGTTTTCTATCATCTTCTGTAAGTCTTTTCATAGTTTCCTTATCTGCCCTTATTGCACTGAGTGCGAGGTAGCTGCGTATGATCCTCTTGAGTCCATCGTATTCATTTGGGTCAATTATCAGGAATATTAGCGTATTTTTATAGGTTCTGAAGCCAGCTGAGTAGTTATTGATTACGTCTGTAATGAACTTCTGTGTCGAAGGATCTTTAGCCATAAAGTGGTGCGACAGAACAACGAGCTTTAGTTTCCTATTGTCTGGTATATCACTATTTGAATTCGGCCATATGAAGACATCAAAATCCTTACCAGCAATTCTTTCAATTCTCTTTCTTGCCTCTTCGATTATATCATCTTCTTTTACAGCCTCCTCCTTGTCTATGATGACCCGGTTAAGACCGGCTACGTTGCTGAAATAATAGAGGTTTTTCTCAAAATGGAGGAACCAAAGTTCATCTTCTAGCCTTCTAATAGCATCCCCTATGATAGCAGGGGGTATTCCTTCACGTAAAACTGCTAATCTAAGCCTTTGGATGGTCACTCCTTTCCTTTCTCCACCGCTGAACGAGTATAAGAATATTGAAGTAGCAAGACCTGTCGCTACCTTAAACCTCGCATACTCTGTTCCCATTTCCCTATCTATTCTGGGAGCCTTAGCGTTTGGTCCATCGATGTCTGATGCTATAACTCCTTCGAACTCATTGCCTATATGCTTCACAAACTCCCTTCTTATGGTCGGATTTGCAAGGTTTATGTGAGCAGGCTGTATTAGCGGTGCAGGGAACTCCCTCTTATAGAGATCTGCAACGACCTCTGCTAAGAGCCTTAAGACACCCCTAGTTCTTTGGAAAGTGGGTATTGTTCCCCATCTTTCAAATAGAATGTCTATCGTTTCTGGATGGAATGGGTATGCCCTTAAGATTCTTTCTCTATAATCGATCTCCCTACATTCGGGAGGTATATCTTCGCCGAGCTTTTGATAAAGGTTGAAATACTCTTCTGCGACAATTCTATGAGCTCTTATATCTCCTAGATCCTCAAAAAGCCGTTTCCTTATAATCTCATAGATTTCCTCGCCCTCCACAGGAGTGTAGATTTTTTCCACTCTTCCGAATATTTTCTGGAGCTCCGAAAGGATTCTCTCCGCTTTTTCCGGCTCCTCAAAACCTTCCGTGACACTTGATGGAAGTGTGGCTATTAAAGCACAATTATCCGTGATTGTAACGGCTTCTGTAAGTGCTTTAAGGAAGGCAACGACTTGACCTTTTAATGTGCCTTCTCCAACCTTTACTCCCATCGCTCTCACAACGTACTGCAAAAGTTCATCCATCAGAATAAGAACTGGCTTATTTTTCGAAAGAATCTCCACTATAATGTCCTTGCTCGGAGAAACCCTCTTTTCATCATATTCCTTGATAAGTTCATAGCTTTCAAGTTGGTGAGCTATCTCCCCCCATAAGGTTTTTCCCTTTAATGGATCTGCATATTCGCCTACAAAAACGACAACTTTAGTCTCCGGAATTCTGTCAATTTTATTCTCTTCCAAAATCCTTTTGATCATATCCAGATGTATAATCTTATCACTATTTTTGAATATGTGGTACAAAGAAAGCAAGGCGTGAGTCTTTCCACCTCCAAAGGGTGTTTGAAGTTGAATGACTATACCTCCCCTTCCTTTATCAGAAAGTCCTGATAACACGGTTCCGATAAGGTTCTTTAATCCAGCAGTAAAGTAGGTTTTCCTGAAGAAAGTTTCCGGATCTCTGTAGTCTATTGGTCCTTTATCCTGAACGACATCCCCAAGACTGGCTGCAAAAACAGCTTCATCTAACCTGCCTTCTCTGATATCCTTATGAGGGACAACGACTTGTACCCAAGGTTTCATACTCATAATACTCATCTAATCACCCTTAATAAATTTAAGTAAACTTTGCTCCCCTCTATATGCCCCCTTGATATAGTTTTCTTTTCCATAAAGAAAACCTTGAAGCAATTGCTTTTCTTTATCTCCTTCTGGAAGGATCTCCGAGATAGCTTGAGCTGTCTGCCAAAATATTTCATTCCCTGCATACCCAGTTTCATCCAGGACTTCTTTAATTTTCTCTCTTTCTCCCCGCTCCCATAAGATTAGAACATAGTGGAGAACATCGATCATCGAAGTAAACTTTGTCTTCCTTAAGAAGGCTGGATCCTTTGCTCTCTCCTTCGGGCCTAGAACCCTAATAAATTCCTTCTCCTTCTTAACGAACCCTCCACTATCCCATAAACGCGTGAGCTCAACACCCATCGATCGTGAAAGTTTTATTGCATCATCGAAATGAACTTTAGCATTACCAAAGGTCCATCTCCACAATAAGTAGAATCTTGTATCAGCGTCAACTCCACCGAGGTCAACTCTCTTTAACACCCTCTCTAAAGCGAACTCGCTAACGATTTTTCTCACATACTCCAATAACTCTTGAACCGAAACTTCTTCACCAGAAAGTCTTTCTACCTTAGAGTATTTACCAAATACCTCCACGGCAGGACCTATTGCGCTGACAAAGAAATCTGCACCAGTGATTCCCTGGCTCCAAAACTGAGAGAGCTTCTCCTTAACACTCTTTTCGATATCTTCTTTTATCTGACTGAAATATGCTGTCTCTTCCTTTGTGCGCTTCCTACATACCATATAAATTGAGGATGCCAGTGCTGCGCTTTCTTGGGCTCTTAGCCTTTCCTTCATTTCGGTATGAATGGGCCAAGATGCCGTGAGAACTAAACCTGATTTGAGTAGACTATTGATGATTGTTTCCCATGCATCGGTAGATTTGTAAGCGAAGACTATTATAGCTATGCCATCAGGTTTCAGGACCCTATAGATTTCCTTAAAGGACCGAGTAATCATCTCCTCAAAGAACTTTTTCCCTTCCTCAAAGCCACCTTTCCCATGAGAGTAAGCAACGATCTCCTCAGATTTTGGCGTAAGGGGTGTTGCGAAGAGATCCGGATGTAAGTCACCAATCGCTCTTTTAAGCCAGACGTAGAAGAAATCGGAAAGATAAGAATAAGGCACATTGTCATAGTAAGGCGGGTCAGTAATGACAGCATCAAAGAAATTATCGGGATAAGGTAAAGAGGTGGCGGAACCTTGAGTGACGATGGCGGGCAAATTATTTGTTTCAGAGCAATGCTCAATAATTTTATCTATACCTTGAGGTGACATTAATTCCCCCTCTAAAGGATTTCTTTCACCATAATCCCAAACCATAGGTAAAGCCTGTCTATTGAAGACATGTTCATTTCTTTCTTGATCTCCTCGCCAAATCGATAAAACAGAGTTCCAATCTTCTAATTTTCCCAACATCAAAGCGAGGTAGCTCGTAACCGCCTTGGCATATTCTTCATCATATCCTTCTTCAATCATTTTCCTATACGCCTGCCTTACTTTCTCCACAAAAGTGATCAAAGCAAGCTTCTGACGGGAGTTGAAAAGAGAGCCCCAATCATCCATTCCATAAACCCACACGTTTATTACACCAAATGTTACAGGCACCCTTCTCAATGGCTCATTCGGCACAGGGTCAATTCCCCATTTATCGAACAATTCCCGCCTTTTCTTCTCCAGATACTTCTCAGCTTCTTCGAAAATCTCCAAATCCTTCTCTGATGCGATTCGGTAAGTCTTACCACGCTTTTTTGGGTCATATAGCACTACAGCTACCATGCGTTGCCCTGCTTTCCCTTCCTGAAATTGTTTTCTCATAGTTTTGTCATCAATTCCCGCACCACATACTGGACATAAAGCTGTGGCTCTTCGTGTGGTTCCCCGTGATGGATCGAAGTCTATCTCATTTCCCTGAACTATCTTAAAATCTATCCTTTTCCTCTCCTTATCGACGAGCATTTTCAAGGCAATTTTCTTATTTTCCTTTTTAGTGAGCCAGAACTGCCTCATCAAGGGAATTTCCGCGCCGCATGAGGGATTTTGGCACTTAATGGTCCTCGCCCAGATATACCCTACTGGGATGCTTCCATCTGGATCCGGAGGATAAAATCTGCCTATTTCTTTCCTAGCCTCATTTAGAACCCATTCCCCCCATTTCTTCACATCATATAAAAGCCTGGGTATTCCCTTAGTTTGTACTTCCCCCGCTAATGTCGTTTGTTTGGGATCTTCAGCTCTCACTTGGCTATATTTTTGCGGATACTCCAAAACAGCTTTCAAGATCAGCACAGCTACAGGGTTATATTCCAAAGCGTAAGTTTCGCAACCAAGCCTTAATGCCTCCAAAGGAATAGAGCCTCCACCAGCGAAGCAATCCAAAACTTTAGGTGCCTTCCCATTGAAGAAATCCCTGATATCTTTCCTCGCTTTTTCTATCAACTGTTCATTTAGAGAGTTTTCCCATTTTGAAAGCTTAGCGATGAATTCGAGCTTCTCCTTCAGCTCATCATCGTCATCAGGAGCTGGGATTAACGCTGCGTAAGCAGTCGCCCTAGATGCAGCTAAGGGGCGTCGAGCCCACCAAATATGGAGAGTAGAGATATGCCCATGTCGTATGTTCTTCTCCCTCACTGATTCCTCGCTTACTTCCTTCAGAGGAAAATTAACTTCTATTAGCCTTCTATCCTTCATTTAACCACCCTTTCCTTTGTAGCCGCACTTTTCCAATCTGTTACAATGTACCGGACAACCTCTACTTCCTCTGCTGGCTTTAGCTTCTCTGCCGGATTTTGTATCGTATAAAGTTCTGGTTCTTTGCTCGCATTTACAACTACGTAAAGCCAGTACTCGTTTCCAAGTCTACGAGCCATCAACCATTCATTTGGTGTGAGTGCTATCTTGCCCTCTTGTGCCCTAGCTTTGACCTCTATGTATCGGAAGGTCCCATCTGGCGATTTAGATCGTATGTCAAAACCTAAGTTCTGAGAAGATACATCTTCTGGGCTTCTTCCTTGAGCCAATTCAAATTCCATAGCAATCTTCATGCCTATTTCTTCTATTTCCTTATCCTCTTTCAGTACATCATCTACTGGAACCTTTGGAACAACTGCTACGACCCCAAGGATTTTTGGTGGTGATGGTAGAAGGCTTATTTCTGCCTCTATTTGCTCTTCAAGCTTTTTCCTCTTTCTCTCTAATTCCTCCCTATTTCTTATCTCATTCAGGATCGTGGCTTCGGGGATGGGCTCGCCCCTCCACTTTCTTGTCTCATATTCAGCTATTTTACCATCAGATTGTAGGATGAGCTCTTGAAGAGACCTTAAACCATATTTCCTCTTTATTTCAGCATCATGCTCCCTTTGCCTTCTCAACTCTTCGAGATATGCTGGTAAAACTTTTTCCACAGCAAGTGCGAGTATGGATTCCTCATCGGGTACCAACTGAGCTCCTTTAAGAGCTGATCCATTGTGGAGAAAATATTCGAAAAATATAGCGATGAAGTTGAAAAGGGTGCTGTTTTTCTAGATCCATCAGGGAGCATGAATGGTTTTATTTGGTTTTTAGAAGGACAGATAAATGATGGTAAT
>JAVCBY010000064.1:0-14181 GCA_037917625.1 Thermoproteota archaeon | reverse complement strand
CTAGTAATTGCTCCTTGAAGTGATTGCCTGGCAGTATACCGAGTCTATTCGCTGCCATCAATATTCTGGAAGTCCCCATTATCTAGGCCAGAATTGCGGATGTGCGTAAGTTTCCTCCTCTATCTCTCTCACTATTCTCTCGAATTCCGCTGGCCTAGCTACTTCCAAATAGCCTCTCCTCCTCATGCTTGGCTTCAGGCTTCCCATCTAGCTCCCTCAGGTCATCCGATACCTCCTCCATCGGACGTCGAGGCACGGAGACAACTTCGTACTCTATCAGACCCTATCATCAGATCCACTAGCTGTCAACTCGAAGTAAGCGGTCCTCTGAGGGTGCATCTCATCAGAGACGTAAGGCTCGCTGCTTGAGACTATCTTAACCTCGGGGTGGAGAGCACTTACCCTAGGGACCGGGAGCCAAGCCCTAAATCTCTCCCCCTTAGGCACAGCCCTTAAGGTGAGCTCAGCCCTGAACTTAAAGATGAGGGGCTCAGCTCTAGATTCCATTACCTCCCTCGCTCTTTTCGATAACGCTTCCTTCGCTCTTACTCTCCTCTCATCCTCTTGCTCGAGTGATCTATCCTTTAGGCTAGGGCAGAGCCACATCATGTTCGGGAGGAACCTCTTATAGATCCTGATGTCACCATCTAGAGTTATATGATCGACACAACCTGAAGATATGAGCTCTCGAAATTCCTCTCGGCTTAGATCCCTTATCTTCTTACTTGCAATCTCATAAGCCTCTAGTTCAGTGTATGGATACTCTATGGCCCATCTCCTCAATCTATCTAGCTCGAACTCGAGCCTCCTCCTGTAATCACCTTCAGCCCCTTTTATGAGCCCTTTAAGGAGCTCCTCAGCCTCAGATAAGAGCCCCCTCTTTATCAGATCGGAGAGCTCCTCAGGTAAATCTAGCCTCATGAAGTATAGCTCGTTATCCCTCACATCGAATGTAATCTATGATAAAATTAAAGTATGATAAAAATTAAAGTTTCCTGATTTGCTTCTCATAGATCTCCCTCACTTTATCTATTGTGTCAGCTTCCTCAGGGCCTTTATCATATCTTATCCTAGTTATCCGAGCGAACCTCAGGGCGAAACCGCTCCTATACTTAGGGCTCCTCTGAACCTCATTGAAGCTCACTTCAACAACTATCTTCGGTTTCACGTAAATGAGCTTCCCCTCCTTCTTTATCGCTATTTCCTCAAGTTTCTCAGTGATCCACTCAAATTCCTCATCCGTCAGCCCCTTAAAAGTCTTACCCACTATCAAGAACTCCCCGCTCGCATCATCTCTAGCAGCTAGATAGTAATCGCTGTACCAGAGGTGCCTCCTCCCATACCCTCTCTCAGCTGCTACTATGACGAGATCTAGCGAATTAGCTTCCTTCACCTTGAGCCAGTGCCTGCCTCTGACTCCAGGTATGTAGGGGGAGTTCAGCTTCTTAGCGATTATACCTTCATGCCCCTCCCTAAGGGCTTCATTCATGAACTTCACGCCCTCATCAGGATCCGATGTAACAATGGATCTCACTATGGAGACTGGATCATCGATCATACCCTCTAGCTCCTCCCTCCTCTCCAAATAAGGCCTCCTGAGATAGCTGGAGCCGTTCAGGAGGATTAAATCGAAGACATAAAGCTTCAGAGGTATCTCCTTAATCAGTCTAAGATCCAATCTGCTTCTCTTGAACCTCCTAATTAGTGTTTGGAATGGTAGGGGCCTTCCATCTCTTTCAGCTATTAGCTCGCCCTCGAGGATAGCTTCCTCAGCTCTCACCCCAGCTCTAACTTGCTCAGAGACCTCAGGCAAGCTCCTCGTTATGTCACTCATCCTCCTGCTGAAGAACCTGACATGATCCCCCCTCTTATGCACTTGAACTCTGACACCATCCAGCTTGTACTCCAGAGAGCATCTCCCCAGTTCCTCTATCGCAGCTTCAACGCTCTCGCACGATTGAGCTAACATTGGTTTCAGGGGCCTGAATAATACTGGCTCAAACTCCAACCTCCCTCCCCTCCTGATTATCTCATAAGGATCCCCCATCACCATGACGGCCCTCTCGACATCTTCCCTCCTCAAACCGTAAGCTTGAGCTATAGATTCGATCAGGAGCCCCTCATTGAGCCCAAGTCTCGTCTCCCCAATTATAGCATTAGCTAAGAGCCAAGCTTCAGATGGATCCGCCCTCGAGAATATACTGAGCATAGCCTCCCTCTTTCCCTTCGATCCGGGTCCCTCAACTTCGGATATAGCTTCAAGTATCTTATAGACCCCCTCAACTGTTAGAGGCTCCTCCAGGAGGGCAGTCTGCTTCTTGCTCCTCTGCTCAATTAGAGATCTAATGAGCTCCCCTGCATCAACCCCCGCGGGCTCAGCTCCATTGGAGAGGGATGAGACGACCTTCCATAAGGTAGCCCAGGATACATTAAGCTCCCTGGGATCCGATGGGGGGAAGATCTTACCCGTGAGGATGAGTAAGGCCTTGTAAGCTTCCTCAGGATCAGCCTTCCTTATGAGATCTGAGACTAGGGCGACTTTATCCTTCCTAGATGATTTAGAGGCTATCCTCATCGCTAGTTCAGCGAGATCCTTGAAGAGCACACTCTATATATCTGGGAAGATTTAAAATTCATATGGGAGGGAATTGACTATCCTAGCGTATCCCTTGACAGCTCTCTCGACTTCATCTATCCTTATCATCTCATCAGGCCTGTGAGCAACTTCCTGATCCCCGGGTCCGTAGCCTATAGTACTGATCCCAGTTTCACCAGCTGTGTGAGAGCCATCGGTCCCGAACCTCCAGAGTATCACATCTACTTCCAGCTCCGAGGCCAATCTATTTACGAGAGGTTCCTCATTTATCCAAGCGGGGAACCAAGCTTCAGCTTCCTCCTCATATCCTGTGTAGCACTTCACGATCTTCCTAACTATCTTCCCTCTCAATTGCTCCTCTATATCGCTCTTTCTCTCCCCGGGTAGCGTCCTCCTATCGAGTAAGAGGGCGCAATAATCGGGTATCATCGGTATTAAGCCCGGGCTCACATCCACTCTTATCGGGCTAACTGAAGCAGATCCCAATAGGGGATGGGAGGGCATCTCAATCTTATTGAGCCCCCTCAAGTACTCGCATAATTCATCCAAGCAATTGACCCCCAGCTCAGGCATGCTGGAGTGAGCTGTCCTTCCACGAAACTCCACTAATACTTCTGCCCTCCCCCTGTGCCCTCTAGCGATATTCAAAGAAGTAGGCTCACCTATTATGACGAGATCAGGTCTCCTCCCTATGGAATTCATCGCATGACGGACACCGAAGCCTTCATGATCCTCCTCATGTACTACGAAAGCGTAAACGAGATCAGGGCCTCTCTCACTCAACAAGGGGATTGAGTGCACCATCGCAGCTAAGCTGCCCTTAGTATCGACTGAGCCCCTCCCGTAGACATGACCATTCACTATCTCCCCGGAGAAAGGGTCCTTCCTCCAAGCTTTCCTATCCCCAGCTGGGACAGTATCCATGTGAGCATCTAGAAGGATTAAGAAATCTCCAGATCTCTCGATCCTAGCTATCACATTCCCAACGCGATCTATCCTCACTTCATCCACTCCTAACTTCGAAATCTCCTCTCTGATGATAGACGCCACCCCTCCCTCCTCCCCCGAGAGGCTAGGTTCCTTAACTAAATCGCTCAGGAACTTGATGACGCTCATAAGCCCCTAATTCAGGGTAAATTTTAAAAAGTCCCTAGAGGAAGTTGAGAGCACGTGATATATGAGCTCGGGGGAGGGGCTTGAAGTACGAGAGATTGGGTAGGACTCCTATCAAGGTATCTAAGATAGGCTTGGGGACTTGGCAATTCGGGTCGAGTTATTGGGGATGGGGGAAGGAACTGGATGAGGATGGAGCCATTAAGATAATTAGGAGGGCTATCGAGCTCGGGATAAACCTTATAGATACTGCAGAGATATACGGGAGTGGTAGATCCGAGAGGATCATAGGTAGAGCCCTCAAGGGCTTGGATAGGGATGAGGTGGTGCTAGCTACTAAAGTGTTCCCATATCCCTGGAGGCTCACCCCTCATCAAGTGATAAAAGCCCTGAGGGGAAGCATGAGGAGGTTGGGAGTTAGCAGGATAGACCTATATCAGATCCACTGGCCCAGCCCCATATTCCCGCTCAAAGGGGCCTTGAGGGCTCTCGAGAGGGAGGTAGAGGAGGGGAGGATAGGTGGGATAGGCGTTAGTAACTTCTCCGTGGAGCAGCTCGAGAGGGCTAGGAGTTACTTGAGTAGAGTGGATTTGGTCTCGAATCAAATAGAGTATAATCTCCTCAAGAGGAAGGCTGAGCTAGATGTGATACCTCACTGCCTCAGGGAGGGGATCAGCGTGATAGCTTACAGCCCCCTAGCTCAAGGGCTCTTAACCGGGAAGTACGGGCCTGGGAGGGGCCCTAAGAACTTACAGAGGAGGATATTCTTAGCTCTATCTTACGGCAGGGTGGATTGGGCCTTGAATTACGGCAGGGTGGATTGGGCCTATATAGAGAGGCTGAAGGCGAGAGCTAGTGAGATGGGGTTGACGCTGGCTCAATTGGCTCTAGCTTGGGTGATAAGGAAGGAGGGGGTCATAGCGATCCCCGGGGCCAAGAGCGTGGAGCAGCTCGAGAGCAACCTCTCAGCATCTCAAGTGGAACTGCCATCAATGGAGATCTGAACTGATAGCACTCAATGGGGTGATGAGTTATTAAGCTCCTCTTATCCGGTATAATATCCCTCTCGATAGCTTTGATGACTATAGCCCTCTGCTGGACCCTCAATCCCTGGTTCGACTTCTGGAGGGATGCTTTAGCGATTTCGGAGTTGAGAGAGCTAGATTCCCCTGGCTCTACAACGGGGGCCTCATAGCTTCCTCTATATTCCTCATGCTGTACTCCGTAAATCTACGGGGTCTCCTCCAAGCTCGAGGCCCTCTCCTCAGGGCTCCTGATGACAGCATACTCCTAGCTCAGGCCTCTTCCCAGGGGGTACGAGGCCCCATAATTTCGTATCGACATGTTTCTTCTTACAATCCTTCTGGGGATTCTCCACTCTAGGCGCTATATCACTGGGCGATTAGGGAATTGATATTAATACCATCAGCTCTCCCCGACAATAGCTCCAACTGTAGATCTAACTCAGGTTGGCCATCCGCAGCAGTAGCTGAAGCTCTCGGTATTCTGTGCTAGCTCTCTCCTTACTCTCCTCGATCAGCCACTACCTGGGGAGAAGACAGCCCCCATCTTCGGAGATCCCTTAATTATAGTCTCCATTAAGCATGCTCCCCATATAGCTTCTATACCAGCTTCCTCACACATCTTTATCGCTTCTTCATCCTCAGACCCCGGTTGGAACCAGATGCGCTTCACCCCCACTTCTATAGCTTCCCTCACCACCTCCCTGGCTACGTCAGGTGGGACCACTATATCCACGACATCAGGGACCTCCGGGAGGCTCCTCAAGTTAGGATAAACCTTATCTCCATCTATCTCCTCCACCATAGGGTTTATAGGATATACTCTCTTGTACTTCCCCTTGAAGAATTTATAGAGCTTGTGACCCCACTTCTCAGGGTTTCTAGATACTCCGACGACTGCTATGACGTTCTCACTCCTCATGAAATCCTCGATACCCATAAGGAACACCACCTCCTCCCCATTTATTTACTTTTCCCCATAGCATCTGGAGATCTCCGACCGGCAGCTGCACTGAGGCGGCTCGCGAAACATTAATATAGATCCCTCATTATTTGGATCGTGCTCAAGATCTCTAAGCATGAGCTAGCTAAGAAGCCATATCACATACTAGCGGAGCCCGGGGACATAGCTGAGCGTATAGTAGCTGTAGGGGATCCGAAGAGGGCCGATCTGATAGCTGAAGAGTTGATCGAAGATGCTAAGTTAGTCAATAGTAACAGGGGCTTCAATACTTACACAGGCTTCTTCGAGGGCGTGAGAGTCACTGTAGCTACGCACGGCATAGGGGGGCCTTCAGCAGCCATAACAGTTGAGGAGTTGAGGATGCTCGGAGGGAAGCTCATACTGAGGCTGGGGACTTCAGGAGGGTTAATGGAGGACCTGAAGGTGGGGGATGTGGTCGTAGCCTTAGGAGCCTCTTACTGCCCCGGGGGGACCGTCGGGATGTACGCTCCCAGTATATGCTACCCAGCGGTCGCAGACCCCGAAGCCACCCTGGAACTTAAGAAAGCCTTGATAGAGGAGAACTTCAATGTTTGGATGGGATTAGTAGCTTCTAGTGACTCCTTCCATGCTGAGGAATCGAACTTGCCTCTATGGAGCTCTCTAGGCATGATAGCAGTCGAGATGGAGTGCGCTACAATATTCACGGTAGCTAGGCTCAGGGGAATGAGGGCTGGGGCAGCTTTGCTAGTGATAGATAACCTAGCCACAGGCGAATTTCTGAGTGAAAAGGAGGAGAGGAGGAGGCTAGAACTGAAAGTAGCTAAAGGAGTCTTGAAAGCTCTAGTCAGGACCCCCCTCTGATTTTTTTAATATTCAGCTCTCATTAGCTTATGCTATTCGGCATCCCTGAATCAGAGGAAGCTAAGCTCTGCGTCCTCGGGATGGGATGGATCATCTTCCTACAGAAGGGGCTCCTCTAAAGCCCCTAGATAAGGGAAGCTATATCGGAGGAGATTTATAATAGCTTCAGTGAGGATTTGGTGAACTTAGCTGAGGCTTGGAGCTACTTAGATCTGGGTGATATTGAGGGGAAGAGCTTCGAGGACATAGTTAGCTCCGTTGAGGGGAGGATAAGCAGCATTTACAGGGGCCAGAAGTTCCTCTTCCTAGGGGGAGACCACTCAATAACTTATGCTACATTCAGGGGATTGAGGAAAGCTTCAGGCCAGGAATTCGGGTTAGTATACTTCGATGCTCACCCAGATTGTTACGAAATTTATGATGGAAATCCATACTCTCACGCATGCACTGTTAGGAGGCTCGTGGAGGAGGGTTACGTTAAGGATGTCGTGATGATAGGGATCAGGGCCGCGACGAGGCAGCAGATGGAGTTCGCTAGGGAAAAGGGAATGAAGATATTCTCAGTTGATTGAGATAGATGAGATCGACAGTATGGGGAGAGCTCACATATCCTTCGATATAGACGTCCTCGACCCGGCGTTCGCTCCGGGATCCAGTAACCCAGAGCTCGGTGGTTTGAGCACTAGGGAGCTGATAAGATTGATAAAGAAGCTTGATCTCGACTTAATTGCTTTCGATATAGTTGAAGTAAATCCGGAGTTCGATCACTCAGGGATAACTTGCTTCGCGGCAGCTAAGATCATAAGGGAAGTACTGGGCAAGTTCGCTGAGCCATGAATCTAGTTGAGAAGTCAGTCCTCGAACTTCCACTCCCTCATCTCAGATTCATCGACAGGATATAGCTCGTAAAGCTCCTTCCTCCTAGCTTCAAGCATCTCCAGGGGCTTATCAATGAGTTCATTTGATGTAATCACTTTTTTCTTAGCCTCCCTTCCCTTATTAAGCACGCTCTCAATCTTCTTGCTCCACTCCAGATCCCTGAGGAGGTGATGATCTATGACTAGCGTCTCCACCGCATCTAATATGGAGGAGAGGTTCCTGATGGAAGCATCCAAGCTAGCTCTAGAGTACCTGTAGCCCAGCATGTAAGTCATTGGGCCATCCACCATAGCTACCTTAGGCTTCCTCTCCAATACGAATTGAGTTTGATCATCCAGAGATGGCCCCTCGACATCGCTCGTGAATAAGAAGCTATCCTCCCCCTCCCTTATGAAGACCTCGATCACATAACCGAGCTTACTGTTGGTACCGTGAAACACGGGCTTAGAGAACTCTATGATGGTATCACCCTCCTTGAAGGATCTCCCATCAGCTATCTCAACGCTAGCTCTCCCCTCAATTTGCTTCAGGAAGAAGGATGCTCTACCCCTCTGGCTCTGATTTATGTTCCTCTTAGGGTCCTTCACAAATACGATCTTGCCCTCATATATCTCGAGCCCCTCCCAAGGGTTGTGGTGATCATAATGGTAATGCGTTACGATTAAGAGATCTGCCCTACTAGCTTGCCTCACTATCTCCCTCCAATGAGCTTCCATCCTCTCCCACTCCTTGGGATGAGGTGGGAGCCCATATCTACTCGGCCCTAATGCTACGCCTGGATCTATCATTATCCTGAGGTCCTTAGTCTCCACTAATGTAGCCATGCTCCTCGCTCCCATAGAATCGGAGCTCAGGGGGAGGATCCTCATCGTCTCGATTCCCCAGGTAAGCTTATTAAAAACACGAACCCCGCGATACGAAGGAAAAATTTTTAAGTAAAGTTTTGCGGCCATGCCGCCGGTGACCAGGTGAAGAGAAAGCTCAGCTTGATTGAGAAGTACCTCACGATCTGGATCTTCCTAGCGATGATTTTTGGCATCGCCTTGGGTTACTTCTACCCAGGGATTTCGATTAGGCTGGCCGGTATGAGTATAGGCACGACTTCGATCCCTATAGCATTAGGGCTAATCTCGATGATGTACCCACCGCTAGCTAAAGTCAGGTATGAGGAGATGGGGAAAATTTTCAAAAATTTAAAGTTATTATCGTTTTCTTTAGCCCAAAATTGGATTTTTGGTCCTATAATCATGTTTCTACTGGCGATAACACTTCTCCGCGACCTCCCAGCCTTCATGATGGGGGTAATACTCGTAGGCCTAGCTAGGTGCATCGCGATGGTGATAGTTTGGAATGAATTAGCTGAAGGGGATAGGGAGCTCGCGGTAGGGCTCGTTGCTTTTAATGCGATCTTCCAGATACTATTTTACGCTGTCTACATATATATCTTCATAACTCTAGCTTTAACGGGCTTAGGTCTAGCTCAGGGGGTTGAGGTAAACGTCAGCATTCTGGATGCAGCTAAGACCGTCTTCATCTACCTAGGAATACCATTCATAGCAGGTATATTGACTAGATACCTCAGCTTCACGTTGAAGGGGAGGGATTGGTTCGAAAAATATTTAGCTCCTAAGATAAGCCTGATAACTCCAGCAGCGCTCCTCCTCACTATAGTGGTGATGTTCTCCTTGAAGGGAGAGTACATAGTGGAGCTGCCCTACAACGTGCTGAGGGTGGCATTGCCCCTAGCCCTCTACTTCATGATAATGTGGTTCCTAACGTTCTTCATAGCTTACAAGCTGGGAATAGATTATACTAAAGCGACAGCAGTCTCCTTCACAGCAGCTAGTAACGATTTTGAACTAGCGATAGCTGTGGCAATAGCAATATGGGGAATAAATAGCGATCAAGCTTTCGCGACGGTCATAGGGCCGCTGATAGAGGTACCTGTGCTCATAAGTCTCGTGAATGCGGCTCTAAGGTTCAGGGAGAAGTTATATAAGATTAAATTAATTTCTTGATCCACTTCTTATCATAAGCTTCACTATTCAGCGGGTCATTATGAAGAGAGCTATGTATATAGCCCCTATTAGGTACGATATTGCTAATAGCAGCTTATCCTTACTCGTCAACTTGAGCTCTCTGTACCATGTGTGGCACCTCCCCTCCCCGAAGCCCCTGAGCTCCATGGAGTCAGCTATATCATATATTGAGAGCGTCGCTGATATCGTGACAGGGACTACGAGCGGTATTATTGAGAGTAACTTAGCTATAGGGTTCCTCCCACCCCTCGGCCTGAAGCCTCTAGCCATCTGGGCTTCGAGCGTCTTGTTCATCTCAGCTATGAATTCCGGTATGTACCTAAGGGCTAGTTGTATTACATAAGCAGCTCTGTAAGGTATCCCCATCTGCCCTAAAGCTGGAGCGTACAGGTTAGGCGGCGTAGTGAATACTAAAGTTGCGGTAGCTAGAGCCAGGGAGAGGAGCTTAAGCACGGGAGTCACGGCCCTCTTCACTACCTCAGGAGAGGTGAGGGTCTCAATTAGGGGGCCCTCAGCGTACAGCAGCACTATAGTTGTGTAATTCAAGAGGGAGAGGAATATTATTATCAGGAGGATGAACTTCCACGTAGCTTTAGTCTTGCTCCAAGGGAGTTTCGCGAGGGAGTAAAAAGCTAATGATATCAATAAGAGGGGTATCACTAGGGATATACTGTAAGCTAAGCTCAAGCTTATCACGAGAAAAAAGATGAAGGTGAGCTTGGCCCTGGGATCCAGCTTGTGGATCGAGCTCTCCCCCTCTATGTACTTTATGAATCTCGTGGACATTCAGACTCTCCTTGCCCTCCCCTTAACGGCTGATGCATAAGCCGCTACTAGTATGGGCGTTATTATAGCTCCATTTATCGCGTCAGTTACAGCAGCAGGCAGGAAGAGAGCATAAGTAGCTTCCTCTATCGTTGAGATCCCGTACCCGAATATATAATCGGTGTAAGCTGCGAACCCCATCCCAACGATCGATCCTATTATGGAGAGTAATATGCACGCAATATATCCCTTCCTCCTGAATATATCCTCCTTGGAGACGAAGTAATATGCGAGTCCGGGGATGAGCCCGAGCAAACCGTTCCCAACATCCCAGTTCCACCAGAAGCCTCCCCAACTTATAGCATCGCTTATCACATTCCCCAGGAACCCGGATACGAAGCCCACTGCTGGGCCGAAGACATAACCGAAGAACATTGGAATAGCTACGCTCGGCCTCAGGGCAACTAATTGAGTGCCTGGAAGCTGTAATACGTTGAAGAAGACGTTAAATGCCGCGTATAAGGCTGTCCCTATTGCCATCGCCACTATACCAGTGGTCGAGAACTGCTTGCTCATGGCGTTCACCGCGCCACTTCATGAGGGTTACTTAAAATAATATGTGCCCACTGAACAACATTCGCAACGGGACATCACTGAAAAATTAGAATATTGAGGCGACAATGTGAGTATTTTGTCCGAGGAGGGGATATAGCAGGAAAAGGAAGAGTTATAAGAGGTTGGATCTATGATTCCCTTAGACGTGGAGGAAGTACCTAAAGGGCCCTCGGGCCGCTCAAATTTCTTACAATAACGGGAGCAGCCCGAGTCACTCGGCCTCATAATTGAATTGAGCTATTTGGGGCAATCAGTTATGTGAAATTTCTCAACTTCAGCTTTTTCAAGGAAACTTTCCTCGTGAGTGGGTGATAGCTTGGCTAGATGGTTGCATGAGATGAGGTGGCCCGATGTCGAGGAGTACTTGAGGGGAGACGATAGGATCATGATACCCTTGGGCAGCACTGAGCAACATGGTAGGCATGCGCCCCTGGGAACTGACTCTCTCCTCGCTATAGCTCTAGCTGAGGACGCTAGCGAGAGGACTGGAGTGCTAATAGCCCCTCCCATCTGGTACGGATGGAGCCCTCATCACATGGTCGCTCCGGGTACCGTGAGCGTGAGGCCCGAGGTACTCATAGAGCTACTCTACGATGTGATCAGATCACTCTCTAAACACGGCTTCGGGAAGTTCGTCTTGATAAATGGCCATAGATTAGCTAACCTCCCGTGGATTCAGATAGCATCTGAGAGAGCCCAGAGGGAGCTTAAGGTGAGCGTCTTCATATTCGATCCCCTCTATATGAGCCTCGATTTGAGGAAAAGGGTAGATTTCGGGCCATTCGGTCATGGGGATGATATGGAAACCTCTCACCTCATGCACAAATTCCCCGAGTTAGTGAGGATAGAGGAAGCTAAGGATTACGTCCCTGAGAGAGAAGTATATGCTGACCCCATAGAGCCTAAGGATACGCTTTGCTACATCCCGAGCACTGAGGAGAGGATGATGGAGATAAAGGAGTTAACTGGGGATACTATAATAGGGACGCCTAAGAGGTCAGATCCGGGCAAAGGGAAGGTATATCATGAGCATTTAGTTGATAGATTAGTCCAATTGCTTCAAAGTATTAAATAATCAGGCCTTAACAAAAATTAATAAGAAGCTAAATGAACCAACTCATTTAGAGGTCGAGGCTCGTGAGCGAAGCGATGGCCTCCGCACGCCCCATGACTTAGTACTCTGAGCGAAATCAAATATGCTTATCGTCGTATTGCATTTATCAGCATGAGCACCGATCTCCCATGATGAAAAAATCGTTGCCCTTACTCGCTCTATTACTGCTCGCCTTTCAGACTCTCTCAGCTTACAATATCGCTCAGGAAGGGATGAGTTCTATTCAGACGAATCCAGCGGATATATGGTCGGATAGGGGTGGAGAGGGCCCTAACGCTACTTGCGGTTATGCTAAGGTCGGGGAGAACGTGACTTTCTTCTTCAAGGTGAGCTCCCCCACTTACCTGAGGATAGTGATCGTCAGACCGGATGGCAGCGAAGTGGAGGTGATGAAGAGCTCTCAAGTCTTCCCGGGAATCACTTACAGGTTCTATCAACTATTCGTGGATCCGGGGATGAGGGTAATAAAACTGATCGGAGCCTACAGCGGAAATGTCTTGGACTACTGCACGATCCACGTGATCACATCTTTCATAAGCGGGGACGTCTGGACGGAGGCTGGAGGAAAAGGATTCCAAGTAGATGGAGGTATTTTAACGGCTGGAAACCCTATCAGGATCCTATTCTCAGTTAACGTGACGAGCGAAGTTCAACTATTCCTCTATGGACCTGAGGGGAGGGGAGAGCTTCTCTTCTCCGGGAGATTAGAGGGAGGCAAGACTAAGACCCTGCTATTAGAGGGCCTGAGGGAAGGAACTTATACGCTGAAGCTCCTCCAAGGGGACAAAATCTTGGATTCCTGCAGTTTCTCCATCCTCAAGCCCGTCGAGAGGATACCTCCATCCATAAGGATAAGCAGTATAAATGTTAATGGAACGATCGTCTCTATAAACGGGGAGGCCTCTCCAGGGACTCCTGAAGCATCCCTAATAATCTCATGGGATTGGGGGGATGGGAGCTACGAGGAGGGACCCTTCCCGAGGACTCACAGGTATGAGAAGGAGGGCAGATATACGATAAGGATAGTGGCGAAGCAATCAGATGGCTTATCAGCTAACTTCACTTACTCAGTATTCATAGCCCCTCCCACGACCGCTAAGATCGCTGGAGAGAACAGGACATCAGAGGTCGAGAGAGCAGAAGTCAAGAAGATGAACGCGACTCAGGAGGAGACAGTCACGATCGTGGAGGAGAGAACCCCATCGGAGTTGATAGCTTTTATTTTAGGGGCTGTAATATCAGCTCTCATACTCATATCGATATCTAGGGCCCTGAAAAAAGCTTAATCTGGTATTCGGAGCCTCTCCATTAACTTCTTAAATAATAGGGTCACGAGAGCTGTCATAGAGAGGTATATAATGGCTAATGTTGAGAATATCTCTAAGGGCCTGAAGTAAAGTGAGTTAAAGCTCTTAGCGACACTGTACACTTCTTGGACACCTATAGCGAATGCTAGAGATGAGTACTGGATCATGTAAACTATCTCATTGGATATGCTGGGGAGAGCTCTCCTTATCGCTTGAGGTACTATTATATGGAGGAATTCCTGAGTCTCATTCATCCCTATAGCTTTCGCCGCTAGGCTCTGCCCCTCATCTATCGATAATATAGCTCCTCTGACGTACTCAGATATGTAAGCGCTACTGCAGAGGATGAAGGATATAATAGCTGAAGCTGTGGGGCTCAAATAGATACCGAAGTCCGCTAGGCCGAAGAAAACTATGAATAAGGTGACTAATAGGGGGAAACCCCTGAAGATAGATGAGAATGCCCTAGCTAGAATGCTTAAGAATCCTTTCCTGGAGCTGAGGATCCCTATTATTATTCCTAGCCCCGCTCCTAAAGGGGCGGAGATGAGCAATAGCTCTAAGGTGTTGATGATCCCGATCAGCAAGGAGGATGCGAGATCATACCAGAACATAATTCGATCTCCCATTGAATATAGCTCTAGCTTCAGCTGTCTTAGGGTTCCTGATTACCTCTTCAGGGCTCCCCTCTTCCACTATCCTTCCATCGTACATCACAGCTATACTGTTAGCTGCTTCTATAGCGAAATTGAGCTCGTGAGTCACTACTAAGCTAGTCATCCCCCTCCTCGATAGCTCTTTCATCACGCTGAGCACTTCCATAGATAGCTGGGGATCTAAAGCTGATGTGGGCTCATCGTAAAGCATCAATACGGGATCCATAGCTAGAGCTCTCGCTATAGCTACTCTCTGCTTCTGCCCTCC
>JAVCBY010000058.1:0-15168 GCA_037917625.1 Thermoproteota archaeon | reverse complement strand
GGAATACTTTGATGAGTGAGAAGAAATCGTTAAATGTTATGGTGAAGGAGAGAGGGAGCTACCTTCCTCTACTCGCTGGATTCATCATACTGGTGATCTCGGTTGCGGCAGTTAAGTACGTCCTTAAGAAAAGAGGAGTTAGAGAGCCTAAGGAGTAGATTGAAATCCAAATCCCCACCTAAGAATGAGTGGGAGGAGTTCAGATTCGAGGTAAATGGATACTCCGGTATAGTCTACAGGAATGGGAAGGTCGTAGATCACGAAGCTCTAGTCAGCCTAGTAGAGAGCGTACTAACGGAGGACGACTGCATTGAGATAGGATCCGATGAAGCTGGAAAGGGTGAGAGGGAAGGGCCTATAGTAGTAGCAGCTGTTGCTCTAGATGGCGAGGGGAGGAAGTTCCTCAGGGCCAGGGGGATCCTTGAATCGAAATCGGTCCCTAAGGGGAGGATAGAGGAGTTAGCTGGACTGATAAGGAAAGTATCGATCTCAAGTCATATAAAGAGGATAAGCCCTGAGGAGCTTCGGGAACTATGGAATAGAGGAAATCTCAATGATTTACTCTCAATTTGGCACCTTGAAGTCGTTAAGGAGGTTTTGAAGGATACGGAGGCTTGTAGAATAATCGTAGATTCTTTCGATAGGAGAAGATTGGAAGAAGCTTTTTCCCAGATTAGAGGAATTGAAGTGATAATAGAGAGCGGTGCAGATCTAAAATACCCTTCTGTGGCTGCAGCCAGCATCTTAGCTAAGTTTGAATATCAGAAGAGCGATAAAGCTGGGATAAAATGGATCTAATTCCCATTAGAACCCAAGACTCCCTGGCCTCGAGGGATCGGAGGGAGGAAATCCGTTCAATAGTCTAATAATTCCTTATACATAAACCAAGACATGATAAAAATTCGGAAAGATGATTAGCCTGATAATGGATGCTTATACCCTATCTTCCTCAGGAACTCCATCCTCTCCTTGATCTCCTCCTTACCCTCCACGCCCAAGGGCTTACCGCCATCTATAACTCCCAGTATCCCCCTACCATCACCGAATTCAGCCACTATGACTTTTAGCGGATTAGCCGTTGCTGCATGAATATTTGCTATCTCTGGGAGCTGTTTCAATCTTGGGAGGACATTCACAGGCCAAGCGTCCTTCATTAATATGACTAGAGAGTGGCCCGCCCCTATCTTGAGCGCAATCTCTACAGCAGCCTCAATGAGCTTCTCGTCATTTCCAGCTTTTCTGACCAATCTAGGACCTGATGATTCACAAAATGCTAATCCAAACTTTATACAAGAACATGAATCGGCTAGGGCTTCGAAAACATCCTCGACAGTCTTTATGAAATGGGAAGTTGCTATTATTATATTGCACCCCTCGGGCGGGGTTGCATCCACTACCTCCAACTTGAGCTCCATAGTCTCGCCCCTACTCACGGGACTCTATCAATAAATTCCTTACCTTCCTGAGAGGGCAGAGGTGACTTACCTAAGGATATTTCCGCTCAGTATCGATATGAAAAATTCCCAATTCAGAGAATAACTGATAAATCTTTAGCTATGCATGCAAATAATTTAAATCCAATAACCTCTCTAAGCAGCCAGGAAACCACTCCCTCATATTAAAGATTTTAAATGAGATTCTCCTATTCAAACCGATGTGGGATGCGATAGTCGTAGGAGCGGGGCCCTCCGGTTCTGTCACAGCCTATCTACTGGCCAAGAATGGGTATAAAACACTTATCCTCGATATGAAGGATTTTCCGAGGTACAAGCCGTGCGGGGGCGGGGTGACTTGGAGAGCTTACGATCTCCTGAGGGAATTGGGCATAAAGCTCAGATCCCCAGAGGCCTATCATAAGGAAGTCGTTATCAGAGGATTCGGGGAAGAGATAAAGGTTAGTTCAGATGAGGAATTCGCTATAGCTACTTTGGATAGGATGAAACTAGATAAGGAGCTTCTAGATGAGGCAATCGCTCAAGGAGCTGAGTTCAGAAAGGAAAAAGTGAGTGGAGTCATTTTGAAGGGGGATAGGGTGGAAGTCATCGGATCAGGGTTCGCCGCTCGCTACGTCATAGGAGCCGATGGTGCTTACTCTATCGTAGCGATCTCCTCAGGTATAAGGAACCGCTGGAGGAACGATGATATAATATTCGCGATAGAGGGGAGAGCACCCCTCCACGACGAGCTCACTTTCATCGTAGATGCCTCACCATCCGGCTACGGCTGGATCTTCCCCAGGGGAGGGGATTCAAACGCTGGCGTGGGAGGGATAGCTTCAAAATCTAAGGAGGTAATCAAGGCATTCGAGGAGTTCTCCAAGAGGTATAAGGTTGAGAGAGTCGGAAATTGGATCATACCAACTGGTGGACATGATAAGCCGATAGCGAAAGATAGGGTCTTACTCGTAGGGGATGCAGCCGGATTGGCCGATCCTCTGACAGGTGAAGGTCTATATTACGCATTTAAGAGCGCCTTGGAGTGCTCAAAATCCCTAGAATCGGGGGATCCAGCTCTAACTTATAATGAGAACATGAGGGACGTCATGGAGGAACTTAAATTGAAACGCAAAGCTAGGGATATAATAGTGCCGCATATGAGCTTCTTCTTCAAGATGTTCGTATCTTATCCAGAGATCGCCAGGAGGTACATGCTCACCTCAATAGGAAGGCTAGATTTCAAGGAATTCTGGGGATGGGGGATTCTGAGGATTCCTAAGGCGATGATAAAGAGGGTCTCAAGGGTTCTTAAGGAATCCCTCTAGGGAAATCCATCCCTTCAGGATCTTAGGTATCCTCAGGGATCTAACCAACAGATTAAAGTCGAATCTCAACTTCAAGTGACTCATGGCATCCCCTAGCTCCGGGAACTTGAGGGGTTCGGATCTCAAAGCAGCCCTCATTCCCTCTCTCACCTGCCAAACACCGACAGGCGCATAATATTCAGGCCCTATCTCCCTAATAGCAATTACAGCAGCTTGTCTCTTCATATCAGCGAGCTTCTCTAGGATAGCGAGCCTCATCGCGTAGTGGCCTCCATCCATATACTCTAGCCCGAGTCGACCTATCTCGGAGTTCAACATCATTGCGGGTTCATCGCTCCCCCTAGTCCATAACCCCCTCGGCATCCAGGCTTCAACTATCTCCAGCATGTAGGGGCCAGGAGCGATCAATATGGAGTAACGGTTTCCCTCATAGTCGCTCTGGAAGAGCATAACTTCCCCGGAATATATGGGCAAGTACTCTATTTCCCTCCTGAGAAAATCTCCGATGATAGAATCAGCCGCTGTTATCGCCCATTTAGTTGGTACAAGCTTTCTCCTAGCTCTACTCCCCAAGCCGCCGAGAGAAAGGATCTTAGATATCGTATAAACATCTACTCCCCTCTTATAAGTCTCCCAGATTATCTCGGAGGCCCTAACATCGCTATCATAGAATGCCCTCTCCAAGCTTGAAGGTATCTTAGGGTTCTCGGTCAGCTTGATCCTCTCAGCAGGTGCTGATGGCCCTATTGGAGCTAGTATACCATCGAAACTAACTCTAGGCTTTGGGACCTTAGCTAATTCTACGTTAATGCCAACTGGAGAGTAGCTCATTACAGAGAACCTCAATTCCTCTAATCTAGGATCATTTACGTTCCTGATATGTGATCTGAAGTTAGCGTAAACTTGAGAGGAAAATCTAGCTATGACATAACTCAAATCTTTTGAAATCCAAAATTTAGGGTTCTCTGGTAGATCGGGCTCTATTTGAGATACCGTAGGCCCTACTAAAACGCGAGGATATCCTCTCTCACTAACTAAGAATGATGGAGGAGTGAAACCATCTATCAACCTTTCGAAATTCAATCGCCCGCCGAATCTGATCCTCTCAACTATAGGACACCTCTTAAGGCCGCAGAGCATCTTACTTCCTTTACATCTAACGCAGATATCTGCGTTAATCTTCGGGCTCATGGTATCCCTTTAATGCTTCCTCCTTTAGTAGACTCGGCTTCAAGCGATAAACTTTTCCCCTACCGTTCACCCTCTCCAGGATCCCCATATTGCACATAGCACTTAATCTCTCGGCTATGATCCTCCTGGAAGACTTTCCCCTCATCTTCTTGACCTCTTCAGCTATCTCAGAGATGTTCCTCGGCTCACCATCGGAAAGCACTCTCACTATAGCTCTATCTATATCGCTCGAGACAATACGCGCTATCCTCTCTAAATTCGCTATCTTACCTAGGATCGATGCGTATATAGATAAGAGGGACTTATAAGTCTCTATTAACTTTTTATCCTCATCTAGGCTCCCTATCTTAGATTCTACTTTATTTAATTTCTCCATCACTTGCGATAGTATTTCTTTGATCTCTCTGAGCTCATCCAATTGAGCACCCCCCTGAGCTCAGGAACCGCGAGCCTCGCGAGTTCACGGGACAATTTCCCATTCAACCCACTCTTCCGGAGCTCATTCAGGGCTATCCTGAACGATCTATAAGATCTAATCTTTATTCTTAGGAACAAAATAAAGAGTTTAGGAAGTAAGGCTATTAGATATAAGATATACTTTATTAATACCATTAGTGAGATTATTTTCTTGAGGGATGTCAATCAGACTCCTCCTTTTCCCTCTGGGAGATGATATTCTTTATCAAACTCATGGGATTCTCGAAGTGTTGCTTCACTAATTCTACTATAAGTTCATCCGGAAGCCCTTGGTCCTTCAGCTCCCTATAGAAGGATGCTATTGCCTTAGCCCTCTCTCTAACCCTCTCAGGGTTATAGAGGACATCCATGAGCTCCTTAAGCGGATCCATGAGACCCTTAATTAAATTAGGGACCTCTTTGCTCAACACGGAAAATACTTCCTTCAGCTCCTCCACTTCACTTATCTCGGACCTCTCACCTTCCACGATCCCACCTTGAAGTATCGCGTTGAGGGAATAAAAGGAAGCTGGTCATTCATGAGCATTTAATGCACAAATTTTTATATTCCATAAAACGGAAAATAGTGAAGATAGAAAAAGAGAGGAGGTAGGTATGCTTTGGAGGAACCAGAGATGATATCGAGGCTAGCTATTGAAGCTGAAAACTTGACAAAGAAATTTGGAGCCTTCACTGCCGTTGATCATATAAGCTTAAGGGTGAGGGTAGGGGAGAACTTCGGGTTGCTCGGGCCTAACGGTGCGGGGAAGACCACGACTATAAGGATGATAACAGGCGTAATTAAGCCCACAGAGGGATCTGTGAGGGTTTTCGGTGTAGATGTCGTGAAGGAGAGGGATAAAGTGATCAGGAAGATAGGCTATATGCCCCAAAGATTCAGCTTATATGAGGATCTTACAGTGGAGGAGAATCTAATGCTTTACGGCTCCCTCCAGGGACTCAGAGGCCAGCATCTGAGGGAGAGAGTGAACGAACTCATGGATAGATTCTACCTCAGAGAGATAAGGGGAAGGATGGCCGGGAAGTTGAGCGGTGGTATGAGACAGAGGCTCAGCTTAGCTGTAGCATTAGTCCATGATCCGGATCTTCTCATCCTAGATGAGCCGACTGCAGGAATAGACCCTCCGCTTCGGAGAAAGTTCTGGGAGCACTTCAAAGAACTAAATAAAGAGGGTAAGACGATCCTAGTAACTACGCATTACATGGATGAAGCGGAGAACTGCGATAGGTTGGCTCTCATGGGAGGCGGTAGGGTAATAGCTGAGGGGACCCCTAAGGATATCAAGAGGAGAGCTATCGGTGGGGAGCTCATAGAACTTCGAGTAGATGGAGATCTCGATTTGAGAGGGATCAATGGTTTGAAAGAAGTGTTGAAAAATAGTGATGGCAGTTATCTTCTCCTAGTGGAGGATTCAAGCTCTTTCCTCCCCGAAGTACTGAGGAGAGCTGAGTTGACTGGTGTGAGAGTAAGATCAGCGAGTCCCGTATTCGTGAGCTTAGAGGAGGCATTTATAAGATTGATGAGGTGAGAGGGTGACATCAGATGATGCTTATAGGGTAGTTACGATAGTTAGGAAGGAATTGATTCAGTTGTTGAGGGATCCCAAGACTATAGCTATGGTCCTCATGATGCCGATAATGGTGACTATACTATTCGGGATCGGGTATGGGGGGAAGGGATCTGGGAAGTATCCCATAACGATCGTGGATCTGGATGGGAGGGAGGGATCGTTCAAGTTCATTGAGGAGCTGAGGGACTCCAGACTATTCGAGATAAAGGCCATTTACAAATCGAAAGGTCAAGGCTTCTCATCAGTATACTCAGGCAGTGTCTATGCATGCTTGATAATCCCTGAAAGATTCACAGAAGATCTTATGGTCGGTAGAGCGACGAGAGTTGAGCTCTATTATGATGCGAGCAATCCGACAGTCGCTCAAGCTATAATGCAAGCAGTGGGTGTCGTGACTCAGCATTACCAGGAGTGGGCCGCATCCAATTTCGGGACATTCGCGATACGGCCGATGTTCTATACAGTATATGGACCGAAAGTCGAGAAGATTGAGAGCTTCATCCCCACTCTCATGGCCCTGATACTTCAGATGGTGCCTACTAGCCTCATATCCGTGTCCATATGCAGGGAGAGGGAGAAGGGCACATTTGAGCAGTTCATAATGACACCGATAAGGCCTTTCGACGTTATATTCGGAAAATTGGTGGCATATTTCATAGCTACAATCTCCGATAGTATCTTAAGCTTATTAACAGCTATCCTCATTTTCGATGTTAAGCTCAGGGGGTCCCTCATAGACATGACTGTCGTCTCAATAGTGTTCCTATTGAGTTCACTCAGCATGGGCCTCCTAATATCCGTATTCTCGAAGAATCAGCTTCAAGCTTATCAAGCTAGTATCTTCACATTCATCCCCAGCATGCTCTTCAGCGGTATGCTGATACCAGTCGAGATACTCGGCCCCGAGGCCGGAGCAATAGCATCATTCATCCCAATGTACTACTTCATTAGAGCCTTCAGGAACGTCGCCCTGAAGGGATGGAGCTTCCTAATGGTAACAAATGAGCTCGTCATAATCCTGGCCTTTTCAGTTGTTTTCCTCTCCTTCTCCCTCAGATCCCTGAAGATGGAGGTGACTTGAGTGAGGAAACTGCCCATCATCTTACTACTCATATTCATTGAGGCTCTTTCAATGTCCGGAGAGAGCTATTTCATCATCAAGGACTCCTATTGGGAGGGCTATGCCTTAGTCCTAGGAGCGAATAATACCTTCGTGATAGAGGCTAAGAGTTCATACAATGGGATCTTGAGCAATATAAATGCTACCCTCAAGATATACGATTTTGTCGGTTCAGATTATACGACTTCATTCTCTTATTCGGGATCTCTCTTCCAAGGTCAGTCCCTGTATATGAGATTCACCGTTTCAGTGCCAGAGAATGCGTATGCATCTCACTATAAGGCAGACTTGTTCCTGAGATTCAGAGCCAATGGAATACCTCAGAGTCAAGTGATACCCTTATTCATCACAGTTCAGGGCTCCCCTAGAGTCATTTGCAGTATCTCAGGTAGCGTGAGGCCAGGTTGGCCCGCTACTATCTATATAGAGGTCGAAAATATAGGGGACGGTGTAGCGAGGAACGTCAGGATATCCCTAACTCCAACGAGCCTGGGGGTTCAAGTATCCTCACCGATAGATTTGGGACTAATGAACCCTGCTGAGAGTAGAAGAGTTCAAACTGAGATTTATGTAGCTGATAACGTCGATGAAGCAGTTACTCTAACAGCTACAGTGACTTGGGGAGCTCAAGTTGGGCCTGGGGGTCAATATACTACTACTCAGACGCTTCCAGTCTCCGAAGTTGGCCCAAAGGGAGTCAGTGTCTCCACTAAGGACTTTTACTTAGATCCAGGGGTGAACAACACGGTATCTCTCTTAGTAGAGAATGGGGGAAGTGAATGGGCTTATAGAGTGAAGATGACACTACAAACACCACCTGGAGTCGCTGTCATCGGTAGTAACACGCTCGATTTAGGGGATTTCAATCCAGGGAAATTAATGATAGTTCCAGTAAACTTAAGCGTCCTACCTCAAATATCAGGGCCTATCCAGATTTTAGCATCATTGCGATGGTTAGATGCTGGTGGGGAGGAGAGGACATCCTCCTCCACTTTAGGATTCTACGTGAGGATACCTGTTGGCCCATTCCTCACGGCTTTCTCGGATAAGAGGGTGTTGAAGCCGGGGGTCCCTGAATCCGTCGTGGTCTACCTGAAGAATGAGGGGAACGAGACAGCTAGGAACTTGAGAGCAAATCTCATAGCCTCTAAAGATCTCGCTGTTCTCTCGGAGACTGGGGTAATTATGGGGAGCTTGAAGCCGGGGGCCTCTAAGGGGATATCTACGCTACTTTACGCACCTAACATGAGTTACGGAAGCCTCGTCCTCACGATCGAGCTTAGCTATCTGGATGAGCATGATTCAACTAGAACTCAAGTTATTCCGATATCCTTCATCGCGGAATCCCCGAAACAGCCCCTCCTCATTCTAATACCATTAAACACTGAACTTAAGAACGATGAGACTAATGAGCTGATCGTTGAGATTAAGAACGAAGGAGGTTTGGCCAAAGACCTTAGGATAGAGTTAGCATTTCCCTCCCCAGAGATAGGATCCATTGTCGGGACTGGGAGGGCTTATATTGACTCATTAGATAGAGGGGAGAGCACTTTGAGGAACTTCACGGTATATCTCTCCCCAAATGTCTATGGAGCTGTTCAAATGATCGCGAGACTCAGTTATAGAGATGAATCGGGAATAGATCATATGGATGTGACTACATTGGGTGTGAGGGCTTCAGGTGAGCCCAGGATAGAGGTAGCTCATGTATCTACAGTCCCGACCCCCGTATATCCCGGGGATTCTAACGTTAGGTTAATGACTTTGATAACGAACGTCGGAAGTTACGTTGCAAAGGATCTCAGGTTGAACCTCACATCTCTGCCCAGCTACGTTGAGCCATCTTACTCTGGCTCCGATACGTTCTTAATCCCCGCGCTCCCCCCGGGTCAGAGCATGGAGGTCAGCTTCATTCTGAAAATTAAGGAGAATGCTAAGCCAGGTAGATATGAGCTGAAGCTCGCCTCGAAATATGGTGAGGCCAGATTGCCCCTTCAGATAGATGAAAAAGCCTCCTTCGAGTTGATTGAGCTCAACGCATCTGGAAGGCCGGGGCCGGGGGATAGGGGGGTTAAGCTGTCGCTCATCCTGAGGAACGGGGCTGATGTCACAGCTAATGATGCCGTGATAGAGATAATAACTCCCTACCTAATAGGAACGACCTCCCTAGCGATAGGGGACGTCCCAGCGAGGAGCAATGCATCAGCGATAATGGAGGTCGATATAGATAAACAAGCACCCCTACAGATTCCTATCGACATAAAGATAACGTGGAAGCAGGATGGGAGGAGTCTATCGCAGACGATAAAAGCTAGCTTGAATCTGAGCAGTGAAGGAGGGATAGAGCTCTGGGAAATCTTAATAGTAATTGCCGTACCGATGATAATAATATTAATTTTTAGGGGGAGAATCAGGCTCTCTGATATCTTCTCACGAGCCCATATTGAACGAGAGCCTTCATAGCTTTAACAGCTCTTTCAGGCTCCGGATATGCCGGTATCCCCTCCCTCTCAAACATTTTCCTAAATTCTATTGCATATTGCGAGCTTCCAACATCCATCGCTACTACTGGCTTTCTATAACGCTTAGTCACTTCCGCTAGCTTCCTTGGGAGCTCCCATGTCACACCTGGGACGTGATGAAGGGCTAAGACTACTACGCCATGCACTCCTTGATCCTCCAATATAGCTTCCATAGCCCCTACGAATGAATCATCCGTAGCGCTACCCGTCAGATCTATTGGATTTCCGAGAGCCGCTATAGGCGGAATAACGTTAGCCCTCTGAAGCTCTTCCAGCTTCTCCTCTGTGGAATCAGAAAATTCAGCGAGCTTCAATCCAACGGCTTCCGTTTCATCAGCTGCCATAACACCGACTCCACCTCCATCCGTCAGTATAGCTATGCTCTCTCCCTCAGCTGGAGGCTGCATCGAGAGAGCCTTAGCGGCATCGAAGAGCTCCTCCATATCCGTAACCCTTATCACTCCCGCTTGCTTGAATGCGGCATCATATATAGAGTCGCTCCCAGCTATCGCATCGGTATGAGAACTCGCAGCTCTGGCACCAGCACTTGTTCTTCCGGCTTTCAAGACAACTATAGGTTTCTCCTTAGTCACCTCCCTCGCGAGCTCTAGGAACTCCCTTCCTCTCTCTATAGACTCAGCGTAAACTAAGATGACCTTCGTTGAGGGATCATCCTTTAAGTATTCTATGACATCCACCTCATCTACATCAAGTTTATTACCATAACTCACGAATTTCGATAATCCTATACCCTCACCATACATGTAATCTAAGCAAGCGACTCCGAAGGCCCCGGATTGCGTGATTAAGGCCACACTCCCGGGCTTAGGCCTCGGGGAGGAAATATAGCTATTCCCTTGGAGTTCCTTATCGACAGGAAGGAAGAGGGTATCAACTCCCGTTGAAGGGGATATCACACCCACGCAATTAGGACCAATTACTCTGATTCCATATCTCCTCCTTATCTCATCCAGCATCCTCTGGAGCCTAACTCCTTCTCCACCTATCTCAGCGAAACCCCCGCTTATAATCACAGCACTCTTTATACCCTTCTTTCCGCATTCCTCAAGGACTTGAGGTGTGTTTGGTGCTGGAGTAACTATTATAGCCAATTCCGGAGCCTCTGGGATGTCTAGGACGCTCTTATACGTCGGTACATTGAGTATCATCTCATCGGATCTCGGATTAACTGCGTAAAGTTTTCCCTTGTAAGTCCCTCTCTCCCTATTCTCGACCATTATCCTCAGGATCTCGTAACCTATCTTCCCGGGTGATCTCGATGCTCCTATCACCACTATAGATTCTGGTTCGAAGAACCCCCTCAAGCTCAAGTGACCCTCCTCATGAGGCGGGGAAATCTAATAAGTTTTGTCCGTCCTACTAACTCTCTCAGTAGAAGGATCCTCGGACGAGGAGCGAGAGACCTGATAAAAAAGTAGGGGGCTGGGCGGAGGGGATTGATCTCAAGCCTTCCAAACGGTCTTTATCGCGAGATCTATATCCTCACCTGATACAGTCTTCCTGTTCGCGTGCTTGGCCAAACTGACAGCTTGCCTGCTTACTTCGAGTGCAAACTTCTCCATGTAGCGCTCTAATAACTCAACAGCCGCATCACTTACCCTCTCCGCACCAGCATCTCTTATTATTCTCCCAATGGGAGCAAGAGGCAGATATCTAGCCCTTGGCATAGATAAAAGGAAGGAGAACTTAAATAAAAATTTTTCCCCTGCATTGCAACTACACGCGTTGAAAGGGGAGTGACCTATTTAATGTCAGAATATACCATTTACATTAACTCCAAATAAATTTAACATATGGGATCTCCTAAAATGAAGGGATTTTATGGGGCTTTCCGGTGAAATAAGATTAAATTATGTTTTTCATGAAAAATGTGAGAATATAGGAAATCTAGGGTGCTTCCTCAGGTAATCGGACGCTTCACATAATACGTTCAAATATGAATTGCCTCACGAGAGGGAGATCTCCTCGATAGATACTCCTCCCTGGCCCATCACGAACCCCCTGACGTCCCAGATGGGATTTTTCAATTAGTCATAAAGAGCACCTTCGCCCCTCTCAAGAGATAATCCTGACCTCTCTGGCTATATTCCCTATGAAGCTTACCCGATGTCCATGCATCTCAAGGATCTCACTTATCTGGCTCACTTGTGCATACTTAGGAATTGCTGCTAGCGTCACGCCGGAGCTGGGGAGCTTTAAAGGATCTAAATACATTTGAGTTGAGATTCTCATTAATTCCGGAGGGAATTCAATCTTATCTCTTGAGATGATGAAACCGGTCCCTGATAGATCTGCAAGTTTATTCAGAGATTCCAAGATCCCTCCGCTATCTACGCATATGAGCCCATCCACTCTAGATATCGTGAGGAGCGTCCTCACGGCATCTACGCATGTGAGCATCCAGAGAGCTCTTTTCCACTTCCTAATATTATCCTCCATTCCTAGTCTCATGAAGAGCTCTGGTTTTCTGTTCGCGATCAGGTATAGGAATTCAGCTCCTGGAACCCCAATTAGGGCTATAAGGTCACCTATCTTAACGTTAGTTGGTAATATTATTTCTCGGACCTCGCCCCTCATAGATATGATAGCGAGAGCCCTTCGCCCATGCACCACTTTACTCTTCGCTCTTGAACCATACCTATGGGCCTCCTCCTCGAAATCCTCGACTATCCCCTGATAACCCTCCGGTAGGAGGAAGCTTCCAAAGACGAACTTGGGATCCGCCCCTAATGCGGAGATCTTAGAAGCTGGAAGATGAAATGATATGAAGCCAATATCCTCGGGAGGGATCCCAGTAACCACTCCTGTAGTATAAACATTATAAGATCCTCGAGACCTCTCGAGAGCTAAGTCTAGCTCTGATAAGATCGTTTCATCGAGGCTCTCCGGATCCTTCAATGATAGCTTATGGAAGCGCAAGCCCTCACCTTCTCAAGATTCAATGGGGGCTTTAAAGAATTTTTGAAGTCCTTCAATCTCTATAAGGCCAAAGGAACTATCTCGCAAATACGAATGGAATTCCTTATTGCAAATTCAATTGATTAGAGAATTCCGTGAATCAGTGCTACTAAATCTACTGAATTGAGGAGAGAATTAAATCGGATGGGGAATCTGGAGCTAGTCGGCCCTCGAACTGCAACCATTTTAAAACGATAAAATTTTTCTTGCTCATTCTCATATCCCGTGAATGAGGGTCGCGATTCAAGGGGAGAGGGGGTCTTACAGCGAGGAAGCGGCTCATCTCTACTTCAAATCCCTTGAATTCGAATTACTAACTAAAGATCACTTGAATGAGGTCTTTGACTCCGTTCAATCGGGTGAAGCGGATTACGGCGTAATCCCCATAGAGAATTCTACAACTGGCAGCATAAGGAAATCCTTAGATCTATTACTTGAGAGGGATGTCAGAGTAGTTGGAGAAGTTAAAGTGAAGGTTTCCCATGCACTTATGAGCGTTAAAGGTAGCATAGAGGATGTAAGAGTGGTATATTCCCATCCGGAGGCTATAGCTCAATGCGAGAAATTTTTGAAGGGGAAGAACTGGATCGTAATTCCCAGCTTGGATACAGCAGGAGCTGCTAGAATAGTGGCTGATGCTAATGATCCTAGCTTAGCTGCTATAGCGAGCGAGAGAGCTGCCTCTATCTACGGTCTGAAGATACTGGCTAGGGACATTCAAGACATCCCTCTGAACATAACTAGGTTCTTCGTAATCTCCCTCAAGGATCAAATCAGTGAAGGAGCTGATACAACAGCTGCATTCTTCGCAACGAGTCATAAGCCAGGTTCCCTCTGGAGAGCTCTGGGAGCATTCGCTCGTAGGAATATAAACTTACTTTGGCTAGAATCGAGGCCGATTAAGGGTGAGCCATGGAATTACTCCTTTTATGTGGAGTTCGAAGGTTCCATCAATGATTATATTGTGAGGGAAGCTATACGCGAGCTAGAGGGATTGACTATTTGGATCAAGATCTTAGGGAGTTACAGAAGGATGATCCTTTAACTCCCGCCTGAACTCCTCACTCAGAGCTCTTACTTCCTCTTCACAACTAGCTCCGGCATAAGCCTTAAGCCTATCTTCATTTATCCTCAGGAACTCCTCTCCCCACTTAAATGGGCTTAAAATTCTTAATGAAAGATCCCAATACCCTAAAATTATGAGAGCTGACGCTAGGGCTTCGACAGTAGAGAGATACTCTGGGACTCCGTAATTTATCGGATTAGCTGCTACTAAAAAGGGGAGCCTTCTCTGGAGGCCAGCTGGCCATCTAACTTCCTCAATTCTCCTCCAGGAGGTATCGACAGCGACTAATGCTCTTGCCTCTCTCCTATCGACCGGTGATAGGTATGTCCTGGAGAATGGGTTCAATACGATAGATCCTCTCGATCCTCTATATCTCTCCGCTAGTTTCAGCCTGAGGAGCTTAGCCCCAGTGGCCTTCTTAGGGTCATCGTGGCTTAGCCTGAGTACGTAGATCTTGATGCTCACTTCAACTTCTCCAGCACTATGAACGTTACCGTATTCTCCACGCCCTCCTGACTCCTCAGGATCTCTATTATCCTAGCTAACTCGAATGTATTTGCGGCCTCAACTCTCATGAGGAAATCGAATTCTCCAGTCACGTAGAACACCTCTTTAACCTTATCACTGGCTGAGAAGATCTTCTTAAGTTCAGCAGTACTAGAGGGCCTAACACTAACCGCAATGAATGCCTCGAGCATATCGACCACTATCCGGATCTTCAGCGAGCTTCTCTTAATAAATTATCGGTTAACATATTTTCAGGACCTGGGGACTTATTAGGCTATTGACGATCTACATACTCGCAATAACAGCTTAAATAAGGTGAGCGGTCTAGGACTCGGGTGATCGCATGGCCCAACAGATAGTACTGACAGTCGATGAGGAATTGATAAAAGCGATAGATGCCCTCGTGATGGAGGGTAATTTTAGGAGTAGATCGGAAGCTATAAAGGCCGCCCTTTTGGGTTTTATTAGGAGTAAGAATGCCGAAAGGGTGAAATTCGCTTTCGAGGATTTCATCTCTCAATCCGTTTCTGATTTTAAGAAGTAATTGTGTAGCGATACCACCTATTGACATCTATCCCCCCGATTCCGATCATGGGTCAAATGGATAGATCAAGTTTTTAATGGGCTAGATCCCCGGAACCCTATGGGAGTCAACCTAGAGGTCAAGGGGGAACTCGTATTCGAGAGTGAGGTAAAGTGCTCGGAGTTCTTCGGCAAGCTCGGGATAGATTTAAAAGGAGGAGCAAAGGAATCCGAGAATTTAAGGATATTAGAGATAAGAAGGAAGGACGGCAGGTGCCATGTCAGATTTGAGGGGAGGACAAACTGGCCCTCGAAGATATCACCACCTGGTGAAGACCCTCTGGACTGGCTCGAGTCTCAAGTGCTAGCGCTCTTATGGGATGTTGAAGATCAGCGAGTCCCGTATTCGTGAGCTTAGAGGAGGCATTTATAAGATTGATGAGGTGAGAGGG
>JAVCBY010000112.1:0-39585 GCA_037917625.1 Thermoproteota archaeon | reverse complement strand
AGTTGAGATATTAAGGCTTCCAATGTCCCCAATGCATCAGCCTTGACTATCACACCTATCCTATCCGTTTTTATCACGATCCTCTCAACTTCCTCCTGCACCTCCCTCTTCATCTCCTCAAGCATCGCGGGATCCCTCACCACGTATATTGGAGAACCGGCTAGTACGCCCTCTAGATCAGGAGCCGATATAGGGGAGGTGACGAAAGCAGATGTATTCGAAGCTTCTGTCATCAGGGGGAGCGATGAGAGGTACTCAGCTATATTAGCTTTCAACGTGAGGGTGAGCGAGGAGATAAAGCGGGAGGCCCTATCTAGGGGAGTCTCTATCTTCGAGGACGTGATAATCTATACCCTTATAGAGAAATTCAAGTCTTATTTAGAGGATTTGAGGAGAAAAGAGGAGGAAAGAGTACTTTCTCATGCTGTTTTTCCTGCGGAGATCTTAGTTCTACCTAATTTCATTTTCAGGAGGAGCGATCCTGCTATAGTTGGTGTCGAGGTTATCTTAGGTTCAATAAGGCCCGGTTATCCTCTCATAAGCGAGAGCGGGAGGAGGGTCGGTACGATATTGGACATACAACACGAGGGCAATAGGATACCGGAGGCGAGGAAGGGGCAGAGGGTAGCTGTATCGATAAGGGGCGGTATCGTGGGGAGGAACGTTAAAGAAGGAAAAACACTTTATACAGAGGTCAGTGAATTCGAGGATGAGAGATCGAGGGAGATCTACTTCAGTAAGATGAGTGATGAGGAGAAAGAGCTTTACAGGAGGATAATTTGGATAAAGTATTCAGGAAGAGCTGAGAGGGAGGATTGAGCTGGATTCCCCTGAGCTTCATGGATGAGCTGCCTGCATGGTCTCAAGATTATGAAGGGAGGAAATCCACGTAGGGTTTGATATCCATCGATCATAGCCTAGGGGACTCTCATTCTCGAAGTGAGAGGCTTCATGAACTCAAAGCCGTTATGTAGTTCTGGATGGCTGAAGCTTATATATTCTCCTCGGTCTTCACCGTGGTGATCCAATATGTCCAGCAGGAGGAGAGGTGTCGTTGAGGAATTCCTAGTGCTCGATATAGGAGATCCAAGTACTGGAAAAACTTTTCACCTCAAACTGCCCAAGGAGAGCCTCAGGTATTTCATAGGCAAGAGGATAGGTGAGGAGATCTCTGGCGATCCCTTCGGCTTGCCCGGGCACGCCTTCAAGATAACTGGAGGGACTGATAGGGATGGCTTCCCCATGCACCCCTCCTTACCCACGATGGGGAAGAAGAGGCTCCTCCTATCCTCCCCACCCGGCTTCCATCCTAAGAGGGAAGGAGAGAGGAGGGCTAAGCTCGTTAGAGGAGGCATTATCTCAGATGCTATGAGACAGATAAACCTTAAAGTGATTAAGAAGGGGGATAAACCCCTAGAGGAGATATTAGGAAAGAGCGAGGCTTCTTAAGGTGATCGAATGAGGGAGATCCTTCAGCCGGAGATGAACGTGGGCACTGCTGGTCATGTCGACCATGGCAAGTCCACCCTAGTCCAAGCCCTGACGGGGGTCTGGCCTGAGAGACATAGTGAGGAGTTGAGAAGGGGTATAACTATAAAGTTAGGCTATGCTAATGCCGACCTCAGGAAGTGCCCTTCGTGCGATGAGCCTAAGTGTTATACGACTTCTAAGAGGTGTCCTATCGATGGTAGTGAGACTATATTGCTCAGGAAGATATCTCTAGTGGATTGCCCGGGCCACGATACTTTGATGGCGACTATGCTAGCTGGCTCGACTTTGATGGATGCAGCTCTCTTCGTAATAGCCTCGAACGAGCCCGTGCCCCAACCTCAGACTAGGGAGCACTTGATGGCCCTGAAGATAATGGGGGTGAAGCAGATAATAGTAGTTCAAACTAAGATAGAGCTAGTGAGTGAAGAGGAGGCTATAAGAAATTATGAGCAGATCCTTAGATTTCTTGAGGCAAATTTAGATGAAATACCGCCTATAATACCTGTATCGGCTCTGCATGGAGTTAATATAGACTTCTTGATAAGGGAGATGGTGAGGAGATTCACCCCTCCGCAGAGGGATCCGACGAAGACCCCAAAGATGTACGTCGCGAGATCGTTCGATGTCAATAGGCCAGGTACGAGGCCTGAGAAACTAGTAGGGGGTGTTCTAGGGGGGACCATCATTCAGGGCAGGTTCGGATTGGGGGATGAGATAGAGATAAGGCCCGGGGCCTACAGGGGAGGTAAGTTCATCCCCTTAACTACTAAGATAGTGAGTCTGAAGAGCGAGGATACCCCTCTCGAGGAAGCCTATCCGGGTGGGCTGATAGGCGTGGGGACTCTCCTAGATCCAGCGTTGACGAAAGCTGATAATATGGTGGGAAGTGTCGTTGGCATGCCCAATGAATTGCCGCCTACTTGGTCGGAGCTCGATATAGAGGCGAAGTTCTTCGATAAGATAGTAGGGATGAAGGAGGAGATCTCAGTAACTAAGCCCAAAGCTGGGGATTTCATCCAGTTGAATATAGGTACAGCTACTGCCCCAGCTGTCCTTAGGGAGATAAATAATGATTTTATGAAGCTCCTTGTTAGGATCCCTGCTGTAGCGGAGTTGGATCAGAGGGTAGCTATCTCAGCGAGGGTAGGGAATAGGTGGAGGCTGATAGGCTTCGGCCATGTGAAAGGAGGAGTTGAATACAGAGTACATTAGGGATCCGTTAGCTTTTCTAAGATCTCCCTATCGTTCATTAGATCATCCAAGGAGCTGTATCTGAGGCCTTCCTCATATCTAGGCTCAGGGACTTTCGCATATCTCGGGTTCCTGACTAGCCCTTCTGATGTCAAATAATATGCCGCACCCCTCGTCATCTCATAGGGCCCGTAATCAGGTATCACTCTTCTATGGATCAAGTTGCTCATCACAAGCGTATCAGCTCCTGCGTTAACGCTCACATGCCCGTATCCCGGTGGTACTATGATATAACGCCCTGCTTCAGCTTCCATCAGTATGAAGTCCTCCACCTCATATATGGATGCCCCCCTCCTCTGCAGTAGAAAGATGGCCCTTCCGGAATGGATGCAGTAAACCTCAGGGAGGAGCTTCCCGTTCAGAGGGAGATGATAATGACCTTTCGTTTTTGCGAGCTCGCCTCCCACATTCCAAGGGGGTATTACCGTTAAATCCAATCTAATGGGGCTATCCCTCAGAGGGGGAAGGTCCCTGTACATCATATAAGCTGCATCATCTTTTTCCAAGGATTCGGGCTTCATTAAGACAGATTTTAGCTCATTGAGGCTTCTGATCTCAGGTTTTATTTCCTCACCGCTAGCCAGGAGCCTCAATTCACCCTCTAGGAATTCGATATCCCTCGCTACACGCATCACTCAGAAGCTCTTCTAATAATTTAAATCAAGTATATATAGTAGGAGAGGTAGTAACTGCGATGCGTTACCTATGCTTAATAGCTTTGTCCCTTCTGATGATCGCTCCCATCGTGACATTGGCTCAAATAAGCTATGAAGTGGAAGATGAGGCAGTAATACTTGAGATAGATGAGTCCGGGGATGTATTCCTATCATACAACTTGACGATCCACGTGACCTCCGGTACTGTAGCTAGATACGTCACCATAGGGATGCCTAACTCTAGGTTCGATGTGTTGAAAGCTCTAGAAATGATAAACGGAGAGGCTAGGGAAGTAGATTATGATAAAGTCGTTGAGGAATCTTATTATGCTGTGAAAATGCACCCTATAACTCCAATAAATGCAGGGGAATCTAGAAGTTATCATTTAGAGGTAGTGCTCAAAGATTTCCTTCATGAGGATTCAACAAACCCGGGGAACGTTGGGCTTAAGTTCATCCCATCTTGGTTCGATGCTAGAGTTAGAGCCCTGAGGCTCTGGATAATACTCCCCCCTGGAGTCAATAGTAATGAGATCAAGAGTCAACCGGACTACGATAATCTGATACCACTTGAAGATGGTAGACTAGCCCTTTACTGGGAGAGATACGATCTACCACCGAATTACAAGTTAGACGTCGGTGTCTCATTCCCAAAGGGATATGTGAGATCTTACGTTAAGGGATCAGAGGGTGAGGATCTCCTTTACACTGCAATCGGTCTCATATTCCTGGGGGCCGTCGTCCTCTCGATATTCCTCATAGTGAGGTACGTGAAGGCCCTGATCGAGAAGTCCATCTATAAGCCTCCTGAAGTCTCTGTCGAGAGCCTAGGAGTGAATAAGAACTTGAGGCCCCCGGAGGTCGCTTATCTGAAGAAGCTGGAGGGGAGAAAGATAAGTTATGGGAAGATATTAGCTACTATAGCGCTGGAATTATCGAGTAAGGGGTTCATTAGGGTGAAGAGTGTAGAGCCGTTGGAGATGGAGAAATTGAACAACGCCTCCTCTCAACTGAGGGCCTACGAGAAGGTCTTCCTCGATTGCCTGGATGGAGGCGTCCCTTCTGAAGATTGTCTAGTGAACGTGATCAAGAGCTTACATAGGAGAGTCAATAGGGAGATAGCTGGTTACTCGAGGCTCGGTACAATAGCTCATTATGAGAAGCTCGTCAATTCCATTTGGAAGGAAATTTCTCAAGCTCCAATGGAGAAGAGACTCGAGATCTTGAAGGAGAATCTCTCATGGTTGCTCACAGATGAGAACTTTGAGAGGAATCTGAAGAGGTATCTGAAGGAGGGCTTATCTCCTGATCAAATTTCCCACCCCTTAGGGGGCACCTGGACCCCGGAGGATACTTGGATCTGGGTCCCGAGAGGAGGTACTATCTACATACCCTACCCCGGGGAGCCAGTTAGAAGTCGGTCTGAGGGAGGCGCTAGATCCGAAGCGGAAGCCCCCGTCATAAGTATAGAGAAAGCGGCCGATTCCATAGCTAGATCCATTGAGGGCTTCTCCTCCTCCATCGTGAGGAACATGGAGGATTTCTCCGACAAGATCGCGAGAACTATAACACCTGAGAGACCGAGGGGGAGCAGCAAGAGGCGCGTTATATCCTGCGCTTGTGTAAGTTGCGCTTGTGCATGCGCGTGCGTTAGTTGTGCTTGCGCTTGCGCTGGAGGTGGTGTGGGATGAGCGAGAGGGAGCTCTTGGCGCTCAACTACAAGGGGCATAGGATTCAGCTAAGGATAGATCCTTATGGAATTAGCTCTCTCATCGTGGACGCAAGTAGAGTAGCTTATCTCAATCACACAGCAGCGATAATGATTAAGGCATTTCTTCTAGGTGGCGATTGGAAGCAAGCAGCTAGAGAGCTCAAGAATTACTACAGAGGGATGAAGAAAAGTGAAGTTAGGAGGCACTTCACTGAGATAACTGAGAAAATAAGGATGTTCATAGATGGTTATGGTGATCCTGTCACGGATCTGGGATTCAAGTATCAGCTACCGGATGTGACCGTCATGTCGGCTCCTCTAAGAGTCGACCTAAACCTCACTTATAGGTGCAATAATGATTGCATCCATTGTTACTCATCGAGCCCTAGGGAAACGGAGGAACTGAACTCTGAAGATTGGAAAAAAGTTTTGAGGATATTTCATGAGCTAGGGGTACCTCAAGTCACTTTCACGGGTGGGGAGCCCACCTTAAGGGAGGATCTCGTCGATCTAGTCTCTGAAGCTCAGAAGCTAGGAATGGTATCTGGGATCGTGACGAATGGGACTTTGCTGAGTGAAGATCTCTCTAGGAGATTAGCGGAGGCTGGCTTAGATTACGCTCAGATAACTTTGGAGTCGAAGGATCCTTATATCCACGATTCCATCACTGGGGTCAGGGGGAGCTGGGAGAGGACCGTCAGGGGGATAAAGAATATGGTGAATACTGGAGTTTATGTGAGCGTCAACTCAACGCTACTGAAGATGAACTCACCGACTATATTGGATACTATTAGATTCGTTGCGGAATTGGGGGTCCACGGTTACTCCCTCGATAGAGTCATTTACAGTGGGAGAGCTACTCTAGATATGGAGCCGAGCTTCGAGGAGATGATGAACATAATAACTGAAGCTAAGGAACTAGCTATAGAACTGGACCTCGATTTCACCTGGTATGGAGTTACGAGGTACTGTGAGATGGATCCCATAAATGCGGGTCTTGGACTGAAGTTCTGCTCCGCTTGCAGCATCAACCTAGCTGTAGAGCCCGATGGCACTGTTATACCGTGCCAGAGTCACTACTTGAAGCTTGGGAACATACTGAGGGATAGATGGATGGACATATGGTACTCTAAGGAATGTCTCAGCATAAGGGAGGCGGCTTATGTAGGAGATGCCTGCAAGAGCTGCCCCCTCCTCACTTTCTGCAGAGGAGGATGCCCCTTAGAGGCTGAAGTGAGGAACTATCCATTGAAGCCCCCTGAGGTCGAGCCCCATGAGCTTCCATGAGCTTAGATCAGTAGCTGAGCTCATAAGGAGGAACTCTGGTAATGTTGTAGCTTTCACAGGAGCAGGTATCTCAGCTGAGGCAGGAATACCGACTTTCAGAGGGAAGGGAGGTCTTTGGGAGAGATATAATCCGGAGGAACTCGCGACCCCTCATGCATTCTTCAGAGACCCTAAGCTCGTCTGGGATTGGTATTTATGGAGGATGTCCATTATAGCGAGGGCTCAACCTACACCAGCTCATGAGATACTCGCTCTCTGGGAAGATAGGGGTATTTTGAGGGGTGTGGTAACGCAGAATGTGGACGGTCTCCATCAAAAAGCGGGCTCAAAGAACTTAGTGGAGCTTCACGGTTCGATTTGGAGGATAAGATGTACTTCTTGTGATAATAAGATCTATTTGGGCTTCGGGAATTTGCCGGAGAGGGTACCGCCTGAGTGCGATAGATGCGGTTCCATCATGAGGCCGGATGTCGTCTGGTTCTACGAGCCGCTCCCTCGAGATGAGTGGATTAGAGCGGAGGATATGATGAGATCAGCTAATTTGTTGCTGATAATAGGAACTAGTGGGCTCGTTATGCCAGCAGCAACCCTGCCGATGATAGCACTGGAGAACAAAGCCACTTTAGTTGAGATAAATCCAGAGGAAACCAATTTAAGTAGATTCGCTAAGTTCAGGATGAAGGAGGGGGCTAGTAGGGCATTGATCGCCCTTAATGAGATACTGGAGGGGATCCCTTGAGGATAGTTAAGTTCGATCATAGATTCCTTGAGGACGTAATCTCCATCCACTGCCCTAAGTGGAAGGAGATGCCATTGAGCATGAGGATAAGGGATTGCGGTTACTGGGGAGATCCGGAGGTCTTCAGTTGGTACATAGATGCTTTATTATCATCTGATGGGAAAATATTGATGGCTCTGAAGGATGATACTTTGATAGGAGAGGCGGAGATCGTCCCTGAGAGGTTGAAGTGTCCCGTAGGGGATCACGCTTACCTACAGATGGTCTGGGTTAAGGAAGGGGAGAGGGGTATAGGAGTTGGGAGAAGGCTCGTTGAAGAATGCGGCAAATTAGCGAGAGAGATGGGATTCTATGCTCTCGATACAATACCATATGATGAGGCCATTCCCTTCTTCGAGGCCCTCGGATTCTCGGAGATAGAATCCCAGGTGCTCATGGAAGCTAAGCCCAGACCGGCCCCTGAGCAGCCTAAGATAGAGGAGATAGGAAAGAGAGAGCTTCCAGTAGCTGTCCAGATGTTAGCAGGGCAGACAAGACCATCAGCTCTCCTTTGGGAGCTCCTCTGGGGTAGAGAAGCAGTGGGCCTTCCGCCTCCCAGGGTCTTCAAGGTGAGGGTCGGCCTTTGGGAGTTCGTTTTGGGACTTTTCAGGCCGACAGCTGATGATAACTACTTATATGCTCTGATATGGGGGCCTGAGAGGGCAAGCTTAGGCCAGATTTTCGACTCAGCTGAGATGGCTCTATCGATAGCATATGATATGGGAGCAACTAAAGTGAGGACCCAGACATGGTGCAAGTACAGGGGAGCTTTCGAAGCAGCCGGTTTTGAAGCGATAAAACGCATTAAGTGGATGAGGATGCAATTAAAAAAGGATTAGCCCCCGAGTTCGGGGCCCACAATATTACTGACCCACCATTGCATCGACCAGAGTTCATCGTGTCCTATCCTCTGACCCGGCAGTACTCTGAGCTTACCCTTGTTATCATATATAGGCCCCGTGAATGGATCGAAGGTCTCATCATTCACGTATTTCCATCCATTTCCCGTCCAGATAGCACCCATTTGAGCTAGTCTAGCGAAGATCAATGTGTACACATCAGGATCCTTCAGCACAGTACCATTCGGCAACTGAACATCCCCCTTTACCCTTACCGATCTCAGTTCATCTATGAACTTCGGATTCACGGGCTCATTATGAGCACAACCGAGCTCAACGGATCCCTCCTTCAGTTTCCACCAGTAATCAACGTTTTCTAAGTTCTCATTCGTGTAGGAGCCCGCGTATATCTTCGAGAGTATATCATCGTACATGACTTCCCAGTGGGCTATCTGTCCGCTGACACATACATCCTTCCCGTATTCCTTCATCGGGCTGTAGTGACCGAATGCGAGGATCCTCTCGCCTCTCATGAAGTGCTCCTCAGCGACTTGGACGACCGTAGGGGTGTCCTCCGTGAAAGCTAGTACATCGACTCCCTCAGATATCAAGGCCTCCGCAGCCTGTCTCGCTTTTATCGGATCTACCCATGCTCCTATTTCCCTGACATAGACCTTGCAGTCCGGGCAGACCTCATTCACCCCTATAGCGAAAGCGTTTATGTGCCTGACCACTTCAGGTATGAGATGAGCGGCTACGTAACCTATCTTCTTCGTCTTAGTCAGGGCGCCTGCCATGAGCCCATTCAGATAGTAGACTTGATAGAACTCCGAGAAATAGGTTCCCATGTTAGCGCTCCTCTTATAACCCGAGCAGTGCCAGAATATTATATTAGGGTGCTTCTTGGCCTCCTCAAGTGTCGGATCCATGAAATCGAAGCTCGTCGTGAATATGACGCTATATCCTTGAGAGATTAGCTGCTCCATTACGCCTGCTGATGCTGCAGGAGTTACGGATTCCACTTGAGTTGTCTCGAGCCAGTCGTATTTCTTATCTATCATTTCCTTGGCTTGATGATGGGCATGAGTCCAGCCGTAATCCCCTATGGGTCCTATGTATATGAATGCTGCCTTCACCTTCTTCTCCTGAACGGGAGTTGAGGTCTCCTTCACTGTCTGCGTCAAGGTCTGTGTGACCGTTTGCGTGGTCCCCTTGGGGGCTAGGAAGTATCCCCCTACGACACCCAGTAACAGGAGGATAAGAGAGAGTGCGAGCCACCTATACGACATAAGATCACCTCATGGGGGGCTATGACGTGTTGCGACATCATTTTATAAAAATTTCCCTATGCCTTCAGCTGGGCGCGACGAAAAATTTTTAAGGATGGAATTCCAAGTTAGTGGGCCGCCGTGGGCGGCGGCCTGGGGGAGGCCGGGCTTTTCAAGCCTCATGGGGGGTTGGCCTCCCCCTCTCACTCCCTCTCATATGGGACCCCGAGGTAGCGGGGTGCTCCCATCCTCCTCCTGAACCTACTGGAGGACCCTATCATCAATATTATGAGCGTCAGGAGATAGGGTAGAGCACTCAGGAGCCATTGGCTATAACCTAGGGCCTGCAGAGTGTAGCTAGATGCTTCTATTGACCCGAATAGGAAGGATGTCAGTAAAGCTTTAGCTGGATCCCAGAGGGAGAATATGACGAGAGCTATAGCTATCCACCCCCTACCGGCCGTTATGTTCTCTATCCAAACTGGATTGTACGATATCGAGAGGTAAGCTCCAGCTAACCCTGATAATGCGCCTCCTAGTATAGTTGAAGCATATCTCACCTTAGCTACCGATATACCGGCAGCATCCACAGCCGCTGGATTTCCTCCAGCTGATCTCACTATGATGCCATACCTCGTGCGGAAGAGTATTGACCAGAGGATCGCTGTGAGGAAGAGGCTCATGTAAAACATTGGGTCCTGATCGAATATCGGTTTGCCGATCAAGGGAATTTTAGATAGAGGGTCCAGGGGCTTCGGGAGTAGCCTAACTTCGGGTGATAACCGGGCTCCAACGTAATTCCTTCCTATAAGGCTGCTTATCCCGAGGCCCAGCATCGAGAGAGCTAGCCCCGAAACTACCTGATTGGACTTCAGGGTTATACTGATAAAACAGTGCACTAGAGCGAGTAACACAGCCACCGAGAGACCAGATAATATGCCCAACCACGGGTTCCTAGTTTGCATCGTGACTATGAAGGAAGCAGCAGCCCCTAGGACCATCATCCCTTCTACACCTAAGTTAAGTACTCCGGACCTTTCTGCATATATTTCTCCAAGAGCCGCTAGAAGGAGGGGAACAGCTGACCTGAATCCTATCCAAAGGATGTTTTCTATTATTACTAGCTCCATCTCAATCCCTCCTCAGTTCGTATCTCACCATGAAATCGCCGGCCAGGACGGATAGCAGTATGATCCCGTTGAACATATTTATGAATCCTATGGGAAGCTTGTAAGATATCATAGCATAATTCCCGCCTACCAATAGACCTCCATAAAGGAAGTTAGCGATCACCAAGCTGAGAGGATTCGTCCCACTCAACCAAGCAGTTATTATTGCTGAAAATCCGTAACCTGAGAGGAACTCCGGTGTGAACCTTTTTTGAATCCCGCAAAGCTCTCCTATTCCTGCTATTCCAGAGAGGCTCCCGCTTATCATTGCGACTATCAGTAAGACCTTAGTGCTACTTATCCCAGCCGCTCTGCTAGCATCAGGATTGCCTCCCATCGCCCTTATCTCGAAGCCCCAAGTCGTCCATTTGAGGATGAAGTAAACCAAGAAGGTTGAGAACAATGCTATTAGAAGTGTCGGCCAATGTATCCTAGTCCCCTCTATCACCGGTAGCTGGGAGTTGGCCGGTATAACGCTCGTATGAGCGAATCCTCCGTAAGTGAGCCCACCTACTGTCTCTACAGCCTTCCATGGGCCATGTATCATATGCTGGAAGATCCAGTAGATCACGTAGTAAAGCATGAGGGTCGATATTACATCATTCATATTGAGCTTAGCTTTCAGTAGGGCCGGAATAACCCCCCAAGCTGCCCCAGCGAAGCAGCCTGAGATGAAGAGCAGGGGGATTTGAATGGGGCTAGGGAGATCTAGGTTTGATGCTAATATATAACCGAGCATAGCTCCAGCTAACAGCTGCCCCTCAGCCCCTATGTTCCAGAAGCCAGCCTTAAATGAGATCGATAATCCTGAGCTTATGAGGAGTAGGGGTATCATCCTGACGATGGATTCCGTCAGGCCGACCCTGGTCCCGAAGATGTTCAACAGGAGACTAGAGAAGAATTCATATGGATTGATCTCCTGCGTTAGGAGGAGGATGGATGATAGGATCAAGGCCAGAGCTATAGAGTAAATCCTCACAGCTATTAAAAGCTTCTTAGGGACCTCAACCCTCTTGACTAACTTCAAGAGACATTCCTCCCGACATCATCAGGCCCAATTCCTCTGATGAGATTTCTCCTGGTTTAAAGATACCGGAGAACCTTCCTTCAAACATTATAGCTACTCTATCACTCAATTCGAGTAGCTCCCCTAGATCTGTCGATATGAGTAATATCGCTGATCCATTATCCCTGTGGGCAATGAGGAGGTTCCTTATATACTCAGTGGCGGATACATCAAGACCATGCGTTGGATTCGAGGCTACTATTAGCTTAGGATTCCCGGAGAGTTCCCTCCCAGCCACGAGCCTCTGTACGTTACCTCCCGAGAGATTTTTAGCCTGTGTATGTGCTGAAGGCGCGACTATGCCGAATTCCTCCATCAAATCCTCAGCGAATTCCACTATCCTCTCATACCTCAGGATCCCCCTCGAGCTAAAGGGCTCCTTATGATATCTCTTGAGCACAGCGTTCTCAGCTATACTCATGTTCTGAACTATCCCGAACCTCATCCTGTCCTCCGGTATATAAGCTACTCCAAGCTCGGAGATCTCCCTAGAGGACTTATTCGTGACATCCCTCCCCATAACTACTATCCTACCTCTCTTAACTTTCCTCAGCCCAACTATGGACTCTACTAGCTCGCTCTGACCGTTCCCCGAGACTCCTCCTATTCCAAATATCTCCCCGCCCCTAACATTGAACGAAACTCCTTTAACGCTCTCTTTCCCCCTATCACCGATGACATAGAGTCCCCGTACCTCAAGCACGGGATCTCCCTTAGCTGCTTCGGATCTCTGATATTCGAATGATATTTCCCTTCCTACCATCATTTTGGCGAGTTCCTCCTTGGTTGCTCTCTCTATCGGTAAAGTAGCGACCACGCTACCTTTCCTCATTACAGTAACTCTATCAGCTATGGAGAAGACCTCATTGAGCTTATGAGTTATGAAGATAATGCCCTTGCCATCCGATCTCATCATCCTCAAACATTCGAATAGCTCGTTCACTTCTTTTGGTGTGAGGACCGATGTAGGCTCATCTAATATTACTATATCAGCTCCCGAGAGCAATATTTTAGCTATCTCAACCTTCTGCTGTTCCCCCAGTGAAAGCTGCCATATATATGATCCTAAATCTAGCTTTATTCCATACTTCTCCATCTCCCTTAATCCCTCCTCCAAATCCTTCAATGGATTGATGGAACTTCTAGAACAACTAAGAGCTAGATTCTCAGCGACTGTCTGGTCCTCGACGAAGAGAAAGTGCTGATGGACCATACCTATGCCCAACTCTATTGCATCCCTCGGGCTCCTTATATTGACCCTCTTACCCCTTACGTAGATCTCGCCCTCATCAGGACGATATAATCCGTAGAGTATGTTCATCAGCGTTGTCTTACCGGCCCCATTTTCCCCTAACAAAGCATGTATTTCTCCTTCCCTTAAATCAAAATGAACTCTATTATTTGCTACAACATTGTGAAATCTCTTCGTTATATTCACCATCTCAACGAGTCTACCGGAGGCTATGTCAATCCCCTGAGATGACTCAAGGGATTTTTAAGATATTCTGGTTCTCACTTCCCCTCTAGTGCTTCAGAGATTATAATAGTAATCACACTATGATATAATAAATTTCTGATAATTTCCTTATAATGAATTTATTAAAGAATTTATTAAACAAATAAGGCCCATTTGCACTACGCATCTCCTCTTCCTTTGATTCTTTTTACGAACGAAATCTTTTTAAAGTACTAACTCAATGATTAATAGTGAGACCATGGAGGAGGGAAGGATCCCGCTGTTAGGGGAGAAGTTCCCCGAGATAGAGGTCAAGACCACGCATGGAGTCTTTAAGCTGCCAGATCACTATAAGGGCAAATGGTTCATCCTATTCAGTCATCCAGCTGATTTCACACCGGTATGCACGACGGAATTCTTCGCCTTCCAGAAGAAGTATGATGAGTTCAGGAAGCTCAATGCAGAGCTCATAGGGCTCAGTATAGATCAGGTATTCAGTCACATAAAATGGGTTGAGTGGATAGAGGAGAAACTAGGAGTTAAGATAGAGTTCCCAGTGATCGCAGATGATCTTGGCAGAGTTGCAGGAAAGCTGGGATTGATACATCCGGGTAAGGGGACGAATACTGTGAGAGCTGTCTTCATAGTGGATCCCCATGGATTCATAAGGCTGATACTCTATTATCCGCAGGAGATAGGTAGGAACATAGATGAGATCCTGAGGGCCTTGAAGGCTCTGCAGACGTCCGATAAGTATGAGGTCGCCACGCCTGCGGATTGGCCGAACAATGAGTTAATAGGCGATAAAGTGATAATAAGGCCTGCAGGTGATGTTGAGACGGCAAAGCAGAGATTAGAGCTCGCCAAGGCGAAAGAAATAGAGTGTTATGATTGGTGGTTCTGCTATAAGAAGATCTGAGCCTCCATTCTTTTTTTAACGAAAAGTTTATATTTATGAAATTGATCTATCTTCTGGAGGCGTAGCGCCTCTAACAGTAATTTATTACAACATAATCACTCTATATGCTAAGAATTTCCCTTATAGATCTTTATCAAGAAAAATCCGTGACGGGGGGATGGTAAATGACTATGGAAAACCTGCGCTTCCTAGCCATGACATTCTCGCTCGATCTCGCTTGGGGCCTGAGTTATATCTATCTGATGCTGGAGATCTATGATCTCTACGGCATTAGTGGCTATTTCCTCGCCGTAAGCTTAGGTGCTGTAGTCAATTTCCTCGGAACACTGATCTTCAGCCTTATCAGATATAGGAGATTCATTTTAATCTCGATAATCCTTTCCTCGTCTCTCTTACTATACTTCGCCCTCAATAGCCCTAATTACTTCATCATGAGCGTCCTCCTCAACTTGCTATCATGCTATGAGCCACTGATCCTGGAATCCCTCTTCGGGGAGATGGAGGGAGGCGAGGCGTCTGGGACTTATTACACCATTTCAGGGCTGGGGAGTGTATTAGGCCTCCTGATAGGTGGGTTCCTCGTTGATAGCATTGGTACTAAGAATTTACTGCTGATATCCTCTATAATATGCCTGTTATCCTCGATGATCGTTCCCAAAGTGATGGATAGTAGGAAAGCAAAGTGGGAGCTAAATTCGAGTATTATCGGCCTTCTCATGCCCATCCTGACCCTAGAGGGTTTAGTAACCCCGCTCATATACACTTTACTGGAAATAAAGCTTTATGAATTTTTCGGGAGATCTAGCTCCATAATTGGATTATTATTTTCTTTGTCAATGCTATTAGATATAATATTTGGACCAGTAATGGGAAAGATAGTCGATAAGGTCGGGGGAATAATATCCTTCCTCTCCTCAAGCTTACTTCTCTTAGCGCACTTAACCCTATGCACATTCCTTGAAGATGGGATTATTCTTATGTATCTCCTTCTCGTCCCTATCCAACCATTCCACTACTCATCCAGGAACAAGTTGGCTATTGAGCTCACAGGAAGGTCTGAAGGTCTCTCTATATCCCTACCGATAGCGACGAGCTCCCTATCATATGCGATATTCTATGGGATATATCCCTCCCTCATGAGCTCCCTCAACTACGCGATCCCCCTGCTCTCCCTCTTCTTCATCACTCTAATTCCTTTAAAGCTCAAATCTCCAGGTCTAACCTATCTTTAGCTTCCCCGAGGCACCCGGATTAGAGCAGCGAAAATTAAGAAAGAGGCTTCTATTATGAGATGATTAAGTTTTTACATTTTTCAGTAAGCTCTTGGCGACCTCTACCGCCTCTATAGCATTTTTTGCCCATCCATCAGCTCCTATTGACTTCGCGAACTCTGGTGAGGTGGAGAGGCCTCCTATAAGCACTTTTACCCTCTCCCTCAGCCCCTCCTCCTCTAACCTCCTTATCACAACGCTCATGTAATCCCTGGTCGTCGTTAGGAGGGAGCTCATCGCCAATATGTCAGCTTTATGCTCCCTAACGGTCCTTATGAAGGTATCAGCATCTATATCTACTCCGAGATCGATTACCTTAAAGCCCGCAGCCTTCAGCATAGTCGCCACTAAGCTCTTCCCTATATCATGAACATCTCCCTTAACTGTCCCTATGACAACAGTTCCTAAGCTTCCGCCTCCCTCAGCCTCTATCCCTAACTTATCGAGAGCTTTCTTGAATATGGATGCTGCCCTCAGCATCTCCGCTATGAAGTATTCGCCTTCCTCGAATAACTTCCCTATCTCCTCCATCGCCTCACTCATCGGACCCAGTATTATCCTCCAAGGATCCTCCCCTGAGGAGATGAGCTCCTCGAGGCAGTTCATGAAACTTTCCTCATCCAGATTGACCAAAGAATCCTTTAATAGAATCTCCTTTTCCATCAGACTCACTTATATCACCTCCTTAGAGCATGTTGTTGATTTTATAAGCCTGTAAACTCTCTTCATCCTCCTCTTATGTAACTTCCTCTCTGAGGAGACTAAGCCCATTTTCGAAAGCTTGAGGAGGGCCTTATAAACGCCTTGCAGAGTCGCCCCTCCAACGAGTCTCCATATTTGATAAGCAGTCATCTCCTCACCCTTCCTCATGACCTCTAAGATCCTCCTCTGGAGTTCCGTGAGGGGAGCGAGTGAATTGAGGTTCCTCCACCTCCTCATGCTAGATCCCGTTAATAGGGCTACATATTCGCTCCCTAGCCTAGAGGCTGCTGAGTAAGCCATGGCTGAAATGGGCTTCACATATATGCCGAGTTTCGCTAGCTTTATGAGGGATTCCATCACATCCTTCGTATCTAAGCTCATCGTCCTAGCTCCGAGGGACTTCAGAAACTCGATAAATTCCCCTCCGATACCGCTGTAGTGGACTAAGTATATCTGAGGCATCTTCATCAAGCCCATCTCCTCCAGCTCCCTGAATCCCTTGATTATCCCGAAAGCCAGGATACCGGATTCCGAAGGTATGACTGCCCCGTCAAATTTACCCTTGAACTCGTAGAGCTCATAAGCTATAGTCTTGAATCCCTCTATCATGAAGGGGTTCTCATATGAGGCTCCAGCTTCCCTGATGCCGAAGGATATTGGTATATTGAGCTGAGAGAGGTAAAGGAGCTCGCTAACATCCACTCTCTCGGGATTGACGACAACTCTCACTCCCTCACCAGAAGCGATTAAGTAAGATGCTAGAGAGATAGTGACGTCCTGCAGGAACTCGAGCTCCTCAATAGCTATATTCGAGGAGCTGACCATGACTGAGGACCCTCTATCAACATAGGATCCAGTGGGGTTCCTCGTCTCATCCTTGACGAGAACTCCATCCACCCTCCTTAAGTCAGTCAGGCCTTCCCCCAAGCTAACTATCCTCTCAGCACGAGGTAGAAGACTTTTATACCTCCAAATAGAGGGCTCTCTCTCATCGATTGACCAAATTAGCCTCTCAGGTACTATTTCCATTGGGAAGCCGCATCTACAGATCCAATCCGAGCTAGATGTGGCGCCGCACCTAGGACATTTAAAAAGGGTCAAGGTGAAATCCCTTAAAGGGTTATCTCTGCTTATATGGGAGATGCTCAGATCCGAAGAGGAACCTGACCAGGATGAGCCTCATTATGTTTTGCCCTCCCTCAGCACCGACGTAATAGCTCAGGACTCCCCTTATAGCCATCTCTAGCGGCGTATCCTTCGTATATCCGTAAGCTCCGGTCGCTTTCATGAACTCCTTTATAGCATCAACAGCTATCTCGGGTGCGAGTAACTTCGCCATCGCAGCCCAGAAGCCCACATCCTTCAGAGTAGCGTTGCCCTGATCGTATTGATCAACCATCCAAGCTGCTTTGTACATCACGAGCCTGGCTGCCTCTATCTTAGAGTAGTAATCGACTAGTGGGAACTGGATACCCTCGAATGAAGCTAAAGTCCTCCCGAAAATTACCCTGTTCTTGACATAATCCCTAGTGTAATCGAACATAGCCATAGCTGAGCCGGTGCACCCCGCTGAGACGAAGACCCTAGCCCTATTGAAACCCTCCATAGCTATCTCGAACCCCTCATTAACTCCTCCTATCAGATGATCCTCCGGTAGCTTGACGTTGTTCAGCCTGATCCACCCAGTGCTTATACCGCACCTCCCCATATCATCGAAGAGACCCGTCTCTATGCCTTGAGCATTTATCGGTAGGTAGAAGAGACTTATCCCCTTAGATCCAGCTTCAGGTTTCGTCTTCACTAGTGTTACGTAACCTCCATCCACTTCCTTCGCCTCAACTATACCGCTTATATAAGTCTTCTCACCGTTGAGGACCCAATGATCTCCTTCCTTCTTCGCTATCGTCCTGAATCCAGCTACATCACTCCCTCCCTGGGGCTCTGTTGAGCAGATTCCCACGAACCCCTCCCCCCTAGCTGCCCTGCTGAGGACCTCTTTAGCCAGCTCGGGTTTCGCATACCTCTCAACTATCTTCCCCCAGGAGGCCTCGACTAAGTGGAAAACGGCCGTAGCTACGCTGGGATCTGCTCTCGCTATCTCCTCAGTAGCTATCGCACCCATGACCCAGCTAGCTCCCTGCCCCCCATATTCCGGCTTCACGGTGAGGAGTAGGATCCCGCTCTCAGCTAGGGCATCTATCACTTCCCTCGGTATCCTGCAGCCCCTGTCTATCTCCCTAGCCCTAGGGGCTAGAACATCAGATAGCAGCTCCCTCAGGGTTTTCCTGAATACCTCTTCCTCCTCAGTGAATGAGAAGTCCACCATACGATCACCCACGAACTGCGCACCTAAAAATTAAAAAGTTTAGCTTTAGGGAGCCCGAGCTTTTCGATGGGTCCTAGCGGGGGCTCGGCTCATTGAGGTCAAACTTTTTCTTAAACATCCGCATCAAATTTGGGTGTCCTCATGGATATAGCTGTACTCGTCAAACAGTCCCTAGATGTTCAGCAGCTAGCTATAGATAGTAGGACCGGGAAGATATACGTAGATGAAGCCCCAACGAAAGCCGGGGACATAGAGCTCAATGCCGCTGAGGAGGCTGTGAGGATAAAGGAGAGAGTAGGGGGTAAGGCTGTCGCTATGATGCTCTCATGCTTCGGTTCCTCAGGGAGGAGATTGAAGGAAGCGAGAGAAGCTTTAACGAGGCTTTTAGCGATGGGAATTGATGAAGCATTGCTCCTCCTGAGCAATCAGTACATGGATACTTATTTAGCTGCTAAGTTGCTTTCAGAGGAGATAAGGGGGAAATATCAGTTAGTATTAGCTGGTGAGGGGAGCGAGGATAATTTCTCGGGAGTTCTACCAGCTAGAGTAGCAGCAGAGCTCGGTTGGCCTTACATCTCTTACGCTACGAGTATAGAGGTTAATGGAGAGGAGCTAAAAGTCACGAGGAGCTTAGAGGATTACGATGAGGTCATATCCCTGAAGCTCCCCGCTGTAATATCTGTGACTCAGGAGATAAACCAACCTAGGATACCGACTGTCCTCCACATAATGAAAGCGTCGAAGAAACCGATAGTGCAGAAGGAAGTCCAAGCGTCCATGGAACCTAAGGTCAAGGTTAGAGAGGTCAAGGCCCTGAAGGTTGAGAGGAAGGGGATTATCATTGAGGGAGAGCTAGAGGAAGCTATAGAGAAGCTTATTGATGCTTTGAGGAGTGAGGGTCTTCTCGAGGTGAGAGGATGAACGTCCTAGTATTCAGTCATTATTTCGAACTGGCTAAAGAGCTCATCTCAGCGGGAAGCAGGGTTGGGGATGTCTCCCTCCTCCTAACTTCAGATCAGAGGGATTTGGAGGGAGAGGTTAAGGGAGCTAAGAAAGTAATAATATGTGATGTGAGCTCAGAAGATCAAGCGGGGCTCCTCAAAGCTATAACATCGCTCGCTGATGGCTACGATCTACTCATACTTTCGAGCGATAAGAGGGGGAGGGAGTTAATAGGGCAGGTAGCACAGAAACTAGAGCGTGCTGTAGCGACTGAGGTCTCATCCCTGAGCTTGAGCAATGATAAGCTTATCGTGGAGAGGATGACTTACGGTGGGAAGGCAATCTCTGTAGAGGAGCTTTCCCTACCAGCCGTCATTAGTGTACAGAAGGGTAAATTCAAGCCTCTGGATACTGATTCAACTCATGAAACCTTGCATTATAAGTTTGAGACCGTGAGATCTTATGAAGTATTGGAGAGGAGGCCCAAGCCGAAGCTAGGGATACCTTTAGATAAGGCGGATGTGGTAATTGCTGTAGGAAGGGGTTTTAAGAGGAAAGAGGATTTGAAGCTCGCTCACGAGTTAGCCGAAATTTTGAATGGTGTCGTGGGATCCACGAGGCCTTTAGCAGCTGATCTCAAGTGGATGCCTGAGGAATCTTGGATAGGGATAAGCGGGATCAGGATAGCTCCAAAGCTCCTCTTCGTAATAGGAGCATCTGGACAGCAGCAGTTCTCAGCTGGGATAATCGATTCTAGAGTGATAGTTGCTGTAAATAATGATCCAGGGGCTCCAATATTCGAAAATTCTGATTATGGTGTAGTTAAGGATCTCTATGAGTTCATCCCAGCACTCATAAAGAAGCTGAGGGAACTCAGGTGATGGTATGTTGAGCGATGTTCTCATCGTCAGTTTCGCTAGGACCCCCATAGGGAAGTTCGGAGGCTCCTTATCTAAGATGTCCGCGCCTCAGTTAGGTGCAATAGCCATAGAGGCCGCCGTTAGGAGGAGCGGCTTGGAGCCCAGTGATGTAGATGAGGTGATAATGGGGAACGTTTTACAAGCTATGGTAAGCCAGAATCCAGCGAGGCAGGCAGCTATACTAGCTGGCATCCCTAAGGAGGTCCCTGGATTTACCGTGAATAAGGTATGCGCCTCTGGAATGAAGGCAATAACTCTCGCTGCTCAGAGCATAGCCCTCGGGGAGAATAGAGTAGTAGTAGCTGGGGGAATGGAGAGCATGAGCAACGCCCCTTATGCTCTACCCCCTCAGTGGAGGTGGGGGGTGAAGTTCTCCTTCATTGGAGAGAAGCTGATAGATCTCATGGTCTACGATGGGCTCACGGATCCTCATACGGGCCTTCTGATGGGGGAGGAAGCTGAGGAGACTGCGAGGAAATGGGGGATATCTAGAGAGGAATGCGATGAGTTCGCAGTATCCAGCCACATGAAAGCTAAGGAAGCGACTGAGAGAGGGTACTTCTCTAAGGAGATGGAGAGAGTTAAAGATTTTCCTATAGAGAGCGATGAAGGTATAAGGCCAGATACTACTATTGAGAGGATAGCTAGGCTTAAGCCTGCTTTCAGACCTGACGGAGTCATAACAGCTGCGAACGCCTCTCAATTGAGCGATGGAGCAGCTGCCCTAGTCCTAGCTCATAGGGAGGTCGTGGAGGAGAGAGGTCTAGAGCCGATAGCTAGGATAATAGGCTTCTCCTCAGCCTCCTTAGAGCCGAAGGATTTCATAGAGGCTCCTATAATCTCAACGAAGAAATTACTTGATAAGATAGGGATGAGTATAGATGAGTTCGACATAATAGAGCATAATGAAGCCTTCGCTCTAGCGACCCTAGTAGTTGCTAAGGGGCTGGAAATACCTCCAGAAAAGCTTAATCCATTCGGAGGTGCTGTAGCTCTGGGCCATCCGTTAGGGGCGAGCGGAGCTAGGATAGTGGTCACTTTGCTCAATGCCTTGAGGATAAGGGGTAAGAGGAGGGGACTAGCTACTATATGCCACGGGGGAGGAGGAGCTCAGAGCATGGCAGTTGAGCTGGTGGGATGAATGGTCCTAGTGAAAGTTTATGGAAGGCTTTCGGATCTTCTGGGATTCAGGGAAAAGAAATTGGACTTCGATGGAAGCTTAAAGGAGCTATTGGAGAGATTAGGGGTAAGGGAGATCGATGGGATAAACGTCGCTGTGAATCATGAGCTCAAGAGGGATCTCTCCACTAGAGTTCACGGGGAGGATCTCGTAGCTATATTCCCGAGCTTCTCAGGGGGAAGCGTGGGAATAGTCAGGGGGAGGATATCTCCCGAACCTTTCCTCGAAGCTGGATATAGTGATGTAGGAGCTGTAGTTGCTTTCCTAGGGATCGTGAGAGGGGAATCTGATGAGGGTCGCATAGATAAGATATTCTACGATTGCTATCCGGAGATCGCCGAAAAGGAACTCATCAGGATCAGGGAGGAAGCTATAAGGAGATTCGGATTGAGGGATGCTCTCATACTCCATAGAGTGGGCGATGTCCCAGCGGGCGATATCTCGCTCCTCGTCCTGACTAAGTCCACTCATAGGAAGGAAGCTTTCGAGGCCGCGAAATGGATAGTAGATGAGGTTAAGAGGAGCGTAGCCATATGGAAGAAGGAGATCTTCTCAGATGGGAGGGAGAGATGGGTTTAATATCTGACCCAGGAGGTGCCTCGATGATAGATATAACGGAAAAGCCCCTCGCGTATAGGGAAGCGGTAGCTAGGGGGAGGATAAGGCTCAAGAAGGAAACTATAGAGAAGATAAGAGCTGGAGAGGTGAAGAAAGGTGATGTGCTGACTGTAGCTAGAGTTGCAGCTATTCAATCCGTTAAGGACACTCCGAGGATCATAATGTTATGCCACCCGATACAAGTAACTTCGACTGACGTCGACTTCAAGATAGGTGAGGATTACATCGAAGTTAGCGTCAAGGTGAAAGCTATAGCTCAAACTGGTGTGGAGATGGAAGCCCTCACCGCTGTCTCCTCAGCCCTCCTCAACGTATGGGATATGGTGAAGTATCTGGAGAAAGATGAGAGCGGGAACTACCCTCATACTAGAATAGAGGAGATATTTGTGGATAGGAAGGTGAAATCCCTTGTTGATAGATAGATGGGGGAGGCCGGTCACGGATTTAAGGATATCAGTCACGAATTCCTGCAATTACAATTGCTTCTTCTGCCATAGGGAGGGGCATTACGTCAGAGGGGAGGAGATGAAGCCTGAGGAGATAGGCAGATTGATGAGAGTTCTCTCGAAGCATGGCGTTAAGAGGGTCAAGTTGACTGGAGGGGAGCCCCTCATGAGGGAGGACCTAGAGGAGATAGTGAGAGAGCTCAAGTCCTCAGGCGCGGAGGAAGTGAGCTTAGTCACGAACGGTTACTTCCTAGTTGAGAGAGCTAGAGGCCTGAGGGAAGCTGGGCTCGATAGGATAAATGTCAGCCTCCATTCCCTGAAGAGAGATGTTTATGAGAGGATAACTGGTGTTGATGGTCTGGAGAAAGTGCTTAAGGGCATAGATGAGGCCCTTCTCTGGGGATTGAAGCCCATTAAACTGAACTTCACTGCTCTCAAGGGGATCAATGAGGGGGAGCTTTGGGATATAGTGGAGTTAGGGAGGAGGAAGGGGCTCAAGGTCCAGCTGATAGAACTGCTCGATACGTCAAGTGAGTACTACTTCCCACTCGATGATTTCGAGAGGGAGCTCGATGAAGTCGCCCTGAGGAGGGAGGTCAGGGACTTCCAAAATAGACCTATCTTCGAGCTAGATGGAGTTACTGTGGAGATCGTTAAGGGCAGCGGAAATCCACTATTCTGTATGGGGTGCACTAGACTTAGGGTGACAGCGGAAGGGTTTTTCAAAACCTGCATATTTAGGGAGGATTCCCTAGTGGACTTCATCAGCATCATAAGGAATGGAGGAAGCGATGAGGAGATTTTTGAGAGATTCAAGGAGTTCGTCAGGCTGAGGGAACCTCTTCACAAGCTTCCTGGATCTTCCCCTAAATATGATGATGTCTTAGAAGTCTAAAGATCTTCCACTACTAACCCTAGCTCCTTCGCTAACTTCATTGATTCAGTCTGAGAGCTCCTCAGTATATCATCGACATCATAACCCAGCTGCTTGTAATATATCGCCATCCTCCAAGTCGCCATGAGATCAGCTAATCTCGCGATCTTAGCTTCATCGGATTTCATGAGTGTGTATTCCTTCAGAATAATCTTGATCTCCTCAGGGAGATTCATATTTGAGATAGCTTCCTCTTCCAGCACCCTCCTGTTTATCCTCTCACCGATCCACTTCGGCAAGTCCCCGGAGAGCCCCTCATGTATATCATGAACAAGTATCATCTTAAGCACCTTAGTTTCATTAAAAGTTTTTCCAGATGCTCTCATTTTTGGGAATAGATCTAAAGCTATAAGGGACGCTATGAATGTATGCTGAGCTACAGTCTCGGCTATCGCTACAGGTACGCCCGACTGCATCCAACCGGTTCTAGCCAGCCATAGGACCCTCATCCCATCGTCCACTAGCATCTTCGACACCAACTCAAGTGGAGCGTGTTCATTAAAAGCTTTCAATAGAATGTCGTATTGTTCATTTTTATCCGTTCCGATATATATTTATAATTTTAATATAAATATCGATATTAGCTAGCTTCATTGCGAGGAGGGGTCACCGAATAATTTTTAAGTAGAGGGATAGCTTGACAGTATCGTACTCCCACGATGCTAAGGAGGAGACCGCATGACAGTGCTGAATGAATCCGTCAGATCCCTCAGGCAGAGGGAGAGTGAGCTTAGGCAAACGCTCTTTAAGCTCAAAGAGGAGAAGAGATCTTTAATTGATGAGATAAGACAGCTCAGAGCGAAGAGATTCGAGCTAATAGATAAAGTTAGGAAGGAGAGGGAGAGCTTCAGAGAAGCTGTTGAGAGAAAGAGGAAAATGCAGGACGATCTTGAGAGGATAAGGAATGAGAGAAGGGAAGCCCTTGAAAGATTCAAGGAAGTGAGGGATGAAGTGATCAAGCTCAAGGAGGAGTATAAGTACCTCATAAGTTCCGTCGGCATCCCGGAGAAGGTCTTGAGGAGGAGGATAGCGAGATTAGAGAGGAGGATAGAGACGTCCCCACTTAACAGAGATCAAGAGAGAGATTTAGTGATGCAGATAAGCCAATATGAGGCGATGTTGCAGAACCTAAACAGAGCGAAATCCCTGAAGAGGAAGATTCTTGAGCTGATGGCTGAAATGGAGAAATGGAGGTTCTTCGTCAGGGACGCTGGGGAGAGGATTGGGAGGATAAAAGAGGAGCTAAATAAAGTTTATGATGAGATAACTAGCAGGAAGGAAGCTCTAGAGAAGATGAATAAGGAGATAGATGATCTTACCGAGGAGATAAAGAAGAGAAGTGAAAAAGTGGATAAACTGAATGAGGAGATCGAGAAAACAAGGGCTGATATGGTTGGTATTCAAGAGGAGATAAAGAAGAGATTTGAAGCGACTTTAGCTAGCAGCAAAGAGGCTGAGAAGAAGATGAAAGAGAAGCTCGCTGAGGAAGCATTGGAGAAATACAGAGGGGGAGAGAAGCTATCCATAGAGGAACTCAAGTTGCTCGTGGAGATGGGCCTCCTGGAGAAACCTCCCAGCTGAGCTTTTATTTTTCGAGGTGACGTAAAGACTAATGGAACTGGAGGAAAGAGTGCTTATAGTCTGCGTGGATAGGGATAATGACCTAGGGGTCAAGACCGGAATAAAGGGTCCTGTGATCGGAAGGGAGGCTAATCTTGAAGCTGCATCAAAGCTCGCTCTCGCTGATCCTACGGAAGCGGATGCAAATGCTATTTTCGGGGCCATAAAGGTATATGATGAAGCTAAGTCCATATTCCCGGGATCCACCCAGGTCGAGATCGTCACTATAACTGGGGATGAGGAGAAGGAGCTCCGAGCGGACGAGGAGATAAATAAGCAGATGGATGAAGTTTCGAGGATATTTAAGCCAACAAGTATAGTTTTAGTCTCTGATGGAGCTGATGATGAGCTAGTGATCCCTATCTTAATGAAGTACGCTCCGATAAGGAGCGTGAGGAGAGTAATAGTCCAGCAGAGCAGGGAGATAGAGCACACTTACATACTGATAAAGAGGTACTTTGAGAAGCTCATGAGATCCCCTTCCTCCAGATCCATAGTTCTCGGACTACCTGGAGCTATCCTCATTTTATATGGCATCTTCTCACTCATAGAATTCCAGAAGTATCTGTACATAGGGATATCTATATTAGCTGGCCTCTTCTTCCTTGAGAAAGGGTTCTCACCGAAGGAAGCGATAATGAGGGGGGTAAACTACTTCGGTAGGCATGTAGGTTTCTCCTCCCTCGTGATCGGATTGATAGGTATCTTCATCACGGTATCATTATCTTACACTAGAGCGCTGTCCCTAGCCTCCCAAGGTTATCCGATGGAGCTGATAGTAGCGAGATTGCTCCAAGAGACGAGTAGCTTTCTAGCACTATCTCTAGCTATTATGTTCTCAGGTAGCTCCATCGAGAGGGCCGCGGAGAGGAGGATAGACTCTCTAGAGAGGCTAGTGGTGACGGGTCTCATAGTATCATTCTGGATATCCTTCTACTCAATGGGTCAGTACTTGGAGGGGGCAATAGGGCTCCTGGGCTTAATGATAGATCTTTTAGGCGCTTTAATCGTCGCTATCTCTTCCTTCATCCTTACCCTCAGGCTCGGTGAGGTTCTCAGGGGAAGAGGATGGAAGTAATATGTATTGATCGCACGCTTTCTTCAACGCGACGCTGAAACCTGGCTCAGCCCCTATTATCATCACCTCCTTCCCAGATTCCTTCGCCTTATGTATGAGGGGCATGTAAGCAGCGCTCCTAGCGGCCATCACGATCATATCTACCTTCTCATCATTTATAGCTTCCATGCAAACTATGGAGAAATCCACCTCTACTTTCCCCGTGGAGATCAAAGGTTTGAAGCCCGCATTAGTCACAGCTTCAACTAATTTCTCAGGCGCCTTCTTATCTAATACGACAACGGCCAATCTTATCCTACCTTCCCTCTCAGCCAATTTCCTAATTTCCTCCAAATCTGTGCCTAATTCCTTCCTTAGCATATTTGGCCCATCAACTATGACCGCGAGCTGCTTCACTTTTTTCCTTTTGACTCCCTTCAGTACCTTCATTTTCTCTGGTGTGAGTGTATGCATTTACTTAAATAAGCTACGCTCAGAGAGGGGAGGGTCTGTATGTTCTGCCCTAAATGCGGGACCCTCTTGAGACCTAAAAAGTCCGGAAAGAAGTTAGTATATTACTGCCCGAGCTGTGGATATGAGAGTGAGAGCCCTCCTAAGGGAAATTCGCAAGTGATCACGAAAGTGACACCGGAGAGCGGTGATGTGATAATAGAGGAGGAATCTGAGAAAATATCTGCCCCCATAGTTGAGGCAAGATGTCCTAAATGCGGTAATGATAAAGCTTACTTCCAAATAGTGCAAACGAGAGCAGCGGATGAGCCTCCCACTAGGATATATAAGTGTACGAAATGCGGTTACTCCTGGAGGGAGTACAGTTGAAAATGCTACGCTCAAGTACTTCTAATATCGATGCCGAGCTTCATTGAATCCTCAAGAAAGCTTGGATAGGAGTCAGCGACCGAGTCCTCTCCCTCTATGATGCATCCTTCCCTCGTGGCAGCAGCTAGAGCTAGGAGGGCCATGAAGATCCTATGATCCCCGTGAGAATCGAGCTTGACTCCTCCCTTTGGGTTACCTCCCCTTATAACAAGCCCATCATAGAGCTCTTTCACTTCAACACCTACCTTCTTGAGCTCAGAGGACATATTCGCTACTCTATCGCTCTCCTTCACCCTAGCGTGAGCTACCCCCCTTATCTCAGAGACCTCGCTAACGAAAGATGCTAAAACGCATGCTATAGGGAATACATCAGGAGAATCCTTGAGGTTCAACTTCACCCCGTACTTAGGCCTTCCCTCCACAATCACGCTACTTCCGACCTCCTGAACTTCGACACCGAAGCTCTTGAGAACATCTATAGCAGCGTAATCAGCTTGGAGCATTGTACTATCTAAATCCTCTACGATGACACTCCCTCCAGTAACGGAAGCGGTCAACATATGAAAAGCCGCTAGACCGTAATCTCCGGGGACTTTGAATTCTAGACTCTTAGGTGGCATTGGTTCTACTTTTATCTCCTCATTCAATTCAACTTGAGATCCGCTCCTCCTCAGGACCTCCCTCGTCATCTCGAGATAGGGCCTCGAGACTAGCTCCCCAATGGGCCTCACCCTCAAGCCCTTCTCGAAGCATGTGGATGCTATCATCAATCCTGAGAAGAATTGGGAGCTTATACTCCCATCGATCTCGACTTCACCGCCTTTAAGGCCTCCTCCCCTCACTATGAGTGGTGGAAGTCCGTTCATCCTGGAGCTAACTGCCCATCCCCCCAGTTTATTTATAGCATCTATTATCGGGCCCATGGGCCTCCTCCTCAAGCTATCGTTCCCCGTGAGCACAGTGTAGCCTCCTTCTGTGAGCGTTGAGATGGGAGCGAAGAACCTGATGGTGGTGCCGGAGCCCCCGCAATCGATCACATCATCAGGAATCGAGGGCTTCTGAGGCGGCTTTATCTTGAGTTCAATCAGTTCATCCGATATATTTGCTCCGAAGGATCTTATAGCATTTAGCGTCGCTATCACGTCTCTCGCTCTCGAGATATTCTCTATCTTAGAGGGGCCCTCGCACAGTAGGGAGACGGCTAGAGCCCTATGAGAGTAGCTCTTAGATGGTGGGGCTCTGACCTTACCTTGAGCTTGGGAGGGCCTTACTTCTATCATCAAGTTGAGCTCCATGATATATTTTAAAGCTGGATGCTCATCTCTATATGCAGACGCCTCTCGAATGAAGCCCCTTCCCAGAGAAATATAGGATCCGGGAGCTTAAATATGAGCCTAGAGGAATTCTATATTAACTCCTGATGCAAGAAGTCGTATATAAGACTAACCACTTCGGTACTTTAGCTCTAGCTCAGTAGGGGATCTACTACCCGATTTATCTTGAGTTCCACGAGTAAGCTCCCGGTAATTTTGGAGTTAATGCTATGAGCTATCGACCTCTAGGCTTAATTATTCATGATGCCTCAATGAGCTCATGCCCGAGGGTGAGCTCATAGTCATATCCGTCCTAGGAGTCGATAGGCCCGGGATAGTTTCAGAGATATCCTCTGCCTTAGCAGAGGCTAATGCAAACATAGTTGATATTTCAATGACCGTTCTTAGGGGATTTTTCACGATGATAATGGTAGTTGATATCTCCTCAAGTGAGAAGGGCTTGGAGGAGCTGAGGGAGGAGCTGGAAGAGAGGGGGAGGAAAGTAGGGGTTAACGTCATCTTGATTCATGAGAAAGTCTTTAGGTTCATGCAGAGGGTGTGAGAATGCCTAGATATGAGGTGAGTGAGATATCTGAGATATTAGAGATGCTCTCCTTCCAGAACCTCGATATAAGGGCGGTGACGTTAGGTATAGATATACTGCCCTCGCTGAGATATGATGACATAAAGGAAGGTATAATCAGCGTGATTGAGGAGAAGGCTTCCGGCTTTAGGGAAGCTGTTGATACAGTAGCAAGGAGATTGGGAGTCAAGATAGTAACGAAGAGGTTAGCAGTTACCCCAACTTGCTACTTAGTGGATTCCTTGGCCTCTGATAAGGATGAGGCTAGGGAAATCGCTGTTGAGATAGGATTTTCCCTGGAGAAAGTATCTGAAGAGCTCAAATTGGATTACGTCGGCGGACATGCAGCATTCGTAGACTCAGGATTCTCCATAGGGGACTATGGAGTCATATACTCGATACCTGAAGTTCTCTCAGAGAGCGAGAGGGTCTCCTCTCTAGTCAATGCCGCATCGACTGTCCACGGGATAAACGTAGATGCTGTATCCATCATGGGAGGTATAATAAAGGAGCTAGCTGAGCTCAATTATAGGGGATGCACCAGGCTGGGGGTTTTCGCGAACGCGATAGGGGGGACTCCCTTCATACCGGGAGCCTATCATGATGGAAGGGAGAACGATTCTGTGATAAACGTTGCGATAAGCGGTCCCGGTGTCGTGGAAAGCGTAGTGAGGCTCCTCGAGGGGGAGGATCTCAGGACGATCCACGATGCTATTAAGAGGGTCGCTTTCAAGATAACTAGATTGGGCGAGTTAGTCGGGAGGGAGGTCGCTGAGGTCATGGGAGCTAAATTCGGATCTGTCGATCTTTCCCTAGCCCCAACACCAGCTATCGGTGATAGCGTCGCTGGAATTTTGAGAGCAATGGGAGTAGGGGAGGTAGGAGCTCCTGGGAGCCTATTGGCCTTAGCGATACTGACGGATGCCGTGAAGAAGGGAGGCGCTATGGCTACATCCTCAGTAGGGGGGTTGAGCGGGGCCTTCATACCAGTGAGCGAGGACTCCGGTATGGCTGAGGCCGTTAGGAGAGGAGCTCTCGACCTTCGAGCCCTCCTCTCAATGACAGCTGTTTGTAGCACGGGCATCGATATGGTGCCGATACCTGGGGATGTTGAAGCCGATAAGATCTCAGCGATAATAGGTGATGTGATGGCCGTAGCTGTGACTTTAGATAAGGTCCTCGGGGTAAGGCTCATCCCGGTACCTGGAGCTAAGGAGGGAGATGAAGTAGATTTTGGTGGTATTCTGGGGTCTTCTCCTGTCCTCGGAATCTCCAAGTTTGATTCTAAGGTCCTATTAGCTAGAGGGGGGATCGTGCCTCCAATGGTGAACAGGCTACTGAGGGGATAGGATGAAGGTCCTGAAGTTCAAAGGGAAATATAAGGATTCGATAATCTCTGGGAGGAAGAGGAGCACGATAAGAATGGAGACTATCCTTAATCCTGGGGATCTAGTTTACTTAGAGGCGGGGGAGGAGAGGATAGGTGAAGCTATAATAAGGGAGGTGAGGGAGCTAAGCTTAGAGGAGCTTGATGATTATCTAGCGAGGGAAGATGGATTTCAGAGCGTAGAAGATCTCATAAATGAGCTCGCATCTATATATGGGGATGAGATTTTTAATAGGAGATTGAAGATGATAAAGTTCGATCTAATCGGGAGGGGTTAGATGTTCTTCATGCCTCAAGCGAGAGTGGAGAGGGATAATGACGTTATAATCGTTGGAGGCGGTCCTGGAGGCCTGACGGCAGCTATTTACTTAGCTAGATATGGGCTAAAGGTTTTAGTCATTGAGAAAAGCATGCCTGGTGGTAAGATCAATGTGAACCCCGTTATAGAGAACTATCCTGGCTTTGAATCGATAAGCGGGGAGGAGTTAGCGAGGAGGATGCATGATCATGCCCTCAAGTCAGGGGCTAAGATACTCTCGCCTGAGGAGGTCGTTAAGCTCGAGTTAACTGGAGAGCTCAAGAGAGTTTATACGAGCTCGGGCAAGGAGTTTCAAGCTAGAGCTGTAGTTATAGCCACGGGAGCTGAGGAGAGGAAGCTTGGGGTACCTGGGGAGGAGGAGCTCTTTGGGAAAGGCGTTAGCTACTGTGCTGTCTGTGACGGTCCTCTCTTCAAGGGGAAGAGGGTTATAGTAGTTGGAGGTGGAAACACAGCTGCTGTATCATCTATCTACTTATCTAAGATCACTAGAGAGGTTATCTTAGTCCACAGGAGATCCTCGATGAGAGCTGAGAGGGCGTTAGTGGATAACTTGATGAGCAAGGAGAACGTGAAGTTCCTATTCAATAGCGTTCTGACAGCTATAGTTGGGGAGAGCAGAGTAGAGGGAGCAAAAGTCAGGAACTTGGAGAGCGGGGAGGAGAGCTTCATCGAAGCTGATGGTGTCTTCATACTGATAGGGGTGGAACCTAGGAGTGGGATAGCTAGGGAGGCTGGAGTGGAGACGGGTGAGAGGGGATTCATAAAGGTAGATTGCTGGCAAAGGACAAACATACCAGGTGTTTATGCTGTCGGTGATGTCACTGGGGAGCCATTGCAGATAGCGAAAGCCGTTGGGGATGGTGTGAGGGCTGCCGTAGATATAAACGATAGGATATTCGGAGGAGCTTACGCTAGAGCATCATCACAGGGACCTTCCCGAACCTCTTGAACTCAAAATAATCCCCGGGTTCGGCATCCACTAAGATCATCCTGAGGCCTATAGTCCTATTCTTGACGCGGCTAGATGCGATTAAATCTCTTATCAGCTTTGCTACATCATCTCTACCGACGCTCAAGGGAAGTACTACCATATCGAGACCTGCTAAGCAATAAGGTGTGAGGAGAGCTAAATCCCTAGCTCTAATCTCGAGTTTTAATGATAACTCCTTCAGGAGGTCATCTTCCGCCATCGGCAGCATCGTCTCGTTGAAACCGATCCTCTTCATCCCCTCTGATGATTCCATAATAGCCTCGTTTATCTCTAAGAGAGCTGATGGCGTGCCAGGGCTTAAGAATGGAGATCTCGCGACTAAGCTGACTACCTTAGCTGCGCTCTCCTCCATCCAAGGGCTTAAGGAGAAATCGATCCCTAGTATTGGAATAGCTTCGCCTAGTTCCTCTATGGCCCTCTCCACCCTATGAGTAGCCTCCCTGAATACCCTAGAGAGCGCATACATGAGCGTTAAATGTGGCTCCTCAGCTTCAATTAAGGCCCCGTAGAGATCGGATGGGTAGAGGAGGGAGAAGCTCAATCCGAAATTTTCAGATTTAGTTAGTGGGAAGTAGGGTGTTTCTGGTGGCTTCCCTGATCCTAAGGCGAACATAGTCGCATACTCGGGCCCCAGCTCCTCAGATACCCTGAAGAGAAACTCCGAAGCCCTATAGATCTCAGAGGAATCGCTACTCAGAGATATTGAGGTGAAGTATCCCTCTTTGAGGAGATCCCACGCTATTTTAAATGCCCCGGATCCCTCCCCAGAATAGACAGCCTTGAGATCCAAGTCGACTTCATCATAAGCTCTGGGGAGCACTACTCTCGAGGAGAGTGAGTTGAGCTTAGAGGATAGCTTTATTAGGTAATCGGAATAAGAGGAATAGAGCTCGGGATCCCTTAAGTGGAGAGTTACAGCTCTGAATATCATAATGGGAAGTTTTAGGTTTATATTATAAGTTTTCGCCGGAAAACCCACGCCATTCGAGTGAGATGAATGCGAAAATTTAAAAACTAAAGAGCCCAATTAGTTTGAGGATGTTCCGATGACCTATGAAGCATCTGCTGAGGTGGATAAATGAGAATAGCCCATGGGGTAACGAGCTCTATGGGATGGAGGAGATGTGAGCCCCTCGAACCAGCAGATGAGGAGGTAGGCGCAAAGCCTACTCTAAACGCTGGAAGCCCACACCCTTCAGGGGTGGGTAGCTCACAAGTATTCCATCTCAGATCCCGTACAAGCCTCGGGTAAATTTTTTATAAAGGGACCTCAGCTCATCTGAGGTGGAACGCTTTGGCGGATGAGAGAAGGATGAGGGGACTAATTACGGATATCTTGACTTTAACACTATCATATTCCCTCGGAGCATTCATCCGCATCCTCCCGACTTTCAAGTACGGGGCTAACTTAACGGCAGACGATCCCCTCCTCCATTACAGGATAACCGATTACTTAATTAAGACGGGCCATCTACCGAGTTACGATCCCCTCTCTTGGCACCCATGGAGCTACAATCCTACTGAAGTACTGCCAGTCCTTCACTATTACACTGGGGCAGCTATATATAAGCTAGTCTCCCTCTTCGGCTTCAAAGATCTTTATACGGTGGTCGTCTACATCCCAGCTTTCTTCGCGCCCCTCATCGTCATCCCCCTCTACCTGACAGCTAAGGAGCTCTGGGGGAGGGCAGCTGCCATGATCTCAGCTTTCTCAATCTCCCTATCCTGGGCTTACCTAAGCAGATCTCTAGCAGGCTGGTACAGGCATGAGCAGTTCGCGATCCCTCTTCTAATGGCATCTCTCTATTTCACGCTGAAAGCGATGAGATCAGATGAGGACTGGAAAGCCATAATATACTCAGGCTTAAGCGGGGCCTTCTTAGTATATGCCTCCGGTGTATGGGCTGGCTTCAGGGCTCTTTATGATGGATACGCTCTCATCCTATTCATATTGCTCCTCTTAAATAGGTTGAATTGGAGGAAAGCTTTAGCATTGGGAATTCCTCCTCTCTACGTCCTCATAGCTTCATTCGGTGCTCTACCTAATTTAGCTTACAGGAAGCTCTACATGAGTTTCGAGAGCACTTTAGTATGGGCATCCCTACTCGCAGCTCTCGTCTACTTGCTCTCTGGGAGGATCCCCAAGTTAGTGAGGAGGAGGGAGGTATCCATAATAGCTGGCGTCGCCCTCCTCGCCATATTCCTGGGCCTCGGTATATATCAGCCCTTGACAGGTAGGCTCATGAGGGTGCTCTTCCCCTTAGTCAAGCTGCCTCAGGGGAATGTGGTTGAGACTGTAGCTGAGCATGGAGCTGGTGAGAGCTTCGAATCCTTCACCACTCTCCTCATTCCAGCTTCTTTGGGTCTCTTCTTCCTAATAATAGAGAGATGGAGGAGGGATGAGGAGCTGATGCTTACTTTAATGACTTTGATTTCCCTATACTTCGCGGTCAGCATAGTGAGGCTCCCTCCTCTAGCGGCTCCCTTCCTAGCCTTATGCGCGGGTTACTTCACTCAGAGGCTCCTCATGTTCTCCGAGCCATATATTAAAAAAGTTAGGGCTCTAGAGAGATCTAAGGAGAGGAGAGGAGCTTCTCTTCCCCTCAAAAGGAAGATATACATGTTAAGAGTGCCGATAATCCTCATTTTAATCCTCGTAATACTCCCCGTATCGCTCCAAGGACACATAAGGGAGTACGGAGGATCTTTCTACAGTTACGCTCTATCATATGAGGAAGCGATGAACTACCCTTTGGGCTTCAGCGAGGGATGGATCGACGCCCTTAACTGGTTGAAGAATAACACTAAGTCTGATGAGATAGCTATATCCTGGTGGGACTACGGTTACTGGATGCAGTTCGGCTCGGGGAAGGTCACGATAGCTGATGGCTTGACTATAAACTCCAGTCAGATAGCCCTAATCGCCAAGGGCTTCATGGGACCCGAGGAGAGGATGCTAGATTTAGCTAGCAGGATGAACGCGAGTTACGTGGTCGTAGATGTCCCCGCGGAAGTTGGGAACTTCCAGGGAGGGGGGAAGTGGATAGCTATAGCTTGGATAGCGGGGGAGTTCCAGCATAGCCCTTATAGATCGGATGAATCCAGCAAATGGCTCACCCAGGACTTGAGGAAGTTCTTCTACTATGATAGTATGTCGGGGAGGTACATACCGACTGATTACGCCCTCAACACCACCCTCTACAAGATGGCCCTAGCATCTATAGGCTTCGGTAAGATGAACTACTTCGAGCTCGTTCACTTGGGTAAGAATCAGGGGTACGTTGAGGTAGCTATATTCAAGGTGAAGGGAGGATGAGCTCTTACTTCGAGAGGAGGGATCCTATAGAGAGGCAGGTATTCATGGATTTGAGGGAGAGGTTCTTATCTGAAGCCGATGATGAGCACATAAGATCCCTTCCATATTTCTCATTCGCTATGATAAAGCCTGATGCTTTCGCCAGGGGCTTGGCGCCGGAGATAGTTGAGAGGCTCAAGGAGAACTTCATAATAGGGGCTATAAAGCTGACTGAGATGGATCCTCCGATGATAGATGAGCTTTACATGTTCGTGAAGCAGAGATACAGGGATTCTTGGTGGATAATGCCCAAGGTCTTCAGCCAAGCTCCCGTGGTTGCTGTGATGTTGGTCAGCGAGTCAGAGGGGGAGTCTTGCTCCGAGCTCAGGGAACTCATAGGACCTACTACTCCAGAAGCTGGGAAGCCCGGGAACTTGAGGTATGATATGAAGGGAGCTAATAGAGCCCTAAATATAATACATGCTGCAGATGATCCAGCTTCTGCTATAAGGGAAGCCCTTGTCTTCTTCGAGATGGATGAAGTGTTGGATGCCATGCTATCCAAGGAGGATGCTAGCTTCGATCCAGATGAACTGATTCCGGAGGAGCCGATAGAACTATCTAGATGGAAGTGCTTCAACTCCATAAAGAGCGAAGCTTTAGACTTCCTAGAGTCTGGGAGATCTAGGCTTCAGGAAGCTTTAGATAAGGAGGCTGAGATAGTGGCTAAGGACCTACCTTTAGATGATGAGAGATTGGCTTTAATGGAGGTAGAGGCTGAGATATCCTTCCTATCATCTAAGATCTTAGGGGATCTGAGCTCAGAGCTCATCAGCTTAGCTAGGATGCCAGCTTCCCTGAGCAAGGGTAAGCTAGCTGAGAGGATGGAGGAATCTATCATCGCCCTCAAAATAATTGAGTTACTCAGTGATGAGTTGAAACTCTCTAAGGAGAGGGATTTCGATAGGATACTGCTATCAGCGATTTCAATGGGCCTCGTTAACTCGGAATGGGAGGAAGTGCTCCTCCACAGCACTTGGGCTGTCATGCCCCAGATGATCAAGGACTTGAGAAGCGTCAATAAGCCACTGCTCTCCATAGAATCGGAATCATTATAATTTGAAAATGCTATCGTTATCGAGATGCTGATACAACCGTGTGAAGTAATTGTGAAGACCCTGATACCTTCCGTCAGGGCAGCTGTCTCGAGAGAGCTCATAGAGAAGCACGGCTTGAGGCAGATGGATGTAGCTAACTTACTGGGGGTCACGCAAGCTGCCATAAGTCAGTACATGAGGGGAGCAAGGGGGAGGATAATGGACTTTAGCTCAGATGAGGACATAATGAAAATAGTTAGGAGGATCGCTGAGGGGTTAGTTAAGGGCGATCTGGATAAATATGAGATATCATTACTCACGTGTGAGGTATGCTATCGAGTGAGGAGGAAGGGGCTTTATAAGAGCTCGGGAGTGAATATGAAGGGGAAGTATAAGGAGGCGATAGATCTGGTGTGCAGGGATTACGATGAGATGAGGGAGAGGAGTGGGATACTTGAGCGGTTGAAGGAATAGATCTCACTGATGGAGATCCTCATGAGTCCCTCTTCGAAGCGACTTAAACGTCCTCGGATTCAATCACTCCTGACGAGGAGCCCAATTATTGTTGAATTTTTTTCGGGAATTTAAGTGAAATGAAATTGAAGGGAGGGCCGAGGGAAAGTTTTATAAGTATGACATCTTTTACTACTCCTAGCCCCTCAGGGGTGATGGTATGAGTAGGAATGTGATGTGCCTCATCCTATCCGCTATACTAATAGCGCTCTTGCTCCCAGCATTCAGTCCCGTTTCAGCAGCGCCAGTTGAGTTCAAACCGAACAAGTATGGCTGGTTTGACTCGATAGTCTTCTTCGGCGAGCGCGATCATGCGAAGGCAGTGGAAATGATGATAAAGGGCGATATGGATGTATACTTCATAGACCTTTCGGAGCCCGATCTCTACAGGAAGATAAAGCAGAGCCCCGAACTAGCTTATGATTTCTCCTTCGGGCTCTACTACGATCTAACTTTCAATCCAGTCGGTCCGACTTTCCCGAAGACAGGGGAGCTCAACCCATTCAGTAACAAGAAGATAAGGGAGGCTATGAACTACATAATTGACAGGAATTACATAGTCAATGAGATAATGGGCGGCTTAGCTATGCCCAAGTTCGTCCCGTTCATCAAATTACTTCCAGAAGGACAGAGATATCTCGATGAGATAAGTAAGATAGAGAGTAAGTACGCTTACGATTTCGAGAAGGGGAAGGCTATCATAGAGAGCGAGATGAAGAAGATGGGCGCGGAGTTAGTAGGAGGGAAGTGGTACTATAAGGGTAAGCCCGTCACACTACACTTCATAATAAGGGTTGAGGATGCCAGAAGGGCTATAGGAGATTACATCTCAAACCAGTTGGAGAGACTAGGTTTTACTGTCGATAGGATGTACAAAACGAGCAGAGAGGCATCACCTCTTTGGATAAGGGGAGACCCAGCTGAAGGTAAGTGGCATCTCTACACAGGAGGATGGATAACGACGGCTGTAAGCAGGGACGATTCGGATAACTTCCAGTTCTTTTACACTCAAGATAGTGGGATGGCCTGGAGCCCGCTCTGGCGCGCCTACACTCCTGATCCGGAGTTCAGGGATATAGCGAATAAGCTAGCCATGAAGAAGTTCAAGACGATAGAGGAGAGAGATCAGATGATGAGGAAAGCCATTAAGATGGCCATAGAGGACAGCGTCAGATTATGGATAGTGGATCAGACAGCTGTATGGGCTCGCAGGAAGGGGATAAACTTAGTAGCGGATTATGCCGCAGGTTACGCTGCAGCATCATGGGCTTTCACAGCGAATAAGGGCAAGGTAGGAGGGACTGCGAGGATATCGAGTGCTGAAGTCATAATAGATCCTTGGAACCCGGCTGGACCTAACGCCGGAGCTTCGAACTGGATCTACGATATGATGATATATGGATATGCTCTCCAAGATTCAGCTTTCCTGCTTCACCCACAGACAGGTTTACCTATACCTCTTAACGTGAAGAGTGTGTATATGGAAGTCGTTAAGGGAACCCCAACGCACCAGAATGAAGAAAGCAAGTACTGGCTCACGTTGAAGTGGGTGGATAGCGTTAAAGTACCTTCAAAAGCTTGGGCCTCATGGAACATCAAGGAGCAGCGTATGATCACAGCAGAGGAGGCTAATGTAACTGAAGCTAAAGTTAAGTTCGTAGTCAATTATGGCCCAGTCCTGGGCAAAGTAGCTTATCATGATGGCTCCACTAGATCCCTAGCTGACTTCATATTCGGATATGTAGTAGATCACGAGAGGATGAATCCGGAGAGCAAGATATACGATGAATCCGTAGTTGGTTATCTGAGCTCCGTATATGAGCAGTTCAAGGCGTGGAGGATAGTCAGCACGGATCCTCTGATCATAGAGTATTACGTCGATTATATACATCTAGATGCTGAGCTGATAGTAGCGAGTTACACGATGTGGCCCTCTATGCCATGGCACTCCTACTTCATAGGCGTGCTAGCTGAGGAGAACAAAGAGCTTGCATTCAGCGCTGATAAATCTAATGCCCTGAAGATCGAGTGGATGAATTATATAGCGGGACCCAGTCTTGGGATACTTAAGAAGTACTTGGACAAGGCTTATAATGAGGGATTGATACCATATCCGAACTTCTTCAAGGATTACATAAAAGTTGAAGAAGCTAAGAGGAGGTACTTCCTCTTAAGCGACTTCTACAGCAAGAACAAGCACTTCTTCATATCAGATGGTCCCTACTACCTAGCTGCGGCTGATGCGATAGCTCATACTTGCACGATAAGGTCGATCAGGGCACTGCCATATAAGATAGAGAAGCTAGCTACGAACATAGAGGAGTTCAAGATATTCCCATACACGTTGGTTGGGACAGGCTACGATAAGAATATAATACTTAAGTACTTCCCAGCCGCCGAGGTGCTGACTGGACCATCTGGCGTGAGCTTAGTGCTCGGTGGACCCGTTACAAATATACATACGAGGGTAGCCTTCGAGAAGGCAGGGATAAAGATGGACTCCAAGACCCTGAGCCTCCCAACTGGAGAGAAGTACGAATCGAAGTACGGTAGCCTGGACTACGGTATAGCTACACTGATAGATAAGAATCTCTACGTTGCAGGCATGAGCAGATACGGTACTGAGGCAGCATTTCTCTACTTACTGAAGAACAAGGTGAACGCTGGTACTATCGTCGTTAAGTGGCAGGACACCAACAGGAATGGAGCTGTAGATGAGAATGAGATATCCCTCGAGGATACTTTAATATCTTGATCATAAGGTGAGTTCTCATGAGGATACCTCCACTAGCTAAGGTACTAATAAAGAGGGGCTTCGTCCTTTTCCTAATGGTCATTATCGTCACTTATCTGACGATATTAATAGCTAATGCTGGAGGATATGTCGATGAGATACTAATAAGCGATATAAAATTTAATGTCGCACAGAGGGTAAGCGCTAACCCCCTCTACAAGGGCTTGAGTATTGAGGAGAGGAATAAGCTCATCGAAAGGCTCGTCGAAAATGAGATAAGGCTAAGGGGATTGGATCAGCCTTTCCCAATAAGGAGCCTCATCTACCTATGGAACGCCCTGACCTTGGACTTGGGCAGATCCATGTATATGACTAGTGATACGGGCTCCAGATTAGTGAGACTCATAATATTGGAGAGGCTCCCCCAAACTATACTCCTATTCACTACAGCGACCGTTATAATATTCTTCATAGGTCTCTTTGGTGGGCTCTACCTATCGAGGAACTTCGGTTCATTCCTAGATAAGTTGACGATATACCTCTCTCCGACATCAGCTATACCCGGTTGGTTCTACGGGATACTCCTAATCCTCATATTCTACAGTT